>DHOP01000027.1 GCA_002407775.1 Prevotella sp. UBA5387
GAGTGCAAAGGTATAGCAAATTTCAATGCGAACCAAATCTTTCGGGGAAAAAGTTTAAGAAAAAAACAAAATATTTCGGAAAATTGACGCAGATCAAGACCGAAATCCCGTACACCATATTTATATAATAGGCTTCCTGAGGATTAATCGAAATAAAAAGATAGGATGGCTTTAAACCAAAAGCCGTCTTCTCTGATGTTGCAATATACATTACGTCACGTAAACTTCACATCAATAATTGAGAGAAGCCGGAATAACCTATAAAATTCCGAAGCTAGAAACCAGATGATAGACAAATTAAGATAACGACGCGGAAGTACTATCGGTATAAAAAATAAGTGCCACCATCGCTATCACAATACTTTTTCAGTAACTTTTGAATATACTCAGCATTAGCGATGACATCGTTCTCGTTACCATCATATCCGTTGATGAGGACGACAAGGTGTGACGTCGTGGGCAAAATCTTTGTTCGTTCATGATCTGATGTTGGTGTACCAACTCCGCCTATCGCATCACGATAGACTGGCAAACCCTCAATATTAATGATTCCACGACCTATACCCTCATAAGGTTCATCTTTTCGACCGACTCCTAGTGTCAGTGTGTCACCCACAAACTGATTCGCATCAAAACCACCTATGCTGTAGCCATAAGCTATACTGGCTAGGTTGATAAGATCAACTAAAGTGTTGACTTGATATAATGATTTACCAAGCAACAGCCTTCTTATCAACGCTTCAGAAGCAGGGCGATAGCGCGACGGATCCTTGCCACAAATTCGATAGACACGCCTAGTGGCGGCGATACCAGAGACTTGCTTGAGCGATTCGGTGGTCAGCGAGTCGCGAAACTTTTCTCCCATAACATTAATCTCATCCCATAACGACTGACTATAGGAAGTATTTTTAACTCGAGCATCCACACAAGCACCTACAAATCCAGGACAAACCTGTTCGATTTCCTTTGAAACGATTATCTTCATAGGGCACAAACTTACACAAAAAAGGATATACGACATTCAGCATCGATACTGCTTTACAAATTGTTAACGCCTCCCATTTGAAAAATTCAAGTTCAACATATATACTCAAGAACACTTCGGTACATCCAATAAAGGCTCAAAAATGGATATGACAAACTTGAATATATGAGATAAAATAACGATAAACCCCATATGGAAAAAGAAGCTCAGAAACCCATTTTATAAGTACAAATTCGTTACCTTTGCGCTACCGTTATAACTTTTCACAGCTACAAATCCTATTTATTAGGAGGTAACCAATCATGTAAAATGGATAATCTTGAAAGAATGCGGCAGCTGGTCGACGAGCTGAACCGTGCCTCGAACACATATTATAATGGTCTATCTGAGCAGATGACCGACTACGAATGGGATGCTAAGTTTGACGAACTGAAGCGATTGGAACAGGAGTTGGGAGAGATACTACCCGACTCACCCACAAACAATGTGTCCGAAGACAACATAGCCGGTCAGAAGGAGGAACACGAATTCTCTGCTCTGTCACTCGCCAAAACGAAGAAGACAGAAGATTTGGTAAAATGGGCAGAAGGGAAACCCATCTGGCTATCATGGAAACTTGACGGTTTGACACTTGTAGTTACTTTTGATAATGGGAAGCTAACCAAAGTTGTGACCCGTGGCAACGGCCATATCGGAACAAATATCACCCATCTTGCCAGAGCCATCGAGGGCATTCCCTCGACTATCAAAGACCAAGGGCATTTAGTTATTCGTGGCGAAGCCATCATCAGCTATAATGACTTCGAGCAATTCAATATGGAAAACGACGAGGAATATGCCAATCCCCGTAACCTTGCGTCCGGCTCACTCACACTCAAGGATGTGGAAGAGGTCGCCAAGCGACATATTCATTGGATTCCTTTTACGCTCGTCTATTCCGAAGAAGATATTACTTCATGGGGAAAACGCATGGATTTTCTCAAGACCAATGGAATGGACTGCGTGGAGCATGAGTTGATTGCACAACCCAATTTTCAAAACGTCCAGGCTGTAATAGATAGCTGGACGCTTCGCGTAACCAACCGTAAAAATCCCTATCCTGTAGACGGATTAGTGATCGCCTTTGATGATACGTCGTACGCCGCTACTGGTTCAGTGACTGGTCACCATGCCACGCGCGCAGGTTACGCTTTCAAATGGCAAGACGAAAGCGCTGATACAGAACTTGAAGAAGTTGAATGGAGTTGCGCAGCCTCAACCATTTCACCTGTGGCAATTTTCCGTCCGGTGGAATTGGAAGGCACCACCGTGAAGCGGGCCTCGCTTTGCAATATCAGCGAATGTGAACGACTGGGTATTGGAGGACAAGGCACACGTCTTTCGGTAATCAAAGCTAACAAGATTATTCCGAAGGTTATCAAAGTAACACAACAGGTAGGACAACTAGTTATTCCAACTCAATGTCCCGTTTGTCATGCTTCAACAGAGGTCGCTGTCAGTCCAAATAGTGGTACTAAGACACTACATTGCACCAATGAAGAATGTCCTGCGAAACAAATGAAAAAGTTTACTCGGTTTGTCTCAAAAGAAGGGGTAAATGTGGATGGTATATCAGAACAAACTTTGGCAAGATTTATCAACCTTGGTTGGATCAATGAATACGCTGATATTTTTCGTCTTTCTAACCATGCCAACGAGATCGAAACGCTTGAAGGTTTTGGTGAAAAATCAGCCTCAAACATTGTTCAATCTATAAAAAAAGCAAGAACAGTAGAAGCTCGGCGGTTGCTTTTCTCACTCACTATACCGATGATAGGACAAGATGTGTGCAATCGATTACTCACAGCCTATCCACTGAAGGATCTTATCGATTTAGCATCAGGACGGAATCAAACCGGTAATTTGTTTGACCCGACTCCCCAAGAACAACTTGCAAAGATTCCTGGAATCGGCCCCGAAAAGTCTGGTGCTTTTGTCAGTTGGTTCAGCAACCCCAAGAATCTATCGATGGTGGAACGACTATTAGAGCAGATTGATATTATTCAAGAGGACACATCTGCCATCGGTAACCGATGCGAAGGTATGACGTTTGTGGTCACAGGAGATGTTCACCATTATAATAATAGAAATGAACTCAAGTCCTATATCGAGAGTCAAGGTGGAAAAGTTACGGGATCAGTCAGCAAATCGACCAATTACCTTATTAATAACGATCAGACTTCAACCAGTGGCAAAAACCTCAAAGCGAAGCAACTTGGCATCCCCATCATTTCAGAGGTCGAATTCATCAGTAGGTTTGTCGATTAACCAACATATCATTTGGTGTTTGAAGGGATTTTAACTAATTTTGCACGAAATTTCAAAAGCAGATGAAAAAAGTCCTTACTTCAGTAGCTCTTTTGTTGAGCGCATTGACCATGACTGCACAAAACGTGCAGTTACATTATGATCTCGGTCACTCCCTTTATAATGACCTATCGACTAGGCCAAGTGCAACAACCACCGTAGAGATGTTCAAGCCGGACAAGTGGGGAAGCACGTTCATGTTCACTGATATTGACTATCAGAGCGATGGAGTAGCAGGCGCATACTGGGAGATTTCACGCGAGTTCAACGTATCAAAGAATCAACAGTGGGCAGCACATGTGGAATACAATGGTGGACTTACCAGTGACGTGAACACTTGGGCTGCCACAAGATTTCAGCATGCGGTACTTGCTGGTCCAGCATGGAACTGGCATAGTGCCGACTTTAGCCGCACATTCAGTATTCAGGCTATGTACAAGCATTATTTTAAGAATAGTCACTGGAACGTAAGCGCCTTCAATTCTTTTCAGCTTACTGAGGTTTGGGGACTAAAGTTTGCTAACGGTCTTTGCACATTCGACGGTTTTTGTGACCTATGGTATGACCCATCTGCCAAAGGAAATTGGATTTTGTTGAGCGAACCTCAATTCTGGTTTAACCTCAACACCCTGAAAGGATGGGACAAAGTCAACCTCAGTCTTGGCAGCGAGGTAGAAATAAGCAATAACTTCGTATGGAACAAGAATAAGGAGCACGACGGCTTCTATGCCATACCAACGATTGCGGCTAAATGGACGTTTGAGTAGAGTTACATATAGGAAACATGAGAATAGACATCATCACCGTATTACCCGAGATGCTCGAAGGCTTTGTCAACGAGTCCATCTTGGCGCGCGCTCAGAAGAAAGGCTTGGTAGAAATCCACCTTCACAACCTGCGCGATTACACCTTGGATAAATGGCGAAGGGTGGATGACTATCCTTATGGTGGCTTTGCTGGCATGGTCATGCAAGTAGAACCTATTGACCGATGCATATCTGCGCTTCAGGCAGAACGCGATTACGATGATGTGATCTTTGTGACTCCGGATGGTGAGAAGTTTGATCAGCACATTGCCAACGATATGAGCCTGCAACAAAATCTCATTATTCTCTGCGGCCATTACAAAGGAATTGATCAGCGTATACGCGACCACTTCATCACAAGAGAGATTAGCGTTGGCGATTTTGTGCTCACAGGGGGTGAACTTGCAGCTGCTGTCATTGCAGACGCCGTCATTCGTTTAGTGCCAGGAGTTATCAGTGATGACCAAAGCGCCCTCTCCGACAGCTTCCAAGACAACCTGCTTGCCGCACCTATCTATACACGTCCAGCAGAGTATAAGGGTTGGAAAGTGCCCGACGTTTTGCTTAGTGGCAATGAAGCCAAGATCAAACAGTGGGAAATGGACCAAGCTCTGGAGCGAACTAAGCGACTCCGTCCGGACCTATTAGAATAATAAAAGATGATAACATGAAAGGATGAAAAGATGAAAAGATGAAATATAGTAATGAGTATCCAGCAATGGACTTCAATTCAAAGCATCTTTTCATCCTTTCATTTTTTTATTGTTTCATCATAAAACTTCTCTCCCATCTCAAAGCCCTCCTCATAAAGACGTTCCAATTTGTTAACGTCTCTCTCTATACGCTCTACTACCATTGGACTTTGAGGGCGAATACAGATTATTTTCCCTGCATTCTCTAAGTCTTCAACAAGTTGTAGTTGCTTGTTGTAAGCATCAATACGCCTACTTAGTGCCACTCGTAAACGCGGGTAGTTCTTGTAAACAAATCGAGGAATTTTCCTATCCTTTGCTATCTTGCGATAACCACGATTCCGAGTGAGTATCACGACATTAGTCTCGTGCCCAGTGTCAATAGCCCTCATCACTGGGATGGAGTCGATAATGCCACCATCGAGCATTGGTACGCCATCGATATTAACCATTTTGCTGACAAATGGCAAGCTGCTAGATGCTTTCACAATGTCACAAGCACGCTTGCGATCCTGAGTCTCAGTAAGGTATTCCGAATATCCAGTCAGACAATTGGTAGTAACCATCTCAAATCCTTCAGCATGACTGAAATACTCATCATAATCGAATGGCAACAATTCATTGGGGAAACGGTCGTAGAGTAACTCTTGATCGAAAATACTACCTTGCCTTATCAGATTCTTGACACTTATGTAATCATACTTTGCCAAAAAGTCAATATTAGAAATACGAGCACGTCTCGGCTGTCTAGAAATGTAACTCATACCATTGCATGCACCAGCCGAAACAGCTACAACATAACGAAAATACAGTTCATGTTTCATGAAGGCATCAAGTACTCCACAGGTGAATGCCCCCCTCATTCCGCCACCTTCAAGCACCAACCCCGTATTTCTTTCAATTTGCATAAATTCTTATATTTTTACTGCAAAGTTACTATTTTTTAGGGGCAAATTGTTTATCTTTGCATAATAATGTTTAGAATTTAAAGATTATGTTCAATAAAAATACTTACATTAGTCGCCGCGCAGAACTGAAAAAACTCGTTAAGAAAGGTCTAATAGTTCTATTCGGCAACAATGATGCGCCCGCTAACGGCCCCTACAATGGATACCACCCTTTCAGACAGGACTCCTCTTTCCTTTATTATTTTGGTCAGAAAAGAGACGGACTTGTAGGTGTTATCGATATTGATAACGACATTGAGACTCTTGTTGGAGATGACATTGCCATTGACGACATTGTTTGGTTTGGTTCTCCCGACAGCCTACATGATATGGCGAAACAAGTAGGAGTGGCACATACGGCACCCATGAAACAGCTTGCTACTATCTGTCACGATGCTATGCGTGAGAAAAGAGCTGTCCATTTCCTCCCACCCTATCGATCGGATATCAAGATTCAAATATTTGATCTATTAGGCATTCATCCCAATCAACAAAAGGAAAGCGCCTCAATGCCACTCATTCAGGCTGTAGTGAAGCAGCGCTCCACTAAGTCGTTGGAAGAGATTGAGGAACTAGAACGTGCTGCAGTTATCGGTTATAAGATGCACACTACTGCAATGAAGATGTGTCGTCCAGGCATCACTGAGCAAGAAATAGCTGGCACACTTGATGGCATAGCAAACTCCTACGGCCAAATGGTGAGTTTCCCAACGATTCTTTCCCAACACGGAGAGATCATGCATGGGGCCCCATCGATGGCAAAACTACAGGCTGGAAAACTGATGCTCTGCGACGCGGGAGCCGAAACCATCAATGGATATTGCTCTGACAACACCCGTACCACTCCAATAAGCGGACACTTCGACCAACGGCAGTTGGAGATATACTCCATCGTCGAGGAATGTCACGACTATGCCCTTAGCGTGGCCAAGCCAGGAGTAAAATATTGGGACGTGCATTTCGGTGTATGTCGACTGATGACAGAGCGCTTGAAGGAACTCGGTCTGATGCGTGGAAATACGGACGATGCGGTTGCGGCTGGTGCACATGCCATGTTCCTTGTCCATGGATTAGGTCATATGATGGGCATGGACGTACACGACATGGAGGCCCTTGATCAGGTGAATGTTGGCTTTGATGATGAGGTAAGACCAAATCTCAACCAATTCGGAACAAGTAGTCTTCGCATGGGACGCCGTTTGCAAGAGGGATTTGTCGTTACCGACGAACCAGGCATCTACTTTATCCCCGCTCTCATCGATGACTGGAAGGCCAGTGGTCACTGCAAGGAATTCATCAATTTCGACAAGCTTGAGACCTATAAGGACTTTGGAGGCATACGTATCGAGGACGATCTGCTCATCACAAAGGATGGTTGCCGCTTCCTTGGCAAGGATCGTATACCTTACCATCCAAAGGATGTAGAAGCCTTTATTGCACAATAAACAGATAGTATTAAACCAAAGTATAATAATAAATCAATAATAAACAGAATGAATAACAAACTGTTTCTAGCAGCTGTTGCATTATTTGCTACTACAATATGCACGGCTGGTGAGAATGAGAAGGCTAATCCTAACAAGCCTGTATTTACTGTTGTGAAGCAGAATCCGATAACGAGTGTAAAGGACCAAAATCAGTCAGGAACCTGCTGGGACTACTCGACTATGAGTTATTTTGAGGCTGAAATTCTCAAGTCCACTGGCAAAACCTACGATCTTTGTGAGAGTTTCGTTGCCAACAAGACTTATATGGATCGTGCCATTCAGGTTGTAAGACTGCATGGCGATTGTCAGTTCTCAGAGGGAGGTGCCAGCAATGACGTGCTCTATGCCATCCAGAACTATGGAATCTGCCCTGAAGATGCCATGCCTCTTCCTGGAACCCCACAAGGAGATTCACTCTATAACTTCAATGAGTTCTTCTCTTTGATGACTCCCTACGTGCAGGGTGTTGCCAAGAGCTCAGCCAAGAAGATTTCAAATCAGTGGAAAGAAGGACTACAGGGTATTCTCGATGCCTATCTTGGCAAGTGCCCAGAGAAATTCAACTATCAGGGAAAGACCTATACTCCGCAAACTTTTGCTGCAAGCCTTGGTCTCGACTGGAACAACTATACTACATTCACCTCCTACACACATCATCCTTTCTGGACATCTTTTGCTGTTGAGGTGCAGGACAACTGGCGCAATCCTCTGTCATGGAACATCCCTATCGAAGACATCGAGAAGATCATTGACAACGCTGTGATGAACGGTTACACGGTCGCTTGGGGTGGCGATGTGAGCGAAGACGGATTCACACGCACAGGTCTTGCCTATATGATTGACACCAAGAAGATGGAGAATTTAAAGGGCAGTGACATGGCTAAATGGCTCAAGCTTGCCCCAGCTAAAAAGAAAAGTTTGGTGGACTCATTGGGCGTGGATGTACCAGAGATTGGAGTAAGTCAGAAATTGCGTCAGGAGAACTATGACAACTGGCAGCTCACAGACGACCATGGCATGCTCATTTATGGTATTGCCAAGGACCAAAAAGGCAAGGAATACTATATGGTGAAGAACTCCTGGGGAGAGACAGGTGAGTACAAGGGCACATGGTATATGACTAAGAGTTTCATTCTCAATAATCTCATGGATATGATGATTAACAAGAATGCAGTTCCAAAAGATATTCGCAAGAAACTAGATATTTAATTATCAACTCATATTATTTAATCAAGCCTCGGACATAGAGAATATCCGAGGCTTTTTTATTTTCACCTTACTAGGCAAGGCCACTAGTTCATCGGAATATCAATAAATGCCGATGTGCATTCCGTTTAGACTTCATAGGGGGTGTGATTCAATTTGATTCACGGAGTGATTCAAATTAGTTCACGGAGTGATTCAATTTGTTTCACGGAGTGATTCAAATTGAATCACAAGCACAATTGATTGTATGTTATGTCAATTAAGGGAAACTATTACCATTGAAGATACTCATGACACACAAGAAACAGTGCATTTCACGACGAGTTACATGACTCAGACTTTGTTCACTTGTGTCATAGATGCACCTCACAAAGATGCTTAAAAAAGGGAAAAAGAATGGCATGATTCTTGCATCTAGATTATAAAAGGCCTACTTTTGCAATATAACAAGAAACAAAACGTAAAAAACAAAATATGGAAGTAAACGAATTAGAACGATTAGTACATGGACGAGAAGGTGCTGTATCAGCAGCATTCCCTGCCCTTATGCGAAAAGTTTATGTATGGATGGCGATGGCATTGGTTATCACAGGCATCTGCGCCTACGGTGTGGCCACCAGTCCCAACTTGTTGCAAATACTTTATGGCAATAGGGCAACAATCTGGATACTCTTGATTGCAGAACTTGGATTGGTATTTTATACCACGGCACGTATAGACAAACTGTCATTGGCAACTGCCACTACATTATTCGCCATTTATTCAGCCCTTAATGGCGTGACGCTTTCCAGCATCTTCTTGGTTTATAGCATGGCCTCCATTGCCAAAGTGTTCTTCATCACCGCTGGTACGTTCGGAGCGATGGCATTATACGGATATTTTACGAGGACAGACTTGTCAAGGATTGGTAACATTCTTTTCATGGCACTGATTGGATTGATTATTGCTACCGTAGTGAATGTTTTCCTTAGGAGTCCAATGTTTGATCTGATCCTTAGCTATATCGGTGTAGCCATATTCGTAGGTCTTACGGCATGGGATAGCCAGAAGATTAAGCAGATGTTGCTCCTGCAACCTGACTTAGGTGAGACAGCTCAAAAGTTCGCTCTAATGGGCGCCTTAACCCTATACTTGGATTTCATTAACCTCTTCCTATATTTATTGAGGATTTTTGGAAATCGCGAATAAATAAAACCGATCTTTTAAAAGGTCCAAAACATATAAAAACAAAGTGCCCTGCAAAGTTCAAAAGGATTTTGCAGGGCATTTTACTTTTATGGGGAAGACAAGCAGTGACTTATCTCACTACCTTCTTTCCATCCATAATATAAATTCCATGTGACAGACTTTGAAGGTCATTCCCAACATATCGCCCATCGATGGCGAAAATAGCGTGTGTTGAAGGCTGGTGTAAATTTAAACGTTTAATTTCCGAGGTTGATGCTTTTGCTTGCTTCAAAATCATAACATCATCAAGGAAGAAGCGCTTGCTCGGCTTGAAGGTTAGTTTAGTTTGCCCCTCTCCCACTAGTTCCAAGCTAAAGTCCTTCCAGACTCCCTTGGTCATCCCTAATGTCACTTCACTGTTTCCAGAGTCAACAAATTTTGCACTACCAACACCAGTAGAGTTTAATGCTAACTGTAGTTCCGTGCCTTCTTGCAAAGTGTTCCAACCAGCTGCTCGGAAAGTCAACGTACAAGTATCGCCAGTAAGTGTAAACGATGGCGTGGTGGCATCACCCATGCTAGTGTAATCAGTGCTACCAAATCGTGCACATTTATCCCCGCCATAACCGTAGTCAGCAGCCCAGCCCACATTATCAGGTAATAACTCAGCAATAGCTACTGAATAGTTGAATCGTCCGTCATTGCCTCCTGTTCCAGCACACAGATCAAAGGACTCACCGAATACCTTGTTGTCAGCAAGATTTATATTTGAATTTACGGCGACAGTATCCGTTTTGATAGCAAACGAAATGGTTCCATCATTATGCTCTGCAATGTTCACAAAACCATAGGGCATGAAGAATTGATTATCCCTTAATCGGTTGTATAATTCACAGGCAGGAATTGATCTTCGTGTTAAGCTGTCATTTCCATTATATGGGTACGTATCACCTTGTTCTGAGTATAAACTTTCATTGTTGTCTGCATGGAAAATCGTTGCACGTTGGTGATTGTTGACAAACTGTCCGTCTGTATTCAAGCCCGTAGAGTTGACACTGTTCCAATCCCAAATTGTCTGATCATAATCTATATGTGTGATGAGCAGTCCATGTCCCGGAAGGTCTTTATCGAAGCCTTGCAATTGACGGTTGTCCAAAATATAATATTCGGTCTTATTATTCGGATTATATATGATATAACTTGTTCCCTTATCACTGAGAGGTCTCATACCTGATATTATCGTATCGGAATTCAAACTTACGGGAGAAGCCCACCCACATATCATCCTTTCGTAGCCTGTATAGCCACTTGGTGTATAGGTAAAGCCATTGTAACATCCTGAATCCATGAGATCCCAACTCCCCATGCCATAATTACCGCCATTATTTGTATCATACATATCAGGCAATCCAAGACAATGAGAAAACTCATGACAAATAGTTCCTATACCGTTAACATAGTTATTATATGTCATCTCGTTGGCACAGGCATACGTATCAATCTTCGTTCTATCAAGTACTAGGGGAACATCCGTTGATGAAGTTTGAAGCCAGAACATGTGCGGCCAAATGTACTTATCATCATCTGGATGATCCGCTTGACCATATCCAGAATATAAAGCAAAGACTTCCTCAACCTCTCCATCCTTGTTCCAGTCATAATTACTAAAGTCAACTTGAGTATTTATAGCTATACAAGCCTCACGAACCATCTCAGGAACTTTGGCCTCATTGTCATTGCCGTAATAACTGTAAGGTTGTGAAACCTTCACTGGACCTACTACATCAAAGCTAAGATCAAACTTACCATCGCTTTGCGCATAGAAATAATCATGCACACTTCCGTTGAAATATTGTTCATTAAAACCCTTCAAGTTAGCCACCTTGTCATAAAAGGTTTTGGGATCTGACATTGAAAATGTCTGATCAGGGAACTCCACTAGAATGATAAGTCCCTTTTTCTGTCCCACATAAGATGATGTTTGTGCTTGAGTGGCACCACTTATCTGTTGAGCATTCTTTTGTAAGATATTTCCAGTATAACGCTTACCTTGTGCAACACTGGTTTGGGGTGTCTCAGCAAGCACTTCGAATAGATTCGTTGTAGGGTTTTTCACATAGCGTAATCCGTCTTCCCCCTGCCAATAATGTTGTCGTTCGTCCCCAAAGGCCTGAACTTTTATCTCTCGACCATCCGCCAATCTAACAGTATGCCAAATACCAGGATAGACCGGAGAGGCAATTGAAATAGATACGAACAGCACCAGTATGGTACACAGCAGAGTTCTCTTCATTGATGATATTATCATTATATAACTAGGGTGAAATAACATCCAGCAAAAGTACACAATTACTGACGTTATTACAAGCTTTCTCCAGGTTTATATATTGTGTATAGAAGCCTTGAATATGTAATAACATCTCGATTTTATAACTGAATTCCTTATTTACCTATCGACAATACAATCTTCAAGACATGATTACATAAGGAATAACAATAGGTATTAATTCGCTGAAAAAACTCCGAGTAAGTTCTCAGACTTACCCGGAGTTAATTTATAATGATTATTTATCTTAATCGTTTTCTGCCAAGCCACTATAACGTACTCCGTGAACGAAATACTTTACATAGCCATTAGAAGTTGCAGAAGCATCTTGAGAATACTGAACATAGAAGCTAATAGAATCACAAACTGTTCCGTTTTTCTGTTTTCCACCGTTCTTAACAATAACGCCATCACTGATTGTTATCTTATCAGATACGTAATCAGTATAGTCACCCTTTTCTGGATCATGGTTCTCATTTGTAACGCTTCCATTTGTAGAGAAAGTTAAACCTTGCAAATTTAAATTTGCAATACCCTTAAACCCTAAGAAATTATAGAGGTCATCCACGTAAAGTTGAGTTCCGTCATCAGAAACGGTATTATAAGTAAGTACCATGCTGCGTCCTTCATTGAAGTCATTACCGCCCTCGATAACATTACCATCTGCATCACAGCAATCATAAGTGACATACCATTGTCCCGCAGCTGGCTGTGTGACTGTTCCACCAACCTCATCTTTAGAGCAGGAAGCCATAACGAATGTCAATAACAGCGAGGCTGTAAAATATATGATTTTCTTCATTGTTGTAATCTATTGATTATTTATTTAATACTACGTGGAAAGTATATCCCAAGACTTTAGCGTCATAAGTAATCGTCTCTGTATCAGGATTATAACTCCCATCGAAATTAGTACATCCAGCAGTATCTCCAAACGATGGTACTCCTGACGAGGAAATCTTTACAAGTTTATTATCTGAAGTAAGCTGTAAAATACCAGAACTCATAAGGTTATAATCCGTATTAGGTGATCCAGGTGATCCATAACGATGTTGTTGGTAAAAACCAGCCATATAATCATCTATTGTAAACACACCTGGACATAAATAAACTATCTTCACTGTACAGTTAGTGAATGTTTCTCCATTATCAGTTCTGCTTGATGCTGGTTGCACTTTCCACGTACCACCTAAATCTGTTGTGATTGTAGGATCACAAACAGCAACAGTACGTTTCTCAGACCAAGAATATCCATTAGGACCTGTTGCAGAATATTTTACATAGTAAATTCCGGCTGTATTAATGTCAATTTTATCCAAACCTGTGGTGGTCATTTTGGATGTATAATCTTGTCCGACAAAAGTTGCTGATGCACCAGCATCAGTATAAGTTTCACCAATTGGCGAAATAGTGAATTTTTCGCCATTCAGAACAATCTTTGGATAATCATCAACAGATGTCAATCCTTCAGAATCTAAATTCCCATCACAGCTAGCCAAAGCTACTATCGCCAGCAATGAAAACAAATGATAATATATCTTCTTCATTTTTTTACATTTTTTTGTAATGTCATTCGATTACCTTACCCAAAAGATAGGTGTTGTATATCCTTTGAATTGAGGTGCATTACTATTTCTGGAAGTTGAACTCTCTGGATAAGGCCAACGTTGCAATAATTTTTTTGATCCCACTTGTCCAAAGACCTGATAAGGAGTATAAAGCGTTCCAGGTACGTATTCTGAGGGCTTATAGGAATTATCAGATACTCCATCATAAAGATCACTACCTTGAATATCACCAAAAGCTGGATAACCTAATCTACGTAGTTCGCAATAAGCTTCAAAGTTATTACAACCTGCAAGAGCGACCCATTTTGCAATTCCAATAGACTTCTTATAATTCTGTGAATCGTATGGATATGCCTTAATACAGTCTTCTGCACCGTCTACTCCGGCTTGTGCGAAGCTAGCACGAATAGCATCATTGTAATATTGCTTTGCATTTATACTATCACCTTTTTTTGCATAGTATTCGGCTATGAAGAATTTTGTTTCAAACAGAGAAATCAAATATACTGGCATATCATAAGATGCATTTGGACGACACCAATAACTTGCCTTATATTTGCTAGACTTTGAGAAATTTGAACCAGACACTCCTCCAGTGTATTCTCCATTGTCGCTTTTGTTGTACCAAGCCGCAAAACGTGGATCTATATAGGCTGCAGATTGCATAGTGCCTTGTAACGCAATATTAGCAATCACGTTAACTTGAGTTGAACCCCATTTGGGTGAAAACTCTTCTGCGTAGAATGGACTCATGGCACCAGACTCATCCTTCCAACAATTTTTATAAGCTACATCCTTTTGTGGGAAATCATTCTCATTAATAAGATCAGCAATCTGGCTTGTTACATCAGTCACTCCACTTTCGCGCATCAGAATTCGCAACTTAAGAGCTTTAGCAAAACGAATCCAATTAGTTGCAGATTCACCTGGGAAGAGAAAATTAGTTGCAACAGTCTGTGCAGGATAAGTATGTGATAAGGCTTCATCTAATTCTTTAATTAAACCAGCATATATATCCTTACCCTCATCATACTTGGGTGATAGGTTAGTTTCATCAAGTGCCTCTGTATAAGGCATCTCTCCATAAGCATCAACTAACACCTGATAAGTGAATACTCTCAGTGAAGTGGCAGCCAAATAAGTACCCCAATCTTGAGCAGCTGAAGCTTTGTCCCGAATAGTTTGCAAATTTTTCAAAGCACGCTGAGTCAATTGAGTGTAGGAACCTGAAGAACGAGTAGCAGACTGCGAGAATTGGGAGTAGTCTAAATAGTTAGAAGTTCCAAAATCTTGTGCAAAATGCTGGCTATAATAACCACCAGTTATGCGGAAATAGTCACCGTAACTGGCTGCGATATTCATCTCTGCTCCAGGTAGCAACACATTACTAGTAATGCCGCTCTCGGTAGGCGAGTTAGGGTCTTGATTAATATCAAGATAACTATCGCACGAAGCTAAGGCTAAGCCGAGAAATATTGTTGTTAAAAATTTTATTCTTTTCATAATGTAGCCAATATCGTTTTAGAATTTCACACTAACATTGAATCCATATGTACGGCAGCCAGGATTACTATAAAGTTCACCAAACTGACCACTCAGATCATTGCCGTAAGAACTTGTCTCTGGGTCAATATAATAATTGTCAGAAGCTGTCCACACGAATGGATTGTTGCAGAATAGAGACAAATTTATGTCACTAAGATAAAGTTTATGAACCCATGCTTTGGGTAAGTTCCATGCTAAAGTAATGTTACGAACTTTCACATAAGAACGGTCAATCAGATAGAATTCTCCGCCTTGTCCCATACCAGATTTGTCGAAGTAATCCTGATAACTGCTATTATTCAAATAAATAGGAGTTGTATTCGTAACATAACCTCCATTATCATCACTGACTACAGAATTTGGAATCACAAATGGGTTACGATCGTTATAAGTGGTAATTATACCATTACCGGTGAACTCCATTAGATTCTTAGAGCGTGAGAACATATAACCACCCTTACGAATATCAAGTGCTGCACTCAAAGTAACACCCTTATATGTTAACGCAGTTGTAACACCACCTGTCCAGTCGTTGTTAAAATTCTTACCAGTATCTTTTACGTCAGTTGTTAATACGGGCTGACCGTTCTCGTCAACTATCATTTGTCCCTGATCGGTATATGTTGGCATATAAGTATAGAACTCACCTAGCGGTTTCCCCACTTCAGCATAAGCATAGACAGCGTCGTTTCCTGCAGAGAAACTGTTGATAATAGTCTTACCACCCTCTAAGCTTGCAGGCATGGTCACAACTTTGTTTTTATTCTTTGCAAAGTTGAAACCCAAATCCCAACGAAAATCACCAACCTTCACTGGTGTTGTATTAACCAACAACTCAATACCTGTGTTGCGCACTTTACCAAAGTTTGTCACCTTAGCTGAGTAACCTGTAGATGGATCTACTGGCAAGGTAAAGATTTGGTCATTGGTGTTACGATTGTAGAAAGAGAAATCTACGTTGATTCGGTTCCCTAAGAAAGCAAGATTTAAACCAGTCTCAAATTCTGTAGTCATCTCAGGTCTCAAGTCAGTACTTGGCATGATGCTTGATGCAAGGAACGAGTTTGATGCATTCATTGGGAACTTAGCGATGTCCGTGCCATAATATCCATTGGCAAAAGCCTGAACAAAACGCATAGAGGTGTAGTATGGGTCAGCATCGTTACCAGTTTTACCCAAAGCCAAACGCAATTTACCGAAGTCAAGGATGTTGTTTTTCGGAATCAATTCAGTGAAGAGCCAGCTCAGTGTAGCGCCTGGATAGAAGAAACTGTTCTTATTGAGTGGAAGAGTTGAAGACCAGTCTTTACGTGCAGTAAGCTGCAAGTAAAGCATATTATCCCAACCGAAAGTCACATCGCCAAACAAGCCGATCAAACGTCGCTTGCTCTGTGATTCTTCCAATGTTGTCTTTGTAGAGCCATTGCTTAAATCCCAGAATCCTGAATAGAAAGTCAAGTCATCAGTTTGACCATCCATGTAAGTCTGAGAACGCTCGTTTACATTCAAACCAACATTAAGATTGATGTCTAACTTCTCATCAAGGAACTTGTCAGTCCAATTAGCCAAGAAGTCATGATTCAGTTCATACTTTCGCAAGTATCTTGAATAAACAGACCCACTACTATTCATTGATGAAGGTGGATAGCCCATGTCATCTTGAATATTTGAATCGTCAAGTTGAATTTGTGGCAATCCTAACTTCATGTCGAAATCAGTATAGTCATAGCCAAAACGATAAGTTAATGTTACATTCTTTGCTGGTTTGATATCAGCCTGTACATTACCATAAATTTGCTTTGAGTTATTTTGATTATAGTTATTCGCAATAGCCCAATAAGGGTTAGTAATACCATAAGGTGTCAACCAAGCCTCAGGAGTATTAAACCCAATACTCAAATCCTTGTGATCGACCAGCGACATATCACGTGGTAATTCATAAAGACCATCAATAACCGAAGCGCCTTGGAAAGAACCAACGGTATTTGTTTTAGAAGTAGCAAAGTTAACAGATGTACTCAATTTCATCCATTCGACAGGCTGATAACTTCCTCTATAAGCCAATGTGTTTCGGTTATAAGTGTCCTTATTGGATGGAATAATACCATTGTCATAGGTTAAACCATAACTCAAGTAGTAAGTCATTTTCTTATCGTCACTTAAACCGCTCAAAGCAATGCTGTGATTTGTATTGATACCTGTTGAGAAGAAATCTTTCACGTTACTCTCCACAGCACTATACTTATGTCCCAACTGCTGGTAATTCCAAATTGGACCAAAATTTTGATATGATCCGTCCAATTCAGGACCCCAAGAACCATTCTCAATGAAAGTTTGCGTACCGTTCCATCCTTGGCCATACTTTTGTTGCATAGTAGGCAAAATTGACACTTGACGTGCCTGTAAACCTCCATTATATTCGATAGAGAAATTGCGAGCTCCATTTGCAGAACCAGTTTTGGTGGTAATCACAATAACACCATTGGCTGCACGACTACCATAAAGAGCGGTAGCAGCGGCACCTTTGAGTACAGTCATGCTAGCGATGTCATTGGGGTTCACATTGGTGATACCACCCATAGAGTTTGTATGCTGCTGGCCTTGAACTGTTGTCTGACTCAATGGCACACCATCTACAACATAAAGTGGTTGATTATTTCCATTGATGGAGCTAATACCTCTGATAAGCACCGAATTGGCCTGTCCAGGATCCCCTGAAGTGGAATTGATGGTAACACCAGCCACTTTACCTGCTAAAGAACTTGTTACATCATTGAGGCGTCCTTCTGTGAGCTGTGCACTATTAAGTGTCTGGGCAGCATAACCTAAGGTTTTCTGCTCGCGCTTAATACCCATAGCGGTTACCACAACTTCGTTCAGCGATTTTTCGCTAGACGCAAGTTGTACACGCATATTGTTACTAGCAGCAACATTTTGAGGTGCCATGCCCAAATAAGTGATGTTTAGTCTCGTTCCAGGCTGCACCTGAAGTGTGAACTTGCCGTCTACGTCAGTTACAGTCCCGGTATTAGTACCCTCAATAAGGACTGCCGCCCCAACAATTGGCTCCCCATCTTCTTGAGACACTACGGTACCTGTGACCTGTGTCTGTGCCACAGCCATTCCTATACTTAGGAACAGGCCGGCAAGAATCATTGTTAGTCTCTTAACCATAAATTCTCTCTTAAATTAAAAACATAATATTAATAAAAACTTTTGCAAATTTATATAATATTAGACTATTATCCAAACTTTATTAAAAAAATATTTCAAAACAACTATAAATCTGCTATATTTATTACAGCTTTTCTGTTAAATTGCTACTTTTTGTATGAAATGTAAGCAAAACAGTTATCAAAGAAAGTAAAGCTCTTATACAAATTACACGATTTTAAGTTAAGCAATATGGCTTAAAGTTAAAATGGTTTATTATTTCCATATATCGGTATTTAAATTATGATTAAATACAAATATTACGTGTTAGGATTGCTTTCAAAACAAAAGCAAGAAGATGAAAAATTGTAAGTTGACTTATTATTGAAGATCTTTACTTCTAAAAACAATTTTTTAATTCTCTTAAATTTATTATGTACAGGTACATATTATAAAATTTATAGATTGATTTTCATTTTTCAAATAAACACCAAACTTTAGAGATTCTATTCATAATTTGCTTGTTTTAATGATATGACTTGTAAAATTGGTCACCTGACACAAACTAACAATAGGAGGATGCTAAATTTTTTTTTCACTTCATGCTTTTGGAAAAATTCATTCACCAAAAGATTATTTTCAATACACTGAAAACACAAAACGATCCAGGAACAAATCGAGCCAATATAATTGTGTCATTTGGGAAGAAGGCATTATCCACTTGTTGTAAGTAATAATTGTAAATAAAGAATTTTTTAATTCCAAAACTACTTAATTCATAAACATTATCGACAAGTGCAACTATAAACTTCTTGATCTCGATTTCTTAACACCTCCAAAAAGTCATTTCGTTTTTTTAGAAGAGATCGTTCCAGGTAAAATTGTCTCCTTTTCCCTTCTATCTTTATATTCTTCTCAACAGAATAGCCGAATTCTTGCTTTAATCAATAAATAATCTTAAATATTTATCTTCCATTGGAAAACATTTGCTATATTTGCAATGTTATTTCCTGCGGATACTTCTTCCCACGGAATGTTTAAAGAAGGAATATATGACTCTGTTCAATTTTATAAAAAAGCACAGACTTACAACATTAGGAATCATTGTTGGTTCAGTCGGAGGATTTCTATATTGGAGATTTGTGGGATGTACATCAGGAACATGCCCAATCACATCATCACCGCTGATGAGTATACTTTGGGGCGCAATCCTAGGTGGTCTTTTATTTGATATGTTTAAGAAAAAAGATAACAAACAACATGAATAATTTATTGAAAGACTGGAATGCTGGCCGCATCATGCGACTACTTACTGGAATTGGATTTGGCGTCTATGCAATCATAAGTAAAGACAGTGTTTTTTACTGGTTGGCAGCACTTTTTCTAATACAATCCATTCTGAATTTTTCGCTATGTGGTGCGGCTGGATGTTCTTCGGACACCCAAGAGTCTAAGACGGTATATAAATTCAAGAAATACAAACCTGAAAAGTAATGAAAAAGATATTAATGACTGCTCTCATGCTTATCAGTATGACTGCATGTGGGAATACACAAAATAGTAATAACAAACAGAGTAATAAAGTACAAACGGTAAATAAGATGAAACCAGTAAAATTAACAACAGCTGATTTTCTTAACAAAGTAGCAAATTATGAGACTAATCCCAATGAATGGAAATATCTAGGAGACAAACCTGCCATTGTGGATTTCTACGCAGATTGGTGTGGTCCATGCAAGATGGTTGCACCTATATTGGAAGAGCTACAAGCAGAATACGGCGATAGCATACAGGTATATAAGGTCGACACAGAAGCAGAGCAGGAGCTAGCCGCCGCCTTTGGCATACGTTCTATCCCTTCATTACTGTTCATTCCTATGAACGGACAACCTCAAATGGCTATGGGGGCAATGAGCAAAGGTGATTTCAAAAAAGCTATTGACCAAGTATTGCTAAACAAGAAATAAGCACTAAGCAAATTATCGGTTTCTTGTCCTAGAAATGCTAGAATTGCATCTACACATCATCAGAAAGATAAAAAATCACTGTTCTAGGGCAACTCACCTATATAATACTCACTAATTAAAGGTTTGACAATATTGTGTCATCTGGTGTACCCCGGCCTTAAGGAGTATTGATGATGAATCAAAAGACAAATACAACAAAATAATAAACTAAAAAATAAGCAACATGGCACTTAAAGTCAGTCCACATTTATGCCCTCAAAACCATCGATGTCCAATGATTCCGCATTGCCCGGTCGGAGCTATCTCTCAAAACGGCTTTGGATTACCAGTAATCGACGACGAGAAATGCATCGAATGTGGAAAATGCAAAAGAATATGTGGTATGAGGGCCGTTCATTAAGCCCTGCAGAATGAGAAATTGATCGAATAATTTCCAGAATGTTTTAGTACGGCTCGTAAGAGATTGAGATTCCATTTCAACTCTTACGAGCTTTTTATTTAATAGTATCAAAGATTTAGATGAAAAAACTTTGAATTAAGTTACTTGCTCATTGGCAAATATATCTAATAAATGTTTTATCATTTATAGCAATAACCTTTCGATATAATCAATCTCAAAGGAATTTGGAACTTACAAATATTTTCTAAATAAAGTAGCTGACATTCCAAACAATCTTTTCATACCTGATTTAGAAATATCAGATAAATAAAAACAAGAAGCTTCTTTGAAAAGAAAATAACAAATCCTTTTCTTCGACCAAAATAACCATTTGTCTTAGCTATTGAAGGAAAAGACTCGAATTATATTCAAGTTTCAAAAAAGCTTCTTCTGTTATGCGTTGTGAATTATTTGTCGTCTATTAAAGAGATCCTCCAAAATCAGCATGGTATTTTTCTGCCAACTTTTCCTGCCAATCGCCTACAGCCTTCATACGACCAAAGAAAAAGCGCAGAACCTTAGGTTCATCTTCCCATTTAAGTCCGCCAATTAGTTCTCGATTGTCATAAACCCATTTTACACGGTCTGCACAATATTTAATCTGTGATAGTGTAAATACTCTTCGAGGTACCGCGAGTCTCACCAGTTCCAAATCAGCATATTTCTCAGAACCATCAGGATTTCGTTGCTCGGAAAGCGTTCCGCGCTCCATTCCTCTAATACCACCACCAATATATAATGCCGTGGCAAGTGCGGCAGCTGGATATTGATTTTGAGGAATATGAGGCAACATAGCACCAGCATTTACATGCGCTCCTAATCCACCAGCAGGTTTGATCATAGGTACACCGTACTTGTCAAGCTCGTCAACCAAATACTGGATGAATTGTGGACCTTGGCTAATATATTCCATATCCAAAGTCTCGCGCAACCCCACTGCTATGGCTTCCATAGAACGAACTTCCATTCCACCGTAGGTAAGGAAACCTTCGTAAAGAGGAATGTATTCCTTCATCTTCATAATTAGCTCCTCGTTGTTAGAAATGATAGCTCCACCTCTTGCAAATCCTAGCTTACGAGCAGAGAAATAGATAATGTCCATGACATCGCCCAACTTGTGCATGATTTCTTTAATGCTAAGATTCTTGCACTGCTCTTCACGAGTCTTCATGAAATAGAGGTTGTCTTGTAGCAGTGATGCGTCAAGGATGCTAAGGATGCCATTGTCCTTGCAAATTTGAGCAACTTCCAACATATTTTCAAGACTCACCGGCTGGCCTCCAATAAGGTTTGTTCCTGCCTCAATACGAACGAAAGCTATGTTTTTAGGTCCTAAATCCTTTATAACCTCATTAAGCTGAGGAATATCAAAATTACCCTTAAATGATTCATCGTTCTGGGGTTCGAGACCTTTAGCACTTACGAGTTCAATCACACTTCCTCCCATGCGCGTGATATGGGCCTTTGTTGTCGTAAAATGGAAATTCATCAGTGTGAACATTCCAGGTTTCACAAATGTCTCTGCAAGAATATTTTCACAAGCACGACCTTGGTGTGCAGGCAAGAAATATTTGGTACCAAAAACTTCTTCAATGGATTCAACAAGACGGTTACAGGTTTCGGAACCAGCATATGAGTCATCGGCGATGGACATTGCAGCTATTTGGTTGTCGCTCATTGCATTGACACCCGAATCAGTTATCATATCCATGTACACATCTTTATTTTGAAGCAAGAAAGTGTTATTGCCGGCTTCCTCCATTTTCTTTAAACGTTCTTCGACAGGCAGTAAGAAGAGTTTCTGAATTACTCTAACCTTGTGCATTTCCAAAGGAACTTGATCCTCTGACTTGTAAAATCTTACAGTTGACATTGTTTTGAATATTATTATTGTTGAAATATCGTTTTGATTTCGTTTGATATGAATTCGTTTCAAAAGTCGGTGTAAAGATATACATTTAATAGCAAAATGGCAAATTATATTCCGAATTTAAACTATCAACAACTAATCTTTGTAGATCGGTGAATGAATGCTGCATATACATTTAACACGAAGAGGCTTGGATGAAATATAACAAGTGACCAAGCCCTTTGACTATTGTAGCTTCGTCACCTGAAATGATTCAACATATCATTAGATTAACAAGATATCGCAACGAATATAAAACTTAGGGATAAGAAGCGATGACACCCAGCTACTATAGCAATAAACGATTGATTTACAAGTGAATAACTAACCATCTGTCTTACAATTCAACCATTTTATAGCCGAGCACTAAATTCCTCTATACTTCTTATCTTGTCACTAATGCGTATGTCATGTGATGGTATCGCTTTTCACAAAATATGCAATTGTACAAAGGCTATTTAATCCAATAAACATAGTTGTCCTTGCGAGCCTTCTGAGGCCTAAGCGCATTTTCTGCTGGGTAACCGATAATACAGTTACCGATACCTTCGTATTCTTCTGTGATACCCAAGTCCAAAAGAATCTGTCTGCCTTCTTCCGTTTCGAAAACTTCCTTTGCCCGATGAACCCAACAAGACCCTAGTCCTAAGCTGTTGGCGGCAAGCATCATGTTCTCCATGACAAGTGACCCGTCGTATACTCTGGTGCCGATATCCTTCTTGCCCAACACCACCAGCACAACTGGTGCGTTATAGAATGGATCACCATGTCCCGATGTTGTATGCAGATTATCTCTTACGACAACATCTAAGTTGATTCTGCTGATTCGATCACGCATCTCTCTATTGGTTACGGCAAGAATGATCGCAGACTGCCTATTCAATCCCGAAGGGGCATAGGTTCCAGACTTTACTATTTCTTCAATCAACTCAGTTGGCACTGGCTTATCTTGATATTTCTTCACACTGCGAAGTGAAATTATATTTTCAATGTAGCTATTCATTTTTTATCTTCATGGTTTGTCATTATTCAAAATATAAACCTATTAGGTTGTTACATTTCCTATATATAATATTCAAGGGATAATGCAAGAGTTAACATATGGAGTGAGATATTGAGAAGAAACCGGAAAACATATTCATTAAATTAAGCAATAAAGTGTTCTTGCTATAAGCTTGAATCGACCAGACATTGCTCCAATGATGAACAATTGAAATTAAATCCCTCGCTCTTAATCTTTTCGTTACTAATGCGTGATCCTTGGAGCAGCATAGAAGAGAGTTCGCCAACAATAATCTTTACTGCCCAGCCTGGAACATTAGGCAACAGATTGGGGCGTCCATAGCTGTGAAGTAGAGTCTTGGAAAAGTCATTTATTGTAGTATATTCGCTACTTACAGCATTGTAAACACCTTTATAACGAGAGTCTTGCAACACATGCTTGTAGACGCCCCGCAGGTCGTCGAGGCATATCCAAGGAAGAATCTGTCGGCCGTTTCCCATGGCAATATTTATTCCCAATTTAGCTAATGGCTTTATTTTTGCTATCATCCCTCCATTTGGCGCTATGACAACACCCTTGCGCAGTATGACAACACGCTCAACGAGAGATTCAAACCTATGCACCTCATCTTCCCACTGCCGACAAACTTGAGCCAGAAAATCTGTACCATTAGCACTATTCTCTTCAAAGATCTCTTGTGTCGTGACCGCACCATAATATCCTACGGCGGATGATGAAATCAACACTTCGATATTATGTCTAAATTGACGGATACCTTTCTCAAGGAGTTGTAGAGGCTTTATTCTACTTTCGACGATAAGCCTCTTCCTTTTTTTGGTCCAACGGCTTTCTCCGATATTCGCACCTGTCAAGTTAATGATAGCCTGCACATCGTCGAATGCGTTTGGATCAATATAATCTTCCTCAATGTTCCATACATAATGCTTTACGCCTTTCGTATCGTCGATCTTTCTTCGGCTGAGTACATTAACCTCGTTGCTCGACTCTACAAGCGAATCAGTAAGAGCTTTACCGATGAACCCAGTTCCCCCTGCAATTAAGATTTTCATAATATGACCCTTTATGTTCAATCCACTCTTGCAAAGATAAGGAAAAAACAATTCGTCTTCATTTTGCGAAGGTAAAAATTATTGTATTACATTCTGTGTTTTGAAACCATCAAGTCATTTAAGCAGTGGAATTGTTGTTGTAAAATGTATCATCTAATATATTGAATTTCAATATATAAAGAAAAGAAAAACTGATTAGCACTTGGTCAAACCAATTGATTTGTTTAAATTTGCATATTTTAAATCAAGGGTAACTAGATTACAAACAATTTTTGATTCGTATTCTAAAAACAACAATTATGGTAAGCAAGAAAGGAGCCGCTCTTAGTTCTATTTTGGCAGCAGTGTTTTTAACTACTATGAAATTTGTGGTAGGAATCCTCACTGCCAGTTTGGGTATAATCTCAGAAGCTCTGCACTCGTTACTTGATATGCTTGCGGCATTGATAACATTCGTAGCTGTTAGCTTATCTGATCGACCAGCAGACAAGGAACATCAATATGGTCATGGGAAGATTGAGAATCTTTCTGCATTCTTTGAATCAATACTTTTAGTAATCACATGTATCTGGATTATCTATGAAGCTATTAGCCGATTAGTTTCTGGAAACACGGAAACAAAAGTTACTATATGGAGTTATATTGTTGTGATTATTGCCATGGCCATTGATCTTGGTCGTTCTCGTATGCTTTTCCGTGCAGCCAAGGAACATAACAGTCAGGCCCTCGAAGCTGATGCTATCCACTTTTCAACAGATATCTTAAGCTCAGCCGTTGTGTTGTTAGGATTGATTTGTGCCGACTTTGGTTATTACACAGCTGACGCTATATCTGCCATTGGTGTAGCTATCATCGTTTTGACTATTTCTTATAGGCTAGGTAAGAGGGCTATTGACGTTCTCCTTGATAAAGTTCCAAAAGGCTTAACCGAAAAAATCGAATCCAAATTACAGGCTAATAAAGATATTGTGTACCATCATAATCTAAAGGTTCGTGTAGCTGGTGCAGATACATTTGTTGAAGTGAATGTACATATTCGCCCTAATACTGACTTTGAAACCGCACATAAGATTTGTAGCGAGATCGAGAAAGATATCGCCACTTCAATTCCAAGATGTATAACGATAGTACATCCTGAACCTGAAGAAAATGCATAAGATCTGATTAAAAGACGGAACGATGACTAAAGTATTATTGATTAACGGTAGCCCTATCAAGGAGGGTAATACGTTCATAGCACTATCGGAGGTGGCTAAAACGCTGGAGCAGGAAGGTATCGAGACAGAGATTATGCAGCTGGGAAATAAGCCAGTTCGTGGTTGCATAGCCTGCCAAACATGCAAGAAGAAAGACAATGGATTGTGCACGTTTGACGATGACGTATGTAATAAGCTATGTAAAAAAGCTGCTGAGGCAGATGCTTTCGTTTTTGGAAGTCCTGTCTATTGGGGCCAGCCCAATGGTGCCCTACTTGCCGTGATACAACGTGCGCTTTATGCTGACGGCAAGGATTTTTCTTACAAGCCTTTTGCCAATGTTGCTGTTTGCAGACGTGGTGGCGCAACAGCTGCTTTCAGTACAATGAACATGGCATTCCAAATGCTGAACATGCCCCAAGTGACAAGCCAATATTGGAATGTAGTTTATGGTCGCATCCCAGGTGAGGCTTCGCAAGATATCGAAGGCTTGCAAACTATGAGGACATTGGCTTACAATATGTCCTGGATGCTAAGTAAAATCAAAACAACAAATACGCCCGCTCGTCCCAAAAGTGAAACTTGGTCTCCCATGAACTTTATTCGTTGACTCTAAATAATGAGATATTTCTTCTAAAGGCTAAGAAATTTACGTCCCTTTCGATAATTATTTTTTTCTTATTTTATTAACAGACTCGCTATAGAAAGAGAGAACGTCTCTCTTTTTTGAAAAAACTCTCTTAGGTACCCTGTGATGCTTAAGAGATATATGTATGTTGCTATATAAATACCCCAGTTCGGGATAAAGCT
>DHOP01000080.1:0-3582 GCA_002407775.1 Prevotella sp. UBA5387
GAGTGCAAAGGTATAGCAAATTTCGATGCGAACCAAATCTTTCGGGGAAAAAGTTTAAGAAAAAAACAAAATATTTCGGAAAATTGACGCAGATCAAGACCAAAACCCCGTACACCATATTTATATAATAGGCTTCCGGAGGATTAATCGAAATAAAAAAAGGATGGCTAACTAATGAAATTATACAAACATCAAACAATGGCAGCCTTGATTCTATCAATAATGAATTTCACATCATCATCTGTAACCATAGGTCCTGAAGGTAAACATAACCCTATTTTAAAGATCGACCCGCTTACTCCATTTGTGTAAGCCAAGCTATTCTTATAAACTGGTTGCTTATGCATAGGTTTCCATAAAGGGCGACTCTCTACATTAGCTTGGTCTAACCACACACGCATGGCCTCCACATTAGCATTAGGCTCACAATCCGTGTGTAAACTATCAACAAAGTGTATGACTCCAGCTGCGCCACCTACAGCACTCTTAATGGTTGTCTTATAAGCATTTTCCTGTCCCTTGACGTGAAGCTTCGGATCAAACGTTATTGTTGAAAGCCAGAAATTTGAGTCCATTTCTGATGATGGGTTATCGTGGAACGTGATGCCATCTAAATTTTTGAAAGCCTCTGCATAAAGTCGTGCAACGTGTCGATGATGCTTAACATGCTCATCAAGGACAGTCAATTGGCCTCGACCAATTCCAGCACAGATGTTACTCAAACGATAATTGTACCCAACCTCTTCATGCTGGTAATAAGGATATCCTTCTCGCGCCTGAGTCGCATAAAACATCACTTTATTCTTTGTTGCTTCGTCTGGGCAAACAAGAGCTCCACCTCCAGAGGTAGTAATCATCTTGTTACCGTTGAAACTGAGTATACCAAAGTCCCCAAAAGAACCACAAACTTGTCCATGATATCGTGAGCCCAGCCCTTCAGCAGCATCTTCAATCACAGGAATATCATATTTCTTTGCGACCGCTAACAATTGATCCAACTTAGCCGGCATGCCATAGAGATAAACCAAGATAATAGCCTTAGGTTTTTGCCCAGTCTTTTTCATACGATCAACGATTGCATCTTCTAACAAAGCAGGATCCATGTTCCAAGTGTCTCTCTCTGAGTCTACAAACACTGGCTTGGCTCCAAGATAAGCTATCGGGTTAGCAGATGCACAAAATGTGAAGCTTTGGCAAATCACCTCGTCTCCCTGCCCTACTCCTAAGGCAACAAGGGCCAAATGCACTGCAGATGTCCCAGAGGCA
Source organism: Prevotella sp. UBA5387 (assembly GCA_002407775.1). Lineage (GTDB taxonomy): Bacteria > Bacteroidota > Bacteroidia > Bacteroidales > Bacteroidaceae > Prevotella. The sequence continues at coordinate 1,267 of DHOP01000080.1, forward strand.
AGGACCACCACTCTCTTCTTATCTAAATACTCAAAGCTCTCAGACCATAATTTATCTGGATCATTCTCATGTGGCTGAATTGTATTAGGATAACTTTCATTCTCCCATGACAGCTTAACTGGCTTGCTCATCACAAAACGTCTCAGTTCTTCTTCGAAAGCATTGACATTTGGTCCCAAAGGAACCACCCAGTTGCTATCAAATGCCTCCTGGATATATTGCATTTCGTTGCCTGACATATGAGCTAGGCACAAAATAATCCTCTTATCTGTTTTTATCATCATATAAAATAAATGCTCATTATTATTAAAGGAATTCTATCTAACCTCTGACGGTAAGATGCATGAATTAAATATCAATCATTATATCATCTCCCCAGCATACAACATCTTCTTCCCCATGATAGTACACAAAATAAACCGAATATCATCTATAAATGAATAATGGCGTAAATAATATAGATTTATTCGCACCTTATCCGGATAAATGACCTCATCGTTATATTTCTGTGGATTTTCAACCTTCGATAGTACGTATTCCTCATCGCGATACTTCAAACTTGCAGGACCAGTAATGCCAGGTTTCAATTCAAGTACTTCTATATCATCCCCTTGTAGCTTATCTGCATAGCCAGGCACATCGGGTCTTGGCCCAACAAAACTCATATCTCCTTTCAGCACATTCCATAGTTCGGGCAACTCATCAAGTTTGTAACGACGTAGCTTTAAACCAAGAGGAGTTACACGGCTTTCTTCTGTGGCAGCAATCGAAGAAGAACTTTCTCCTCCAACAGTCATACTACGAAACTTATAAATGGTAAATAATCGGCCATGTTGTCCAACCCGTTTTTGCTTAAAAAATACTGGCCCTCCCGGCATCTTTATCTTGATTAGCATGCCAACTATTATCAATAATGGACTCAAAAATATCAGTCCGATAAAAGATGCACTTTTATCAAAGATAAACTTTAGAATCATCATTACTTACTTTTTTTTAATGGCAGATATTGCACATAGTAGTCTCCATTATTCAATCTCTCAATGATTTTCACACTATTCACTCTTTCCACGGATTTCATGGAGGCCATGTTTTCTGGTGATATTGTACCAAAAACCTTTAAACCAAGAAATGATGCAATTTCTGTAGCACAACTATTCATCATTTGGTTAATGCCACGCCGTCTCCATCGAAAATCAGTGATATAGCCTCGGTAAGCGTTTCCCCAAAAGTAACTGCGCTGAAAGAAATAACCAACCACCTGTTTATCATGCTTTACGACATAGGCTAGAAATCCTTTGTCTTGCACTAGTTTCACCAAGTCATGTATAGAGAATCCATGTGGATGAAAATATTGAAACACCTCCTTTGGTTGCTCGCTAAACATCTTTGCGAGAGCGGATGCGTTCTCTTTGTCCAACTTTTCGAATACATATTCCGCTTGTGAATAGTGTCTCAGAATATGCGAAATCATCCTCATCTTTTTTCCATAGCGCAATCCAAACAGCCATGAGAGTGCTCTGCCTAAACTATTCCAAAGCCATGGATAATTATCGCGAATGACATGCGCAATCCAATACAACACTTTTACCTCTTATTTTGTAAGTTCTTATACATTTGTAGTGTGGCTTCCCACACATCCCGTTGTTCAAAACGTGAAGCAACCATCTCGCGCGCCTTGCTAGACATTTGCTTTACCTCTGCAGGATTGTCCAGAAACCATTGCATAGTGTTGGTCAATTCATTTTGCATGACTACACTGCCAACGTTCATCGGAGCATTGATTATCTTACCATTTATTCCATCCTTGATTATTTCATTGCAACCATTTATGTCAGTTACAATGCACGGTAAGTCCATTGCCCCAGCTTGAATCGGCACATTAGGGAATCCCTCTCTATAACTAGGAAACACCAATGCGTCAGCTACGGCAAGATACGGACGCACATCTTCTTGCCATCCCACACATTTCACTTTGGGCGAGGTTTGCAGGAAAACACGACAATTTTCGTTTAGAGGATCATCATCGTCAAAGGATCCTACTAGCAATAGCTTGCAATTCAACTCTTGCATCGCATTCGCTAGTTCGTTCATCCCTTTATCCTTGACTATCCTGCCAACAAAGACAAACACAAAATCACTTTCTAAGAGACCTAATGCCTCTCCACTAATTGAGCAGCCTTCTTGCTGCACCCTTTGTCGACTATAGTATCTAATGTCTATACCATTAATGTTGCCATGATGTAAAACACGCAAAGGCTTTCGAGTAATATGGTCCGATTGTAGAGTCTGGAGCACCCCCTGACCCTCAGGGATAAC
>DHOP01000080.1:3715-31308 GCA_002407775.1 Prevotella sp. UBA5387
CCCCCCTGACCCTCAGGGATAACCTTTGTGGCACAGTAGCAAGAAACAGTTTCCATCAATTTGAGTACCCATCGAAAAAACCCCTTACTTCCTTGATATCGTAGGCCAGTAACAGTATAAACCCGATGATGCACCCCTGCCCATTTACCTGCTAAAAGACCAAGCAATGAACCTTTTGGAGTGTTGCAATGCAAGATATATGGTCGTTCCTTCCGAAACAAATTATAAAGTTTCCACAAACACTTAATATCTGACACTAAAGAAATCTCACGATGCATCGGAATATCTATAACCCTAATACCCTCTCTCTTCCCAACTTCTTGTAATAGTCCAGTATCTGCTGCCACACCCAAGATCTCGTAATACTGACTCATGAACTTCAGTTGTCCCAGAACCAACTTATCCAGCGACAAGTCTATGGTTGTCAAACGTAATAATTTTTGCATCAAACTATGAAATCAACTGTCAAATTACTCGATTGAAAGACTTCCAAATTTTTCTAGGCAATTGGAGAACCATTTTTGCCCTAATCTCTCGAGGTGATAATGTATAAAACATTCTATATAGACGCAATTTCAACATGAAAGATTCCAGATAATAGCCAATCCCAGAACGAGCAACAGACTTCCTGTTACTGAATCCAAAATTTCCGCCTTCCAAAACCACCTTCATGATTATTGGCACAGATCTATTTGCCTTATCATTAATAGGTATAGGGCAATCATCAACCGGCATTCCCAATATATCAATAAGCACTGCTTCCACAGCAACAAAAGCTCGGTGCATATCCAAAGCATGTAAATGGTCATTCAACTGTTGTCGGTCTATTTTCATGTTGTAGGAATGCAGCAGAACCGCCATATCACAAAACTGACGCAACCCGACACCAAGTTCAATCAAGTGTCTTTGATAAAGATGGAGAAAGGTGTAAAGTATATTGAGTGTTGGATCCAATGAAGGAACTAAAGTCTTTTTCTCGCCTATTGTGACATTTATTTTGTTCGAATAAAGGTCTAGATTTTGCCAATATTTCTGATTTCGACAACTGAAAAAGTCGATGAGTTCAAAATGCATCTCAAACTTTACATCATGGTATTCAAAAGACAAATGTCCTGACTCTTCATCCCCTATTTCAAAATTCACATTCCACGCATCCGCAATAAACGTTCTTACTTGCTCAAAGTCTACTTTGGGTACAATGAAGTCAATATCTCCGGGCGTACGGCAACCACGTTTAGGATATAACGCGTCAATAGTTTGGCCTTTCACTACAAGGAATTGGCAATGATGCCTTGTCAGCAATGTACACAACTCTTCAAGTGCTGAATTTACTTTCTCATTGTCGGAAGCAATAGTACCAGCTTGTGCATAGGCTGAGAAAATATCCATACGCTCTAGCTTGAACTCCTTGTCTATAAGCTCATTTGACAAAATGCCCAATAAGGTTTGCTTTTCAGCAAATTGGCTCAATGCTTCATATTCAGTATGGCATAGTTGACGACTGGAAACATTTCTACCCCACAGGAAACTTTGTATTATTTCAAACAGCCTCTGCATCATTAGCTGATATTCTAATTGTAAAAGTGATTTTTCATGGCACTCTTAATCGACCATTTCATGATGGCTATTTCAATGGCACTGAGGTACAATGTAACCAGCCCACCATTTAGTAGCAAACACAGCGCGGTTACTAGCCTATCGGACATCATCACCATCATTTCCCACTGCCATTACAATGTTATTTTAAGACTAAGTCCTGATACACTTGGTTATACTGTTCCACCATTTTACTGATATCATACTGTTGAGCGCGAAGATAGCAGCGATCAGCAATGAATTGATAAAACGATACATCATCATGCAACCGCTTAATAATATCCGACAAAGCTTGTGCATCGCCATGAGGAAAGAGTAAACCGTAATTCTTTGTAACCTCTCGCAATCCATCGACATCACTTGCCACAAAGGGCTTTCCACAAGCCATTCCCTCAATGTTGGAGAGAGAGAGACCCTCGAAATGAGATGACATCACAACTACATCGGCAGCATGAAGCACATTAGGAACGTCATTCCGCAAACCAAGGAATTTGACACTTGATGAAACTCTTAGTTCCTCTACAAGTTTCTCCAAAATCTTTCTTCGCTCTCCGTCTCCCACCAACCATAGTTCATAATTGTCAGGCAACATTGCAATCGCCCTAATCACAGTATCCTGATCCTTTTGATAGCGAAAGCCAGCTACCATAACCACGGCAAACTTGCTCGGATGTGATAATTCGGCGTCAGGCAGTGCAGCATGAAATGCAGACACGTCCACACCATTATATATAGTACATATATTGTCAAAGTTTGCACTTAAATACTCTCTAAGATTCTGTTCTGCTTTGTCTGAAATACATATTATACGACTATATTGGTGATACATCCATCGATCTATTGAAACATACCACTTCCAACTGCGACGACGGTTGGAAGTGTTATGCTCGGTGGTGCAAAGCACCACCGAGCATAACACTTTAGCTATCGCAGAATAGAGTTGTGGTGCAGTGTTGTGAGTATGAACAATGTCATAATGTCGCATCACTCGAGTCAATCTGATAAGATTACGCAGCCCATAACATGACTTTCCAAATTTCATCACCTTGATACCTTCGTCCTCAAGATTGTGCTTGAACTGCGTGTCGCACCCTTTAAACACAGCCACATCTACTTCGTTACCCAGATTCCGAAGCATAGGTGCAATCTGACTCACTAATTTCTCTGCACCACCGGTTTCTAGTGAAGATATAACTTGAAGAATCCTCATCGTTTATCCAATAAATGCATTATATCACCGACAGGCTTAAAAACATACCAGTACCATTCAACTGTTGTATCCCCTGCATGATGTAGACATGCATGAAAGCGCCAATAATTAATTGCCGCCTTTATCTTATAAATAAATGGTATGTCTTTATATTCTAACATCTCTCCGTATGTCATACAAGAAGCAACAGGACTTTCCATCCTTATTTTTACAATTGAATTCGTCAATCCCCCTTCTAAGTAATCACGAAGATAAACAACATCATTAAATAATTTCAATTTATACTTTTGAGCAATTCTAAACCAAACTAACTGTTCAGGACAGAACTTTTCTTGCTGAATCACAGGGAAAAAAAAGTTACGGAGAATATCTGTTCGAAAGATTTCACACATATCACCGGAGATTCGCAGTCTATACCTCATGTCAATAGAGTCTGTCAAAACATCGTTCAACACCATACTTCCAATCCTTTTACCATTATAATGCGCCATATAAAAGCACATCCCCCCTAGTTCCTGGCGTTGTGAAACTGAGAGCAACGACCACTTACCGACAATAGTTTCGATGGCTTTTGGAGGCAGTTCATCATCAGAGTCCAAGATCAAACACAACTCTCCCCTCGCTTTGGTCACTCCCAAATTCAACGCGGTATGCTTCCCACCATTAGGCTTTCTATAATAAGACAAAGCGAAACTTCGCGGCATCAGATCTGAATCTTCATCATAATCTAAACATTCATTCAGACGCTGGATCTCTTGTATCTCATCAGCTAACAGCTCCTTGCTACCATCATCCACAATAATCCATTCAAAATCTTTACACGTCTGCTTATCCAGACAATGAAACAATCTCTGTAAGTATTCCTTCCTATTGAAAATAGGAGTTATGACTGTTAATCGTGGGTTCATCTAAGAGCAAATTCTAAAAGTTTAATCGTGAAATCTCATCTTTGAGGGAGTCCTCCAAAAACAGGTCTGTAGAACTTGTCATTTTTATAATAATCATCGTATTCGTATCTTTCCTCTATGTCATCGCCTTGACGCACGCCATTGGTTAGGAAAGTCTTGTAAGGCGACAACTGCATGCCCCACAACATTAAGACCCTTAAATACAAAACTACCATGACAGTAATGACTATCAATTTCTGCTTTCCCCACTTTGGCTCTTTGCCCAAAATTTCAGCTATCGTGTAAATGATGCCTATCAGGAAGAACCAGCTCATACGACCTCCATCCAAAAAACGAACAAAGAAGCAGAGCACAAAAATGAAAGCCAGTGCTATATTGAACATACACAAAGATAACCTGTTTCTGCCGATAGAGTCATAGTTCCTCAACATGATATATAGGAAAAATCCCGCCTCTAATATATAAGCAATACGCGCACCACCAACTGCAGAAACGGATAAATCCGTTTTTTCTTCATTAACGGCTCCTCCCAAAGTGTTAAAAAGATAGGTCGAGACAGGTGTCAGCCCAAGCAACAAAGAGAAAACTATGATAATCACAATTTGATTCTTTGTAAAATGACTTCTAGCGACAAAGTAGATGCCTCCGGCCAATAAAGCACTATTATGGAATGTAGCTGCTAATATTATGATGGTAAAAAAAGGAATCGGTCTTCTTTGAACAGCATAAGGAATTGCAAACCAAGCAATACATAATGCCATGATCTGCCTGAAATAAGTAAAAGTGAAGAAATAGTAAATACAAAATAGAAGGAAAAAAGCAAGGATGGGATATTTACTGTATCGAGTAATGTGTCTGAAAAGCGTAACATACATCAATAAGGTGGTAATCAACACGAAAATATATCTGTTTGACGTGACGAAGGTCAAAAGATAATTGTATAATGCATATCCCTTTTCCTTGTCTGCATATATGAATGCAGAGGTATTGAGGAGGTTAATACCACGAGCTCGATCATCTGCCGTTCCATCAAAGATTTCGCCATATATGTATCTGTCATAACCACCGAGCATATCTCCCAAACCACATACAAGGGCGATAAAAAACACCCAAAACACAACGAGCTTTTTATACTTATTGTATTCTGAAGAACTGACAAACAGTACTAAAGACAATATAATTAGCAATTCTATGATGTATATCAGCATATAATCATCATTAATCGTTATCTTACTTTTAATATTTTGTCATGTAGACGTTAAGATTTAAATAATCTTTTCACTAATATTGCCCCCCATATAAGACAATATTCATCCATTTATTCTTGCTTGTTTTTTTGATTAAAAACACACACAGCATGCATGTTAATGCAGAGATAACCAACGTAAGACAATAATTTACAATAATATTGTTGCCCGCAAAGTATTTAAAAAAGTGCCGATACAAATCCTCAAATACATATTGGATGATTAAAGTCTGCATAACATAAATACCCAAAGTATATCGTCCCCAATCTGACAGAAAATTCTGTTTATGGCTTTCTTTGGAAAACTTTTTAAAAAGGGAAATAAAGAAGAGACTCCCAGACAATCCAGCCAGGTATTTAGCTATGATCAAATATAGCGAATTATTCCATGTATCATAGCTCATAACTAAATTAGTAAAATCCCATTGATTATATAACATAATTACTAATATAGAAAAAAAGACAAGCCCAGATGTTATTAATATTTTCTGATTATTTCGATCTAATTGACTATCACGTTTCCTGAGAAAATATCCCACCCAAAAAAATGAAAACATGAAATTAAACTGGAATGTAGTTCCCAGTGGCAACAAGAAAGATATTAAAACAGAAACTGCACAAAGAATACCGTCAGAAAAAGGAGTTTTCAATAAAAACCAGAAAGCCATTTGGCTAACAAACAACACCTTTAAGAACCAAGAATTTCCTATTAATTCTGCAACTATTCTTTTTTCCGGTCTATCCGTACACAGACTATATAAGGTAATTATCAATGTCCACGTCAACACAGGAAGTAACAAAGACTGAGTTTTTCTCTTGGAAAATAGCAAAAATGGCGTTTTAAAGTTTTGAGAGAAGTAACCACTGATAATAATGAACAAGGGCATATGAAATGTATAGATTATCTGATACGTTAGACTACTAAGTAGTCCACTATGGATATAAAATAAATAATAACCTAAAATAACAAGATAAATAGCAAATAGTTTTAACCTGTCAAAATACAAAATTCGTATATTCATTTGCGAAAATCTATAATCTGACTTCCTTATATTGATTTTCACCTAACATGGACGCTCGCTTTGGGAAGCCACTATTCATTAATAGTTTATCTGTTACTTGGTAAGTAACTGATGCATAACTTAACATAAAGAAATCCACAAAAGATTTCATATAGACTTTTTCATCTGCATCGAAGGTGAATCCCATATGCACAACCTTCCCTGGGATAATATATAGCCAATCTTGATTAGTCGACGGTCGGCTGTTCCCATCCTCATATATCTTAGAATAAAGTTTATCTAAGAATAGAGAACTGTCTGCTGTTACCAATATTTTCTTACCTATGGTTTGTTGATGAATTCGTTCCACACATTTGATGCAAAGCTGGATATATTCTTCTCGTTTCTCAGCAGGGAGCACGTCACCACCTTCTTTAAAGTCACCTAAAAGTTGTCGAAACCGAAAAGTCATAGAGATATAACTTCCTTTTCCGCCCAGTTGTTTAAGATGATGGTCAATTTGTTCCTGCAACTCCTTTGACGGTTTGAAGAGTTCCTCAAATAATTGCCCAAAATTGTCTTCAGCCGTGGCCATATTCGAGTAAACATGTATTTGCTCATATCTCTTTCTTAAGAAATGCCGCAGGAATGTTATTTGTGCATAACGCTGAATGGGATTCTTCAAGTTATGCCTATAGGTCAAAATTGTACAAGGGTAACATCTATCAGTATCCCATATAATATCTTCGTTCCTTATCTGCCAATCATATTGGTTTGGTTGAATATAATCCTGAATATGTAATGGCTCAAATACGATCCGAAAAGGTAAGTTTTGTCTTTTACATTCTGCATAGATAGAGATGATACCTCGAAATCGGTCGGATAGCCCCCCAGAAAATGTCGTTTCTCTCTGTACCATGTAAATCACAGTTTTCGAGTTTTGACGCAATTGACGTTCTGGGTCATTAGATAAATTTATCCCGCCACCCTGCTGTCTCCGAATATAAAACTTACTATATAATGGCAACAAGAGAGTTTTTCTAAATTTATAATTACTTACTCCAATTGGAATAAAGGAGAAAAGAAATGAATAGACTCTATACAAAATATTTCTCAACCTCATAGGTCTAAAGCTTTTGATTTATTAATATATAATCGCCATCCTCCCAATAATAACCTATCAACAATTCTAACCATCTTTAATCGATAGGTAATAACGCCCAACATATTGCAAAGAACCTTGAAAGACCTAAAAATGCAATGCTGCTATTATTTTTCATTGATTTGGTTTGTTGTTTGAAGACAGACAAAACCTTCTTGGATCAACTTTGAATTCTTAACTTGATGAGGAAACCATTTGTCAGGAGAAATAACCACTTTATTAGGATTTCTACTTAAATATTGAGCCCACCATGAAAATGTGCTATTTGAAATAATAAAGTGTTTACAACTATACATCAATCTTATCTTCTCCCAGACGGGGTCCGTTCCCGACTCAAAATACATTGTGTTGGATTGTTCAAAATTTGCCTTGACCCAATCAATATCATCTGAGAAAAATATAAAAACAGGACTATCTACACGCTTTTTAATCTCTTCTATACCTCTTTCAAAATAATCCTTATCGCAGAGAAAGAAGTCTTTCTTAAATTTATCAGATAAGAAATCGCCTCTTCTGATGGTTACACACACAGAATTCGTTTTTTTAATGATATCCATTAATCCTTGGTTACTATCAAGCAATGGACTTTTAGGGGTAAATTCTTTCTGTAATATTTCTTTTATGTCATCAAAACATGCCGGGGTTTCACATAGGCCAAACGTGAAAATATTTTGATGATCTGAAAGCAGGACAGGATAATTGTTATAATTAAAATATATGCCGTTTTGGAACAACCTACTTGTATCCAATTCGTAATCATAATCGGCTGAACAATGAGAAGCAGCAATATGTCTTAAATATGCAAACTTTTGTTTAATACTTCCATATTTTAGTATTAAGTTGTCTCGAGAATATATATATTCCTGAATTTGGAAAAAACGGAGAACATCTGTGAAGCCGCTGTCTTTTTTATTGGAAAGATGACTAAAATCAAAAACCAACTGTTCCTGCCTCTGTCTCAAATACATTAGTTTTCTAGCTAGCGCATACATCAAAAACTGATTACCTAAACGCCCTCCCATTGTTACTCCAATCATATTTTGAATCCTCTATAAATTTTTAACAAAATTATCAGTATCTTTTCACAATTGGCAACCATCAAAAATAAATCTGCCTTCATCCTATTAGACTTTCCTGCAGGATAAACACCACATTTGTTTAGTATGTATATATCCCTTTTTATTTCATCTATGGAATAATCTATACGAAACAAGCTGTACAAGAATCCTGCTACAGAATAATTTAACCATTCCGAATATATTTTACAATAAGGTTCTGCCCAATTCTGATGAATCATCTTCTTAAAAGCGCAGATTGAATCCCGTGAATCTATAACCATACGTTTTGTATTTTCAATGTGTATCCCATGCATTATAGAATTCTCGTTGTCATGACAATAATAATAGCCACAGAAATCCTTTTGAACAATGTAGTTCAATCGAGGATAAACTTGCATCAAAAAAAGCCAATCTTCCTGTGAATATTGGTGTGGAGTGAATCGAATGGAAAATGCATCTATGATTCTGCGTTTAATAACCTTTGTCCAAAGATAACCATCCATTAAATTTCGATTAATAAATTGCTCACCATTCCCGTTAAAAGCAACTATTCGATGATTATTATATGCAAAAACTAACATATCAGGCAAATAGTTATCCAACTCATTTTGAATCAACTTTATGCACCCATCTTCAATATAGTCATCTGAATCGACAAACCAAATATATTCTCCTCGAGCATGATCCAATAACATATTTCGAGCCGCACCGACCCCTTCATTATCCTTGGAATATACTACTAAGTTACAAAATCTTTCTGCATATCCCTTTGCAACAGCTAAGGTTCGATCCGTCGACCCATCATCAACAATGATTACCTCAACACCGTCGACCAATTGACTCACAATGGAATCCAAGCAACGAGGTAATAGCATTTCCACATTATATGCCGGAATAAGAATTGAAAGCTTTAATGTTCCCATATAACATTCTCTTGGATAACTCTGGCCGGTGTTCCAGCGATAAGACAATTCTTTGTGTCAAACTGTTTGGATACCAGCGACCGCTGGGCCACGATACAGCCGTTAGGTATATTGCTGTTTTTAAATATCAAAGTCTGTGCTCCAATCCAGACATGGTTGCCAACTATTATTGGAAATGCCATCGTCTTCTCCACCTCATTATGGTAGACTTTATGTCCGTCAGTTGTATTGAACTCCACGTTCCAGCCCAACAGACAATTATCTCCGATAGAAACATCTTTCGTAACATGGAAAAAACAGTCACTATTGCATAAGAAATGATGACCAATAGAAAATATTGCCCCATTAATCACAATTCCAGTGCCATTGAGGATAATTGTTTTGCCCTTTAACACGAGCTTGCCACCTTGATGAATCGAGAGATAGGTCCTTCGCATGGCCCTTCCTTCTACACCGGCGAACCCCAATGATACCATTGCACGTCTCACATCACCCATCAGCACAATGTCACCTCGATGAAGTTCCCCAATCCTGATATTCGGATTGACTAATATTGGGATAAGCCTTGCCTGATGCCAAGGCAAATAACGCATGTTAAAATAGCAAGAATAGGCGTAATTGCCTATGCGCTGTAACCAGTTCATTGATGTTATAGTTTGGTATTAATATAGATGTAATTGAGAAAATTTGCTATCTCAACAGTAAAATTATCTGCCCTATCAACCCTGACCCAAAAAACTTTATATATACCATTTTCATATTGTTGGGGGCTGGAGGAATTTTCCATACATAAGGTTTTCAAAAAGATGCATCCATTGTCCCATAATCTGGTCTATGTTGAATCTTTGCACATTGATTCTTGCTTTCCCACCCATAGCCTTTCTTCTATCAGGATTCTCGATCAAGAAGTTTATTTTATCTACCATCGCATCAGGATTAAGATATTCAGTGAGAAACCCATCTTCGCTGTCATGGATAATTTCAGAAGGTCCAAACGGGCAATCATAAGCAATGCAAGGTACTCCAACTGCCATACTCTCTGTAAGAACTAATCCCCATCCTTCAAAATAGGACGTCAAAATACAGATAGAAGATTTAGATAGTTCTACATCAACTTGATTTGTATAAGGATACACTTTCACTGTGTGTAAATTATGATTTTCTATGGTTTGTCTAATCTTATCTTCTTCAACTCCTCTGCCAAAAAGACAAAGTTCCCATTCTGGATATTGCTCTTGTATTTTCTTCCAAAAAGGTAAAAATGGTACAATACCCTTTTCCTTGGAAAATCGAGCAAATAACACAACTCGCTTACTCTCACAATTTGAAATGATTTCAGGTAATCGTTCCAAAGGGTTAGGAATAAAAATGCTTTTATTTTTGGTCAATTTTTGAAGATGAAGTGCTTCGCCTTGGGTTAATGCGACTAAATTGTAGAAATGGTACATAAAAATGAAATCCAATCGTTCTCTAATGCAGATACTGTCAGGCTGTGTAATATTAAACCATCCATGAAATTCTAAAACTCGTTTTTTCCAAAAAGATAATAATAATACAGTTAGGGGTTCCAATTTAGGATGTGTCAAAATGATTACATCCGGTTTAATTGAAAAAATGATTTTCAAAAGTTTTACTCGATAATATACAAATCTTAGTAGTCTACCTATTAGTGGTACTTTTCCTAATTTGTTTAAGGTATTGAAATATATATCGTGCCTTATTACTTTTTCATCCAAGGTACCTTCTGGCAAATTCAGACCAGTGGATAGTGCATTAAGATTATGCACTTCATAGCCCTCTTTATTTACAAAATAATTCTCTTTGGTTGAAGTGATGGCACTGATTCCTCCATCTGTAAAAGAGTCTTGGACATATAATAGACAAATTTTCCTCATAGCTCCTTAATCCACTTTGACTTTAACCTAACATTTATTATTTTCAAAATTAAAACGTTTATGTTAAATATAATTTTTTTTATTGGGGGAATTATTTCCACTTGATTCATCATTTTCCTGTATGGAGAACTTCCATAGCAATAATCATAGTAATCATCTAATATTCGCTGTGGAAACAATTTTATTAGTTCCGAATTAACCTCAGACCTTGAGTTTCCATGTTGTTCAGTATAACCACCTCGTTCAAAGTTGGCAATCGTAATATTTATATGTTTGTATGTCGCATTTTGAAAAATAAGGGTCTCCAAAAAAAATTTCCAATCAGCAGCCCCTTTTAAGTTTTCATCATAAGGATGAGCCTTAATCAAAGAAGTTTTGATGAACGTGGCCTGGTGATACAACGATCTTTTATAGAATACTTTAAGTGTTACATGATCAGGACTTTGCAATATAAGATCATCTATTGCCAAATCGCCAGAAATAATATCCTCTTGTAAATTCTGTTTTATTACTTTTTCTAATACAGTTTCAGAATAAAAGACATCTCCAGAGTTCATGTATATACAATAGTCACCTTTGGCAACGTTAGTCCCCTTGTTCATTGCAGCATAAATTCCACCATCAGGCTCACTCACCCAGTAATCAATTTTTTTCTGAAATTGATCTATGATTTGTTTACTATTATCTGAGCTGCCGCCATCGATGACGATATATTCAAAATCCCTATAAGTTTGAGTAATTACGCTATGTATTGTTCTTAACAGTCCATTAGCGTTATTGTAATTAATTGTGATGATACTAAATTTCATGTTATATACTATGTTTGAATACCGATATTTTATCCTTTATAGACATTTGTTTGTTTAGATAGATAATCCTAAAACATTCTATTTTTCTCATAAAAGGAATTCTTTTTAAATGACTGATTAAAACCGTTTTGTTAAAAACATGTAAATATAGATCTATGTTTTTATGCAAAAAATTAGATTTCTCGTCAATAACATTTATAGGTTTTAAATTTGTTTTAAGCCATTCATAATGCTGAAGCCTTGCTATGATTTTTTCTGCAATCAAGTTGGAATCGCCCGAAATATTGATGTCGCTCCAGCGAAACCGCACCAAATGTTCCTGACTGGTCACCACGCCATGTTCTGCCATCATCACAGCCGTGGCATCGTCGGAAGCCCATGCCTTGGGAAAGCTGACAAAGCCCCCCCGGTCTACCAGCACCTGCCGCCTGAAGATATACTGGGGCACCCCGCCCCGCATGCCATGTAGAAGGTGATAGACAAACTCGTCGCGGCTGAGATACTCTTTGTAGCAGCTGTCTATGGCCATGATCTCACCCGAAGCATTGACCTGCAGAATGCGTGCCCTCATCAGGTCGGCCTGTGGGTATCTGTCTGCCAACGGCACAAACGACGACAGGAAGTCGGGTTCGTAGAGGTCATCGTCGGTGGCGAGGATGACATATTCTCCCCGGGCAAATGTCAGGCAGTGGTTCCACTGGGCCACAAGGTCACCACCCCCGATATTCTTCTCGTTGCGGTGGTAGCTCAGCCGCTCATCATGAAACGATTCCACAATCTGGCGGATGCCGTCGGGCGAGCAGTCGTCCACCACCACGAGCTCTAAGTCGCGGTAGGTCTGAGACAGGATGCTCGCAATGGATTCCCGCAGGTAACGGCCCTTCCATGCCGGAAGTATGAATGAGAATTTCATGGGCAAACCTCTCTGAGTATCCGGCACCGGTCTTGCGACAGAGCTGCAAGAGAGAACTGACTGACCACTCGCTGATGGGCCGCCCGCACGAAAGCGTTGGCCTGCGCGCAATCCTGCAGTCGCATGATATCTTTTACAAACGCTGCCGCACTATCGGCTATATAACATTCCTGCCCAGAAACAAAAGGCAGCCCTTCAGCTCCTACCGATGTGGAGACAAATGGGATGCCATTGGCGGCAGCCTCCAGAATCTTCATGCGTATTCCACTGCCAATGGTGATGGGCACTATCATCACTGTATCTCGAAGAGCATCGCGGAGACAATCTACGAAGCCCAGAAACCTGACACCCGGATATCTTGCCACAGTGCGTTGCCGGGTTGCCTCACTCCAGTTGCCGATAATCTGCAATTCAAAATCCGAGTATCTCTCCCGCAGCTCATCCCAGCACTCACTGAGAAACCATTCAAGTCCTTTCTGATTGGGCAGATGGAACTCCGGGCCAACAAACGACACCACCTTGCGAACCTCCTTGATGGGTTCTACCTCTGGCGAGGAACCGACAATGGCGTATGAGCTGAAAACCGGAGTGGTGACCCCATGGGCCAGCAACTTCTCGCGGTCCACAGGAGATAAAGTGATGATGGCATCGTAACGGTTGAGAATTCCTATTTCAAGTATCTCGTTCAGGGCCACTGCAGTCCTACGATAGATGCTCTCTCCGCATGTCTGCAGTTCCAGACCATTGCGCACAAAACGCAGTTCATGGTGCACAAACACTTTCCTGACCTTGTCGGGCAGAAAGAGGACAGCCGACATCAACCATGGCATTTCCACCTGTACAATGTCTATGTGATACTGGTCTATCATCCTGCAGACTCCTTCCTGAAAACACTCTGACATGACCGGTTCTACCATTTTATCCTCGAAAAAATCCTTGGGACGCAAACGGTCGCTGCCCGTGCGATAATAAAGCGAAAGAGCAATCCTGTGTTTCAACGAGAGAGGAAGAGGGGGGGGCGTTGGGGTTGGAAGTATCGTGATATCACCTCCTACAGCTGCTCTGAAAGCCTGAAGTCGCTCTTCAGGCTCTTGCTGCGCAAACAGGATGTAAACCCGATAACGGGATTTAATAGCCAGAATACCATTGAAAATGGCCTGTGCCCCACCATTGTTCAGCGGATATGGCACAAATGGCTCTATCAGTAATATTTTTTTTAATTTACCCATGATTCTGTCGGGAGAGTATGAGTTGACGTACAAAGCCTCTCATTCCAATACCAAAAGCGTAAAAAAGTATGAAACTAATGACAAACATGCAAGGGGCGAAGACCAGAGACTGGAGTAGCCAGTTTATCCACGAAGCCGAGCCATCGATAGCACTGAGGTCTGCGATATGACTTGCTGCAAAATAAGAGATGAGTATCAGGGCCACATAGTCGAAGAAGAGAAGCCAATATTCGTAGAACGGTCTTTTCAGGCCTCTGGAGTAAAGAAAGTAGGGTTTCCACAGATTCACAATGATGGTGAGCGAGGCCACGGGACCACACAACACACCGGCCAATCCATACCTGCGTCCAAGTCCTATGGCTACCACAATAAATATGGCCGACTCCACAAAGGGGGCCCATACATCGCTGAACAATCCGTAGCCATTGGCAAACTGCTCATTGGTTCCTCGGGTAATATTGTAGAACGTCTGAATACAGATGAGCAGGACAATGACATCGGAAAGGATATATTGCTTGCCCAGCCATACAGCAATGAAATTGGAGGAAAGATAAAAAATACAACAACACAACGAACCCGCAATGAAATAGCGCACAGAAAGCAACTTCTTATAAATCTCATAGGTTTTTTCGCGGTTCCCTTCAGCTATCAGACTACCCACACCAGCACCAGTGCTGTCGAGCACACCACTGATAAAACCTTTAATTTGTGTAGCTAACGTGGAATAGTTGTTATAGAAAGCCACTATGGCTAGCGAGGCATAACTGTAGATAATGAGAGGCGTAATCTCGAACTGGATGAAACCTCCAATCTTGTGAACAAACAACTGACCAGTATATTTGCCTATCGTAGGATACTGACGGAACAATTGCCTTCCCTTCCTGATTTCAGAATCCAGCCAAGGATAAACCCTCTTCACGCGCCAATGGAGCACCCAAGCATATACAAAGCCGAAAGTTATCTCGATACAGAAAAACAGTACGAAACTTCTCACATAATAAGCCAAAGCCATCTGGATTCCAGTCTTCAAAAGACCTACGATTTGAAAATAGCCTGTAATCTCATAGCCACGCTGGTCGGCCCAGAGCAGATTTTGCTTATAGTTGCAGAAATAACCCAGCAAAGCTGATATGAGATATGAATAGAAACCCAAATAGATGACCAGCCACGAGAAATGGGTATTGGGAAAAATCTTTGGCAAGAAACATGACAAGATGATACCGGCCGCCAAAATGATGATGCCGATAATACGGTAGAGGAAACCAAGAATACTGATAATTTCGTTGATTTCCTTCTGATTCTTGTCATAGATAGGCTTGTAGAGCACCACCCCAATGGCCTGCCCCACGCCGAGCTCGGCCAGATTGAGAAAGCCCAACAAGCTTGAGACTGTACTCGACAACCCCAGGAAATCGGCTCCAAGATGGTCGATGAAAATTTTTCTGGAAAAGAAGAGCATCACCAAGTTGAGCATGTAGCATATCATGTTCACCTTGGCGTTCAACAGGCTTTTCCGAGTTCTTGAATCTTGCTGCATTGAGAATGATAACCTTAGGATTTGTTCAGTCTACCCAATAAAAGCACTGATAGCAGATTACTGGTGCGAATCACCTTCATGGCCACCACTGCCAAAGTACAAACCACCAACGCACCCGCTATTCCATAGACCAGTTGTGTTGTGCTGCCCATGGCTTGATGGAAAGCATCCTGAGACATGCTGCAGATGACAAACTGCCCGACGAGAGGAACGGAAAAAATAAAATAGAAATGCAGTATGTATATCTCCAGAGAATGCCGACCTATATAGCGAAAACCCCGAACAATGCTCCCCTCTGTAAATCGCATGCTGAATAAATAATAAGCACACAAAATGCCAGCAAACGGGGCAATAGTTATCATGAATGACAGATGGGACACTACAGGATGAGTATGGTGGAGTAGATACATGGCAAAAATGAGAACAACTAAAGATAACGTATAGCAGAGGTTAGAGCTGGCATACTTCTGCAATGTTGGATACCGCTTGCATAAAAGTCCGAATATGAAAAATTTATAGTGCAGCAAGTGTTCTGAGTCAATGATAGCGTCAACCATATCCCCACGATATTTCCATGAGAGAACGTTGACAATATAAACAACTGACAAATAATAGACGATATCCGACACCACTGCCAGAACACCCCATCCCGACAACAAGCGTTGCCTGAACACTTCGTACGGAAGAGTCATCAAAATGAATATGAATAAAGTACGCAAGAACCAATATTTGGTGAAGTTCTCACCTGTAATGGCATAAAACACCATACCTGCAACGATGAACGGCACTAACAAGGTATATATCTTGCGCCACAAGTAAGTTGGAAGCATTCGCCATGCAAAAGGACGTTTGGCCGAAGGAACAGAAATCCCGAAAGCCAAAATAGCAGAGGCATGTGGAATGAGTAGATGACATTATACCACAAGCAAACATTGAGAGATTTACTCGATATAAGATTCCAGAAATTGAGCCCATAGCAATTAAAAGACCACATTATCACATGTCCCATGACAACGAGGAACATGCCAAAGCCTTTCAGCGCATCAATGTATTCTAAATGGTTTGAATTTGTATGTTTCACCATTTGCCGACAAGGTAGTTTAAAGGTTTAACACGAAACAGGCGAGCCAACGTTGCCGAGAATATAAGTACCAAAGACACATAAACTCCATAAAACAGGCAAGATGACACCTTGGCCATTGGATTTATCATACTGGCTAAAGGAAAAGCCAGACTTCTCATCAATAGATAATGAAAGGCATAGACCATCAGAGATTGCCGACCCAGATATTCGAGCATTCGGTGATTGGAAATCCAACTGGACACGCACACCATCAGCGCGGTCCCCGTCACTGCAAACAGCAGAAACTGAGGAATTTGGAGAAGCGTCAATGTTGTAGAATCTGTGTAGGGCACCGGTCGAAACACCGGCAGCAACCACGAAAGCCCCCAAAAAGGCAAATAGACTATGCCCAGACAGTAAACCGCTTTGCGGCTGATGCCGTAGCGTCTTGCCACGCTCCCCATCCATAGAAAAATGGAGAGACACATGGCATTGCGATAGTGAAAGAAGTTGTGATAATGAGACGGGTCCTGAGCCTCAGGATGCAAGTGGTTCAAGACAACACCGACCACAAGAAGGAGCAGCATGGTCAATCCTCGCACATAGTCTTTGCGAAAAGAATGGTACACTCCCCAATAAAGAATACGAGCCACGAACATGGCCGACAAAAACCAAAGCGTCTCTATCAGGAAGAAACAGTTCACCCCACCGGTGGTGATGGTCCAGAAGGAATCTCCAAAGGCTAACAGCTCCACTATCTTTGATAGAACACCCAACGAAAGCAACGGCAAGAGCAGACCCTTTACATTGCTCATCAAAAACTGCCTGACAGGCTTGTTAAAATTGGATGTGTATCCAAAGACTATAAAGAAAGCAGGCCTGAAAAAGCACGTATAGAACTTGTAGTCCAACTGGCTTTTACCTGATCGACCTAATAGCTTCAATTAACTAAGAGCTGATAATCAAAATATAGCAGAATATCACCTTTGGTTGTACAACAGGTCTGGCTTTGCCCTAAAACCATTTTGTTAACATGCCTTCGCGGAGTTCTGCTTGTACAGGCTGAAAAGTCTGGCCTAAGACAAACATTAGCTTTACTCCCTCCAACTATATTCTGTTGCAACCACTTTAGCTGGAGTGCCCGCAATAAGACAATGTGGATCTTTACAGGATCTTGTTACGACCGAATGCTGACCGATAACACAATCATGGGCAATATCCACATTTTTACCAATAGTAGCATGCGCACCCACCCATACGTGATTACCTATATTAATATCTCCTTCTTGCTTCTTCTCAACACCAGCATGGGAAACAGCATGTCCAACTGTAGTGTTAAGCGTTACATTCCATCCAAACAAATTATCATTACCTAAACAAATCCTTTGATTACTCCTAATAAAACAATCACCATTGCAGAAAAATCGCTGTCCAATCTCCAACTGTCCGCCATCAATGATTAGCCTCGTACCCTTTGCCATTGTCGTCAGTCCGTAAAGCACTAAATGACTTCCACGTTCAATGAAGATTATAGATTGGCAATTAGATTGCCCCAATGTTCCATTAAAACCAAATATCAGCTTTGCCTGTGCGTTGCTCAAAATTATGCTGCCTCTATGCAATTCCTTGATCTTAACGCACGGATGGATGAGCAACTGATGCCTCAATGCCTCCTTTAGCGTAAGGTAACGTAAGGCAATAAAAAAAGAATATAAATAGCAGAAGGCTAACTGAAATCTTCCCATAAAGTTATTGTTTTGAAATGAATGGACTTATTTTCTGTTGAATAATTCCCCTGTTGATCCAGAAGTGTCTATAGTTTACTCTGAAACGGTGCAATCATCTTCAACATTAAAGAGAATTCAAGAAATTGCTTGATATATCACTTCTTTATAATTAATAGACATCTTTATCGAGAAAAAAACAAAATTCTATTAAATCTCATACCCATCATTTCTTAATTCGTTGATTATGGTCTCAATTCTTGTGGACCAACCAGCTTTCGCTTGAGCGACCCGATAATTGTGATTCACCAAGTCCTGATAGTCAGAAATATGGTTTAACACAGCTTGTAACTGTTCAGCAGGTTGAGCCCAATCCACATTCACTACAGGATTGTAACCTATCAGGTCTATCAATTCCTTGGGTGCTCTGCCTATCATGACACATCTGCTGAGCATAGCCTCCCAATAACGCTGGGTAAGTGTCTCTAGTTCTCCCGTACGCTGAGGATTGGAGTCACACTGGGGGAAAGTAACCATCACCTTATAATGAGGCAAAGCACTTGTCAAATCCAGGAAATTAGGGAATGCGAGATCCTTTTGGTCTAGCGTTCCATCTTGGTTCGTTTTACTTGTCTGATAGTTATCTAGCAAACCATAATTTTTCATCGACTCCAACATAGCATGATATTCAGGATGCTTCCTCCCTATTTCTAAAATATTGTGCCCTCGCCTATCCAGATCCTCGCCACGTTGATAATACGAAGTTTCTATCCCTTCTGGTATCCAATGGGCATGAATATTCAGATCATGGTTCAATTTCTCAGAAAATGATCTTACGGTCACAAAAACAGTTGTAATGTTAAAGCGTTTAATGTTGTCGTAGATATTTTCCCAAGAATGTGGCCAAACGTCCCAAAGCATTGGCACTATCTTGTAGTCACAGAAATAGGGGAATGCATTTTGCAATATCATTCCACCATTGGATGCGATGAGTAAGGCTTTGCTAAACTTCTTATTTGAAAGTGCTTTTGCTCGAAAGCGTACATCTACATTGTACTTTGCAAGGAGCGCCCTGCAAAGCATAGACCGCACATGAAAGCGATAGGAAGGAAGTAGGTCGGGCTTTGACTCAAAACCGTTTAGCTTACACGCCTTCACGAAGTCCTGCATGAATGGCTGAAAGTCTGTCCTAAGAAAAGCCTTATCTTTGACAAAGATCTTTGACATGACACCATTTATTAATCCAAAACATCAACAGGAAGACTGCCCGAATATTAGCAACTCTTGAGAATATAGTAGACAGTTTCGACTCCGATTCACCTTTGATGGGAAATAAATGCCTTTTACGTGCAAATTTCAAGATGTCTAAAATGTCACGGGTTGTGTAGTCATGGGCGTTGTCAAGCAAGAAAAAGAGTTGCCCGATGACCATAGAGTTCTTACGTTTAATCAAGAAAGAACGCAGGTCTTCAGATAAATCTTGACTTTTCCCCATATCAACTAAGTTGCTGGCTACTATCAATGAACTTTTGAGAGAATGAACCAGCTGAGCACTATCCTTTGTCCGAATAGTTGAGCCTTCATTCCAGCAATAAGAATAGAATATGTCATTCAGGAAGTTCACTTTTTTTGCCTTGACTAGGCAACGATACATAAAGTCTGAGTCCTGATGCGTGAAACCTACGCCAAATTTCAAGTTGTTGTTCAATAAGAAATTCCTGCTATAAAATTTAGCCCAAACAGAACCTACAATAATGTTTGACAACAGTAGATTGTCTCCTCTATAAGTAACATCCTCATTAAAATCATGGAACTCAATGGACTTCTTTGCCTTCCCAATGCTATCATAGACGTTGGCAAAACAGTATAATATATCCTGTTCCAGATGGTCACAAAGGGAAAGAATATTGGACAACTTGTTGGGCAATACATAATCGTCAGAATCGACAAAAGATATGTATTCCCCCCTGGAATGTGCTAATCCCAAATTACGCCCGGCCCCTTGTCCACTGTTGGGCTGTGAGTACAGCTTGATGTTTGGGTAGACACCTTGATAATGCTTCACAATGGATGCCCCCTCATCCGTCGATCCATCATCGACCATAATGATTTCATAGCAGCTCTTCTCAATATCCTGATCTTCCAAAGACTCGATGCATCGTTTGAGAAACCTAGCCGAGTTATAAAAAGGGACAATAATACTTAGTTTACACATCTGCTTTACCTCTTCAACTTTATTTTGTTGCATTTACCTTGGCGGGAACACCGACAACAAGACGATATAGAACTTTACATGATTTTGTCATGCTCGAATGCTAGCTAATAATGAGCACTTCCACACTTTCTTATCATTCGTATGGAAGATGTGGGTACCATACGTAATCCAAAGTAGAAGAAATCCTGTTGAATATCCTACCTTTCAAAAAAGCAAAAAGGGTATATCTAACCCTATTTAAGTTCTGCAGAATATAATCCAAACAGAACCTTATATGGATAGACATACCCGTAAAAAGGATGTAACAAGAGTGATTTATCACCACTACCCGAAAAAATCCGGATGAACATAGCACCAAACTTACATCGTAAATATAGATTGATTCACTTGTAGTGAGTTTATTGCCACCCTATCTATAGGAGGAAGTCTCACATTATTTCACGAAAACTACGGCCAAACGCTGTGAATCGTTTTTGCCAAGTTCGAAAGCTAAAAAACGTGAGGTTGCACCAGCCAACGAGCCGTTGACAAAGGTAAACATAGCAACGATTCCTGCAACCACCTGATATACTCCCAAATCGTTGACGCCAAGCACCTGCAGGACAACCCTTGAAGTGTAGAGCGAAACTACGAGATTAAACAACATTCTCCCATACAGGAACAATGTGTTCTTGGCAATGGTTTTATTGGAAGAGATTTTTTCCACAAACTATGTAAATTAGGAAATAGACATTTTGTTGACCTCATTACGTTTAGCCCTGACGTCCATTGAGTTCCAATAATATGTTAGTCGAGAATATTCATTGATATTATAATATGCTTGATATGCAGGGTTTTTCGGGAGATTCAAGAGAGACTCGTGCATCTTCTTTCCCACTTGAGAATCACCAAAATAGATTTGATTACAGAACTGTTCCCACATTCCATTCTTTAAGTCTTGATCAAAATCATGGAGCATATTGTGAGTAAAATACATTCGCTTGTGCCAGTTGACATGGATGTTCTCTTGTTTCAAATCAGAAAGATTTTCATCCAGTTTATCCTGATTTGAATACATATTCTGAGCAAAAGTCAATCCGCTCACATCATTCCCTTCCAAAATCTCCTTTGCATACATACTTATTGAATCTTTCGGGAACAAATCACTGCCTTCATGCATCCTTTCAAAAAAAAACTTTGAGATTCCAACTTCTTGTCGGAAACGGAAAGGTTGAACACATTTTTCAATTGGGACAGTACCCTCGTTGAACAATATTCCCCTTTGTGCCCCGCTTCGAGGATAAATTTGTAAGCCTATTGTCGTGAAAGGAAGAATAGGCTTGAATGTTAAATTGGGAATTATTGGATGGACGTAAATAACACCAACGGGATTCGCTTTGATATCCTCATCTGTGAGAGGTCGGTATTTATCATATCCAACACTAATCGTCGATGCAAAGAATGCGGCTACATTTATGTCTGTAGTAAAATCTACCACGCCGGTTTTGAAGCCATAATGTTGAGCAAGACCATAATAGTTCATATTAATAAAAAATGGACGCTTTTCTGGCTCTAAAATAATTCCTCTGTCAAACATCATCGACAGAGGATTTGTCATAAGAAGAGCTATGAAATCTTCACTTAACAGATTTGACCTCAAATGTTTAGGACGAAATTGTTTCAGAACGAGAGGATTTCTCAGACTATCATACTCATCTCTGGCAAATGATGAGAGAATATGAGGGTACTCCTTTCTTTGTCCTCTATAAATAAAACCACAATTACGCAGATTCGGTTTCAATGTATGTCTACGTTTTTGAGTCTGTACGACGATGAATTTATCCTCGTCAGCGTGGTTGTAGTATTCCATATTTATAGAATGCCAACTCTCTTCCACATTTGGATCAATGTGGTCGTTAGCATCTCTTTTAGCAATGATTTCACTGCTCTTTCGCTTCAAAATATCAACTAACTGGAGTAAATTGGGTAGTTTGGCTGCATCAATATTTTGATGTGACATATAAACTTTACATATTCGATAGAAGATCTAGAAATCAATGGGGTGTCTGCATTGACAGATTATATTGAGGATGACTGGTATAACAGAAAATAGACTTGGCTTTATGAGTCGCCAAAAACGTGCTAAATAAATTCTGGAAGATCATGACAGCATTCTAAGCCTCATCACTCCTCCACCAGCTCCATGGGCTCATGGCAGCAATAGGGGGGCTCTGTCTCGGTACCATCGGTACGGACTTCACGGCCACATATCGGGCAACGGTATAAATGAACTGTTTTTTCCATTGTGATTGTGTTAATTAATAAACTTTGAAAATTTTCTTGTGACTGGTGTCACTATGTTTGGGATAAAAGATTAAAGCATTGGAACTGAATATGTGTGTCGAACCCAGTTTGTGATGTCAGTCTTTCAGTGCCTGGCCTGTGGGGCTGTTGCAAGGACAGATGCTGAAAACTACCACGGTTCATATCCCGTGCGGGGCAAGCTCTCGACACCCTCTCTCACATCGTCCAAGTGGAAGTCGTGGGGATCGAACTCGCCGTTTTCTTTCATCTCCTCATATCCCCACACGCCACCACAGTCTTCCTCGGGACAGGCTCCTTTACCGGCAAGGCAGGAGGCATGGGCTGCAAGTTCGGGTATCACCTGCTCGAGCTTGATGTCGTGGATCCAGTCGTCACCAAAGTCGTAGACATAGCATAGCTTCTGCGTACAGGTGCCATCGCCGAAAAACTCACCTATGGTGAATTCGAGGGCATTGTAGTCGGGCAAATCCCATCTGTTTTCGTTAGGCTCGGCAATGGTGAGTTGACGACTGTAAGGGGTGTCGCCGAAGCAATAGAGGTGCTCGTTCCACCAGCCGAACGCCTCCTGTATGACCGCATGAAAGCCGGAGAACGTAAAATTAGCCGGTACGGTGACACGCCGCCACACCGGAGGCTTGTGGATGTTACGAAGGCTTATCTTGAACTGGTAGGTCAACTTGAGGCCATTCTTACCGGAGCCTTTCACCCTTTGAAAAGTCATTGACCTTTGAGTGCCCTCTTCCATCATTGCAGCCATAGCATTGATCAGAGATTTGAGGTCGCTCTGGCTAATATTAGAAGGCGCAGGTTCAGGACTTATGGACAATTTCGGTTGTATCTTTTTTTTCATTCGATGATGTGATTGGGATGTTAGAAACTATATACCCATTCTGAATCATTATATCTGTTCAGGAGTCTAAAGCCAAAGATATTTAGAAGCGTCTTCTAAAGAGACGCGACCTAATGTTCTTACAAATCAAAATCCCTAAGGGTTTACAGAAACTTGGAAACTTCGATATTTCAAATATTGAGGGTATGCATAGAATGTAGAGCGAGATTAAGACAATCTCATGAAGTAACATCCTGATAGGGTGTAAACCATGTTTACTCCTCTATCAGCTCCATCGGCTCATGGCAGCAGTAGGGAGGAGTGGTCTCAGTACCGTCGGTCACGACCTCGCGACCGCATATATTACATCGATATAAGTGAGTTTTCTTTTCCATATTATTAATAGTTGTAATGTTAAACGGGGAAGAATATGGTATTAACTGAAAAGTTACAAGAGAATAATTTTAGAAAAAGGGTATATCCACAAAATCTGAATATGAGATTTTGATGATATACCCTTGATGATATTGATGCTGTTATAGCTTACTTCACGTAAACCACGGCCAAACGGTTTGAGGTTACACCTTGCACCCCTTTGCCTGTTGCCTCGTCAATAATCACCCCTTTGCGCTTGAGATAATCAGCAACAACATCAGCACGGGCTTGAGACAATTTGTCATTGAATTCCTTAGAACCTTCTGGAGAGGCAGTTCCTACGACCTGAACATGTTTGCCCGACTCAACAACGTCAAGTGCCTTCTTGGCCTCTTTAGTCAAGATTGACTTACCCTGCTGGAATGTTACAAACAATAGATTTTCAACCCTTACTTCTTGGACAGATGTGTTCGGCACTTCCTTTACAACCTCTTTCACGACCTCCTTCACAACCTCCTTTGGCTTGGCGGCAAGTTGTGTGCGCATATCGTTAAGTTCGTTGTTCATATCGCTTATGTTGTAAACCTTGAAGTTATGCGTACCATTCGAAGTCTTGAACTTATACTTCAATCCCACCATAAGACCTGTCTGAGCAACGGCACCGCTAGGATGAAAGGCATCGCCAGGACCATGGGTTAGGTTCCAAAGAATAACAGGTTCCAAATAGATCTGCCATGCTTTTTGTTCTTCAAGGTTCCAGGATATTGGAAGTCCAAATTTCAGAATAGTCTCATTGTTATCACCCAAATTGTCATAGGAGGTCAAGATTTGATCACCAAAGAGATAAGCATATCCTATACCTGCTTCAAAGCCTAACTCGAAAATTCGGTCTGGGCGATATTCACAAAAGATATTGGTAAAGTTCACCGTTCCATTCACGCTAAGGTCAAGGGTTTTAATGAAGGTCTTGCAATTCATGTATTTTTTCGCAGGCCAATCAACACAAAAGCCATTGTTGCCAAAGCCAACCAATCCTTCAATATTTAATCCCAAGACAGGACTAAAATTCTTTCCTATTTTTAACCCAGCTGCCCCATTAAGAGGGAATGTCGGATTAAAATGGAAATTAGTTGTCGCACCAATTTCCGGACTAATATAAAAATTATCAAAGAACTTCGCTTTTTCATAGGCTACCTGTGCTTGCAGATTGCTTATGCCCACGAAAAACATGGAAGCGATAAATAGGATTCTTTTCATAAAAATAATAAAATGTAAATGTTAAAATGATATTTCTTAAATACTATATAATAATCGAATAAATTATCAAAAACATACTAGAGGCTGATAGAGATCAAGGTCAACGGAAGTAATTCAATCCATATCTCCCATGCCCCAATAGATTATGCGAAAGCGGTCATTTTATTTATTAAGCCTCACAACGTCTGTTTTTATCTATAACGCAATCTCCACAAGAAATGCCATGTACGAAACCATGGCTCCCAAAGAGCTTCTGAAGGATAGGACCTTACCAGACTCAAATTGTGTAAGGTCTTATACAGAAATCTCTTTATATTAATAGTTCTACCATTATGCTGAAATGCAGCATTATATTTACCAAAATTTCCACCTTGCAAGATATCTCTCAATAATAAGGTGCCTGATTCCTTGTTTGGTGGAACAAGTAAGTAAGAGGACTTTAACCCAAGAGTCTCGTTCAAAACATACATCACACTTTGGGCGAATCTATACATTCCCAATCTTTTCAGAATCTTCACGTCCTCCATTCTCTCTTCTTCTGAAAAGCCTTTCCTCAGAAGATAATAATAATCTATCAATTGCCTAAGCCCTATACCCTCATCGAAATAATGGTGCATGATATGGCAAAGTTGATAAATCCTATTAAACGAATCAGTGGGAGCTGGAAAAGTTATTGTGGCATTAATGCCCTTCACATAGACAAGATGCCTAGAAATCTTCTCTTTAAAGTTGTTAAAGTACTTCTGCAAATATCGATTCTTAATTGGATTATTCAAATAAGATGGAAAAAAATGAACTTCCACAGCAACATTGGCTCTCGTAGGGAAATCAATATGCAAATAAGTCATCTTGGCTTGGGGGAAATACTGGTGTACATAGTCCACAATCACCTTTCGGTTCGACTCTCCAGCTTTCTTTTTGGGCCATAACCAAATATCGATATCCCCTGAAGTTCTATAATAAGGGTCTGGATAATTGAGAGCATTCCCTTGACCCTTTAAGATACAACCATTAAAACCCTCCTTATCGAAAGTATTAGAGAACTTTGTTGTTTCCTGAAACATCAGTTGATTTCTATTCTTTATCTTATTGACAAGCCCCATCCAAGCCATCACGCAATCTTCATCCAAGTGTATTTAGAATAACACGGCTGGTATATAAAGACACACCCATAATTAAGAACATCCTGAAATATAATATCAAGGTGTTCTTAGCTATCCGCTGATTACTTTGAGACGTAATATTATCCTGTCCCATATATAATCTATTTGAGACTTCTACGAAATCCTAATAAAATAACAAACAATATAACCTGTTATCAGTAAAATATTGCTATATTGTAAAAACATGCTTTTGCTATAACTGCTGTTGTTATTTCCTTTCTGCAAGACGCTTCATACAGACCTTCAAGGAATTTGTCCAATAAGGTATCTTAATGCCAAACGTCTTCTTGATTCTTGTTTTATCCAACACCGAATATGCCGGACGATGAACGGGGGACGGGAATTCGTCACTATGGCAGGGCTGAATGTCGCAAGCAGTGTAGCCGGCAAGAGCAGCTATCTTCTTGGTGAAGTCGTACCAGCTACATACACCCTCATTGCTGTAATGGTAGATGCCTGAATGGCCTTCATATTTGCGGTTTTCAACGATATCAAAAATGACTTGAGCAAGGTCGAGAGCATAAGTAGGGGTGCCACACTGGTCTATGACTACCTTAACCTGAGGTTTCTCAGCAGTGAGGCGAAGCATGGTCTTGACGAAGTTTTTACCAAACTCTGAATAGAGCCATGCGGTGCGAATGATGAGATGCTCCACACCAGTTGCAAGGATGTTTTGTTCGCCATGGAGTTTGGTGAGGCCATACACGCCAGTGGGTGTACCTTGTTGGTCTTCCTTGCAAGGTGTGTTATAAGGTTCCTTGCCAAAGACATAGTCGGTGCTGATGTGCACTATAAGGCCTCCAACTTCTTTCATCGCCTCGGCTAGATAGCCAGGGGCAGTGGCGTTGAGGGTTTCGACAATAGGGCCAGCTGTCTCGGCAGCATCAACATTGGTCCAAGCAGCACAATTGATGATGCAACGAATGTCTTGTTCCTTCACCATGCGACGGATATCGTCACGATTAGTGATATCGAGGTGCTCATAGCCCTCGCTCACATCAGTGAAGATGTAATTGTCACGACTATTCTTTGAGACGATTTGAATTTCTTGGCCCAACTGGCCGTTGGCACCGGTAACTAATATATTCATTGATTAATTTTATATGCTTATTGCAGTTATTATTTTATTTCTCACGCAGATTGCGCAGATGACGCAGATTTACCTTGCGGATAGTG
>DHOP01000098.1:0-644 GCA_002407775.1 Prevotella sp. UBA5387
TCTTACTCTTGCAACTGAGCGCAGGAGCCAAGCATCATGTCCTCCGGATATTAGCTATCGGCAACAGTTTCTCTGAAGACGCTGTGGAGAACAACCTGCACGAGCTTGGAATGGAACAGGGCACGTGCATCATCGTAGGCAATATGTATATCGGGGGATGCTCGCTGCAACGCCACTGGACGAATGCAGAGAACGATATTCCAGCCTATCGCTACCGGAAAGTGAAGGCTGACGGCTCTAAACAGCAATTGGACAACACTCGACTGTCTACGGCACTGAGAGATGAACGCTGGGACTATGTCAGCTTGCAACAGGCAAGCGGATTATCTGGCCGCTACGAAACATTTGAGCCCTACTTGAAGAATCTCATGGCCTTCGTGAAGAGGTTTGCTCCCCACGCTAAGATCATCTGGCATGAAACATGGGCTTACCAGCACAACTCCACCCACGGCGCTTTTCAGGACTACGACTGCAACCAAACAACAATGTTCAACCGCATTGTAGAAGCCGCACAACAAGCCATGAAGGATAACAGCATAAAGATTGTCGCACCCTCAGGCACAGCCATTCAAAATGCACGCACTACCTTCATCGGAGATAATATGAACCGCGACGGATACCATCTCAATAAAAGCTACGGACGC
>DHOP01000098.1:804-7149 GCA_002407775.1 Prevotella sp. UBA5387
TACGGACGCTACACTGCCGCTTGTGTCTGGTTCGAAACGCTTACGGGAAAATCAGTTATAGGCAACACGTATAAGCCTCAAGGACTTAGCGATGACCTAATAAGAGTCGCGCAGATGTCGGCACATGCCGCGGTAGAATGCCCCTGGACAGTGACTGATCTGAGCAAGATCAAAGCTTTAACCTTAAGCTATACCGACCCTAATGTCCCTATTGACCTCCGCGTGCAAGACTTGTTATCAAAGATGACCATCGATGAAAAGATCATGCAACTCAACCAATATACATTGGGAAGAAATGACAACAGAAATAATGTTGGCAAAGAGATAGACAATATCCCCGCGGGTATCGGATCGCTCATCTACTTCGGTACCGACCCTACCCTGCGAAATCAGATGCAGCGACGCGCCATGAACGACACGCGTCTCCACATTCCGATTGTCTTTGCTTTCGATGTGATCCATGGTTTTCGCACCGTGTTCCCCATTCCCTTAGCTCAGGCTTGCAGTTTTAATCCCGAACTTACAAAACTGTCGTGCAATGTAGCTGCTCAAGAAAGCCGATCATCAGGCATAGAGTGGACATTTTCTCCCATGATCGATGTATCACGAGATCCGCGCTGGGGCCGAATAGCCGAGAGCTATGGAGAAGACCCCTATGTAAATGCAGTATTTGCGAAAGCCGCCGTTCGGGGGTATCAAGGCAATTCACTTACCGACAGTCTTTCTATTGCAGCTTGCCTGAAACACTACATCGGCTATGGCGCATCTGAGGCTGGACGAGACTACGTCTACACGGAAATCTCAAGGCAAACGCTTTGGGACACCTACCTTCCTCCCTATCGAGCCGGCATTGCAGCAGGCGCAGCCTCAATCATGAGTTCCTTCAACAATTTCAGTGGCATTCCCGTAACTGCCAACAGATATCTTCTGCACGACGTGCTGCGCTACAAGCTTGGATTCAAGGGGCCCATCATCTCCGACTGGGGAGCCATCACGCAGTTGAGGGACCAACGTGCAGCCAACGACCTCACGACAGCAAGCATGCAGGCGATAAACGCAGGAGTAGATATTGACATGATGTCGCATGCTTACGATACAAGGCTCAAAGAGTTGGTGGAGAACGGGAAAGTAACTCCAGCAACGATCAATGACGCGACGAGCCGTGTACTGAAGATGAAATTTAGGCTCGGTCTTTTCAAGCATCCATAAACCACCGTTATTCCCGACAGCCTTCGCTTTCTACAGCCAACAAGTAAGGCCTTGGATGAGCAGCTTGCCGAGGAGTCGATCGTGCTATTGAAGAATGACAAATACACGCTGCCACTGAAGAACGTTCATAGGCTTGCTGTCATCGGTCCATTAGCCACGGTACGTCACGATCTTTTAGGATGCTGGTGGGGGCGTGGACGTGATAGAGACATCATACCTATTCTCGATGCCATAAAAAATGAGTTCGGAGCGCACACTCAAATAGATTACATGAAAGGATGCGACTTCGACGGCACAGATATGAATGACCTTAAAGAGGCTGCAAAACTTGCCTCCAAGTCGGATGCCGTCATCCTATGCTTAGGAGAAAAAGGAAACTGGAGCGGCGAGAACCAATCGAGATCCTCCATAAATATACCTGAAGTGCAACTGATATTGCTAAAGACCGTCCATCAGGCTGGTAAGCCCATTATCGTTGTGCTCTCCAATGGGCGACCCATGCAGCTCAACGATATAGCACCTTTAGCAGATGCTATCGTCGAGATGTGGCAACCAGGTATCGCCGGAGGTACACCTGTGGCCCGGGTTCTGAGCGGCAAGGTTAATCCCTCTGGACGCTTGGCTGCCACCTTTCCACGCTCATTGGGCCAGGATCCTGTCTACAATAGTCGTAGAAGCAGTGCGCGTGCCACACAGGGACTATACCATGACATAGACAGCAAGCCTCTCTATTCTTTCGGTTACGGACTGAGCTACACCACGTTTCAGTATGGAAATCCCATTGTTTCAAAGAGTTCACTTTCCGTAGAAGACAGCTTCACCATTGATCTTCCTGTTACCAACACAGGCTCATGCGATGGCAAGATATCCGTTTTAGGGTTCGTTAAAGCACCATCTTCACTTCCTACTCGTCCCGAGAGGGAATTACGATTCTTTGATAAGCAAGAGCTAAAGCAAGGCCAAACAGTGCTCTTCCATTTCAAGCTGAAGGTGAAACGCGACTTAGGGTTCGTAGACGAAAAAGGTAATACCTTCGTCAGCCCAGGGAAATATCAACTGCTGGTGGGTGATAAAACTTGCGAAGTGACAGTGAAATAAGGCCACCAAGTATGACTTATGGGCAGATAAGAACAGGGGTGGAAAGAGCATCTTTCTTAAAGACCTCACTTATCTGCTCAATAATTTGATGCTTTTATTTTGAAGTCCAGGAGCCTTAACTTTTACAATGATGTCTCCCTGTGTTCTCAGCGACCGTACGATGAGTTGACAACAGCCACGCCACGTAGAATGGGTATTAGTCTGGAAACGCTCACTGCTCATAATGTCACCACTTGCCATTCCCGCATTTACTCCTGCCCCACTAACATCCACCGTCACTTTTCGGTCGGCATCCTGCACAATGTTGCCATGCTTATCCACCAAGCACAGTTTAATGTAACATAAATCAAGTCCATTAGCTTTCAGCGTCTTAATGTCAGGTATAATCTCTAGCCGAACGACCTTTCCTACTGTCCGCAATCGGTTCCCAGCTACTTTCTTTCCGTTGTTATACCCGACAGCACATAGTTCTCCCGGTTCATAACCAACTTTCCAAACAAGTTCCGGCTTTCTGTTCTTGGGAGGGAGCGTCTTGATGCCAAGACTTCGCCCGTTGAGAATCAGTTCTGTAGAATCACAGTTGCTGAACACCTGTACATTCAGTGTATCACCTTTCCTATAGTTCCACTCAGTGCGGAATGGCTTCCAAGTGATCTTCGCATCGTTCCATTCCCTCGTCTCACGCTTTGCGTCATCAGCAACAGCTAAGCTGACCATAGGTCGATCACTATAGAAACTCCTTACACTCTGTCCTATAGGCTTGAGGTCGTTAGTAAGCGTGATAAGTCCATTAATCCAGCCTTTCGACGGCCAGCCAAACGATTCTCCAAGATAGTCAGTTCCTCCCCAATAGAACTGTCCACAAACATAACTATGGTCGTAACCAAAAAAGCCATAGCCCAGTTCTCCTGTTGCTATCTCAGAGACAAGAAACGAAAGTTGTGGATAGCGCTGGTGATCGCGTTTGAAGAAACCTTCCATATAGTTTACACTCATCACATCGGTGTAAAAAGCAAACTGATGGGGAGCAGATTGATAATAGCCATTCTCGCTCCACTTCATTGCATCTTTCCTACACGGGTAAAGACACACCGTAACGGCGCGCGAGGGGTCTGTGAGACGCGCTTCTGCTACAAGCTCTTTCAACTTTTCTACTCCACCATGCATCAACGAATCGCGCTGATACTGCTCATAGACCTCATTGCCCACGCTCCAGAGAAAGACAGACGGGTGGTTTCGGTCACGACGTATCTGCTCCTTCAAATCCGTAAAGAGATGAGGACCGTAGACATTCTCTTCGCCATAAAGACTCTGATCCCATTTGTCAGTAAATTCATCTAAGACAAGCACACCATGACGGTCGCACCAGTCGAGAACATATTGTGGATAACAGTTATGGCTTAGTCTAACAGCGTTACAACCCAAAGAGTCGACCAGCACGGATAGTCTGCGCTTCCATCCCGCATCAAACGACGCCGTACCCAAGGGACCAAGATCTGTATGCAAGCAAACACCCCTAAGGAATACTTTATGACCATTGAGTAAAAAACCATTCTTAGGAGAAAACTCTACCGTCCGAAAAGCAAAGGGTGTAGAATAAGCATCCATTTCGTGCCCGTCGACATAGATCTTGCTTACAGCCTTGTAAAGAACTCCTTTTCCTACATCCCAAAGCATCGGTTTATATACATTCAGCTTGTTATGAAAGCAGAACGTCTCACCTGGGGATATAGGTGCCACCGCCGTATCTGTAGCTACAGCTTGCCCCTCTGGAGAGATTATAGAGGTGACGAGCTGGCACATAACAGAATCGGAGTATTGGTTCAACACCTCCGTAACCATATTCACGACATTTCCATTCGTAGTGACAGATGTTCCATAACGAGCGACACGCACCGGATCTGTGACTATGAGCCATACGTTACGGTTGATACCCTCACCCGAATACCATCTGGAGGTTCTAGAGTCGGTATTGTCATAGCTCACTGCGATGACGTTACGACCTTCGTGCAGAAAATCCGTAATATCGCACTCAAAATCGAGGTATCCATTGAGCTGTGGCCCATAGCTGTGGTGTCCATTGACATAGACGTTGGCAAGCCTGTAGACTCCTTCAAAATGCAACAGAAGACGCTTACCCGCTATCTCTGTAGCCGTTGCCTGATCATCATAAAATAGCATCGATCCATGGATTGTTATGCTCCGCCGGTACCAGCCCTTGTGACGTGGACGAAAGCCATACCAAGTAGCGGGCTTTCCTTCACCCTGAACAAAATCACCATAAATAGAAGCGTCGTGCGGCAAGTTAACCTTTGTCCAGTCCTTATCATTGAACCTCTCATCTTGAGCTCCGTTTACCACACCCTGATGATAAAGCCATCCAAAGTTCAACAACAATGATTCGCGAGCGGAAAGGAAGGAGGGAAAGGCAAAAAAAAATATTACAACAAAGCAAACGGAAATAAATCTCATCATAAGTAATTATTTTCTAAGTCTAAAATATCACGATAATGTCAACGCAACTTATATATATAGTTCCTCATTCTAAGAAGAGCCTCAACATAATAATAATCAGCATATGTTAAAGGTACATCGACTTCTGAATTCATCGGCTTATTGCCTACAGAATGCTTCAAAATGAAATAGCCATTTTTCCCTTTTGCAGACAAATATTTTTTAGAAGACAAAGTTCTTATTTGTCTCTCTGCCAAATTCATGCAACTGTCAGCGAAGGCTTGTTGTGAGTTACAAAACGAACTTAGCTCTATAAGTGCAGAAGCCATGATAGCACCAGCGGAAGCATCCTTATTGGTATGCGGAATAGCAGGATCATCAAAATCCCAATAGGGTATACCGTCAGCAGGCAGACGCTTATTGTTCAATATGTATCTCGCAATATGGCATGCATGATTAAGATATCTCCTATCATGTGTCTCTCTATACATCATCGTGTAGCCATAGAGCCCCCAAGCCTGTCCTCTCGCCCAAGCAGAGGAATCAGAATACCCCTGATGTGTGTTTTTCTTCTCCACCAAACCAGTCTCCGGATCATAGGACACCACATGGAAACTGCTATAATCAGGACGGAAATGATTTTTCATCGTCTTGTTTGCATGGCTCTGAGCAATATCATCAAAGTGTTTGTTGTGGGAATAATGAGATGCCCATTCAAGAAGTTCCAGATTCATCATATTATCAATGATGACAGGATACTTCCATTTATCCCGCTCATTATCCCAAGACCGAATCAAACCCACTTTATCATTGTATCGCGTAGACAGAGACTTTGCCCCATTCATTAAAATTTGAGCATATTCAGGATTCTTAGTCAGCCTATAACCGTTCCCAAAACTGCAATTAAGAATAAAACCTACATCATGATTATCTGTCGTAAACTGCTGATCTGTAAGCCGACTGCTATAAAGTTCGGCATAGTATTTGAGACTATAATCTCCAGTAGCTTCATAAAGTAGCCAAAGAACGCCAGGGAAAAAGCCACTAGTCCACCAATGGCTACTCGATTTCACCAATCGCCCATTATAAGTCCGTGGTAAGCTATCAACATCATTTTCTAAGACTTTTGCCATTCCAAAAGCCTGATAATGAGCTCGTCCAAGCGCATTATTAACGACATAATCCATACTACGTTGGGCGCAACTCGAAAAAAATAGCAGACCTGCGGCTATCAATAAAATATGTTTCTTCATATTCAAGCATTCAATTATGCTTCTGCCTTTAGGTCGAAGAAGGTGCCCCATATGTTGAGGCACCAACCAATCTATAAGCAAAATGTATTACTTAATAATAATTTTCTTTCCATTGACTATATACAGACCTTTCTGCGAAATATTATTAATCGTCATTCCTCCGATAGTATATATATGTCTCTGAGCCTTGTCATCCGCTTTGATGTGTGCAATACCAGTTACTTCTCCGGAGAGTTCGATAAACTTTACTTTCGCAGGCTCATTATCAGCAATAGACAACCAACATTGATGAGCATTCGAGTTAAACTCTGAACCATCAGAATTCTGATAC
>DHOP01000098.1:7537-7900 GCA_002407775.1 Prevotella sp. UBA5387
TTTTTTCAACAGATCCATCTATATAGCCGGCCTCCAATCCTTCTGGTAGTTTGTAAGCTACACTATTAAAATATGTTGTGTAGCCCATCTGTGGTATCTGTAGTTCTGCTACCTTCACAAATGTCTTCAGCCCGGCAGAATGAGACTCAAAGTTATTGATCCAGAGATCTTTATCCTGATCACCCTGCAAACTGTCCGTGATACTTTCGAAAGTGATTTTTTCCCCATCTATTTTTGTTCCTTGAACCTCACCATTGTCATTAACATAATAGACTTTGGAGAGATCTTGTACACCATTCCTCGATATTGTCGCTCCCGTAGTCTGAACACCATAGGTAGTTGCAATAAGGCTATTGTAGATAT
>DHOP01000029.1 GCA_002407775.1 Prevotella sp. UBA5387
TGCCTGTTTTGACACACCCTCATTCTTAACCCATAATCCTTATTGAATGTTCATCGTTTATGCCTGGTTCTATAAATAAGGCAACAGCATATAAGCCAAAAACGACTTGGGTTACTACTTCGTTTAAGACTCTTAGCTGAGTTGCAAAAAGTAGAAAGCAGTACCAAATTCGTGCAATTAATGAGAGTTCTTTTGGAAGCTTCTGATTAGTTTACTCCGATTTATAATTTATAGGTAGGTACATCCTTACAACAACAGGTTTCCCATGATCTAAACCAGGCTGGAAATCTGGCATTCCTCTGACGGCTTCCGCAGCATGACGATCTATCTCGGGAGTGAGCGGGCTAACAACTCGAATGTCTTTTACCTTTCCTGTCTTGCTTAACGTTAAAGCGACAACTACGCGTCCCTTTGCTGAATTAGATGGTGGTACCACATGACTTTGGTAGCGTTTCAAGCCTTCCTGTCCTCCTTCGAACTGGGGCATTTGATCGACCAAACTATAAATAGAGTCCCCCTCCCATTTATTGGGCAACATTTCAAGAATCGGGACAGCTTTCTTTGGCTTTTTTTCCATAAGACGACGGCCAGCCTTTGTTATGAGATAGCGAACATTCTGATATGGCAACATGGTTTCATAGTCGATTTGCCGTTGGCTTGTCCTGACCGATACTTTAAACCCTACACTGTCGTTTGCCTTGTCAAGCCATACACCCTCAATTGAAGCATCAGCCATTGCATTGAATTCATCATCGCTCAAAGGTTCAAAGAGCGTAACATAAAAACTTTGGTAAACATTGCCCTCATGAATTAATCTCTGATTCAAGACCTTCTCCGTTGTTAGCACTCTACCTTTAGCAATATCATAAATAACGTAGGCTACATCTTTCTTAGCCTTCACGGGAGACATGCTTTCTGGCACAGACTCACAACTGATAGAATAGCAAAGATATTGACCTGGGCTATAGCTCTTCAACCTTGCCGACATGTTAACATAGCAAAAGCGACGGTCATCTGGCAATGTCCTCAATTGAAAGGTTACTTGACTCCCCAGCCCTGACTTGAATTGTTGATAAGCAGAATCCAAATTGGTTGTACTATAGCCAAACATCATTTGACTCAAAAAGTATTGTAACGCTACAGGTTTATTAAAGTTAGCGATTTCTGGCCACTCGATATCAGTATCTATGACATTAAAATCATCTCCACTTTGCATGAGAAGATGCTCCTTTACATATCTCACAGAGTAGCACTGAGCCATATGGTCTACAGTCTGTCCCCACACGGAAACAGGCAACAGAAGAAGCGCAACCAACAACAATCTCACTTTCTTTTTCATTCTGCTAAGTTTATATTGCCCGAGAAAGAGATACCCTCGCGATCAGAAGAGATTACATCAAGTGTCGCTTTCCCATTGGCAAACACCTCTATTTGATATGTAATGATCTCCATCTCATGTCTCGTCGAAAGCTTGATTCGGAAATAGTCCTGTTTCACCTGCTCTGATTTATAACTTAAAATGGGCGCTCTAAAGTCGAGCGGGCTACGGTCTCGCCCATTGAAGTCTGCACGATAGGCAACACCAAAATAAGGCAGGAAACTTGTGATTGTATCTCCATCAATCTTAACCCTATAACCA
This sequence comes from Prevotella sp. UBA5387, assembly GCA_002407775.1. Classification (GTDB taxonomy): domain Bacteria; phylum Bacteroidota; class Bacteroidia; order Bacteroidales; family Bacteroidaceae; genus Prevotella. The sequence goes on from DHOP01000029.1 coordinate 1,640, forward strand.
GAAGTGAGGAATTGAGGTTTCATCCTTCTGGGTGTCACATAGTCCAAAAGGATAGTATATGAAGAACTGTTCAATGAGTCCATCACTTGCCCATACACCATTCTCGCCGTAGCAGCCTTCTTTTCTGAAGTCTTTGAAGTAGAGCAAGCTATTAGACTAAGTAAAATGGCCAACAATCCTAATATCTTTTTCATGTTAGAATAATTTGATGCGAATATAATGATTTTCAGTCAAAACCCCTATCATTTTACCTTATTTTAATATCGCTTTAGTACCTTTGCGTTGTAAATTGAATAAAACATCAAGTAAGAATGAAACCCACAGTATTGATTACAGGCGCCACAAGCGGCATTGGTGAAGCCTGCGCGCGCAGATTTGCACTTGGAGGCTACCGACTCATTATCACAGGTCGCCGTTCAGAGTTGTTGGAAAAATTAAAGAACAGCTTAGATACAGAAGTATTGACTCTCTGCTTTGACGTGCGTAACCGCAATGCCACACGTAAAGCAATCGACTCGATACCTGAAGAGTGGCGCATTATAGATGTACTCATCAACAATGCAGGACTTGCACAAGGTTTGGAACCTGAGTACGAGGGTGACCCTGACGACTGGGACCGCATGATAGACACCAACATCAAGGGACTGCTCACCATGACGCGGCTGATTGTTCCTGGCATGGTCCAGCGTAATCATGGACATGTCATCAACGTCGGCAGTGTTGCTGGCGATGCTGCCTATGCAAATGGCAATGTGTATTGTGCTACAAAAGCTGCCGTAAAAACCATCTCCGATGGACTACGCATTGATGTGGCACAAAGCGCCGTGCGTGTTACGACCCTCAAGCCAGGGTTGGTAGAGACCAACTTTAGCAATGTGCGTTTCCACGGAGACGATGCCCGAGCAGACACGGTATACAAGGGCATCAAGCCTCTTACAGGGGATGATATTGCCGAAGTAGCCTACTTTGCGGCATCAGCTCCAGAGCATGTACAGATTGCCGAAGTGCTTATCCTGGCCACACATCAAGGCAGCGGTAGCTATATTGTCCGTGAAAGCGAGTAAAAAACATCCTGAGCGTATCAGCTGGCACTATCAACATGCCAAGGTTATCAACCCGAACTCGGTTTAATTTTCTTTGTAACCCTATTAATGTTTTAATACATATTGATTTAGCCTCAGTCCCTCGATTGAGGCTAAATTATTTTCAATTTATCATTGACACTCTTGCTTCTAACTATAGAAAGGGATCATAAGAAACATGATTGGGGGATAAATCGACACTATTTTTCGCACTTACTATTTGAATGTCCCTCCGAAGCACTTTAATGTTACATCTCTCGCACATCTCATTGACGGGATAGTACGACGTAGTAGGCGAAGAAAAACCATGTAGTTACTACCGTAAAAAATCAAAAGATAAAAATCCTGTGTTTTGGTGAGGTATTCAGGAATTTTTCGACAAGCCCATTTTTAAATGTACTTATTATCCGACGAGTACAAGGGCGATGTAAGGGCTGGTGGTCGGCAATCAATTTGAAGTCGTAAGCTCAGAGGTTGAGAGGTTGGCCAATCCTCAATTCTGGGACGATGGAGGCGAGGAAAAGGCCCCGGATGGCTTTTTTGGGGAGGTTTCACCTGATTGATATTTCGAATCGAATCATAAGGTTCTACTTTGGAGGTTCCCTTTTCGGCTTTGTCGCTTCATGCGATAGTCGTTTTTGTTGTTGCAATATGTCAAAGAGCTCTTCTGAGTCACTCGATCTTGTTGCGAGGCGAAAGCAGAGTGATCAGGTCTGCTGGGCCGAAGCCCCAAATCGTACTTGCTTCTCGATTTCAAGAACAAAGTTACAACAACGCGCCGACCCCATGTCCGTTCCCATCCGTTAACGGCGAAAAATTTTCTTGTACGGAGAAAATAAATTTTCAGTGAATGATTCGTTTCAAAACCATGAAGTGAAAATATATATTGATTTAAGCACGCAGATTGCGCAAATAACAGGTTTTGCGTGGTTAACTTATGTGATGGATAAGGGGGGGGCACGCAGATTTCGCTGATTACGCAGATGTTTGCTTCGCAAACGACTCCGTGGGTAACAGACTACATCGAATCGCCTTTAATCATTTCATGTTTTCATCTTTTTTCCCGCCCATGTCATCCGCATGAAAACTTACGGATTGAAAGCGGCGATGAGGCTAATTTTGCGAAGAAAACGAATACTGTAAACTAATTCAGTACAGAAAACGTTCCCGAGCCCCCCCATTAGGTCAACCTCTACACGGAATAGGGATGAGTAGTCAACCAAAACAGGAATAAGTTTAACCGAGTCAGCCCTGATTAGTAAAAAAACATGTAAGTCAACTCATCAGAAACCTCATCATTTCTTCCTTCCCTGCTGGGCATGGGGGGAGAGGCTTCCAGGGGATGATCAAGGTAAGCCCATTATTTTGTGACAATTGCGCATTTGTGCCACGAAAGCTGGCGAGGCGACGAAGGGGCACTCTTTTTTCGCATTGAATCAATTACATTTTCTTCTGCAAGAATACAAATCCAGCGGTAAATACTCATACGCGAAACTGATAATTCCTTCGAAATTCTCTTAATTAGAATTCCCTCCTCAAAATACATCTTTATAGCCAGGTCATAAAAGCGGCCTTTGTAGCGAGATGTGTAATGTCGTTTTAGTCTTTCTTCCATTCTTGACTCTTTTTAGGAGTCAACTTTTTTAGGACAAGACACCAGCTCTCATATAATCGCTTCTTGGAGTTGGAGGCACGAGTATCGGTGGAACCGAGTTCTGGTTATCAGCATGCAATACTAAATGTCCGCTTCTATTGTGTGATTCAAATTGAATCACGAGATGAATCAATTTGATTCACTCAGTAAAACAAATTGAAACACGGCGTGATTCAAATTGAATCACACCGTGAAATAATATTTATCACAACTGCATGGCAGCTCAATCGCTATGAACTTAAAAATCTCTTATAGAGCACCCTTGGTCGATGGCAACTCGTAGTGGTAGATATCACGACGCACTGCCATCTTTAAGCTACGGGCAAAAGCTTTGAAGATGCCTTCTATCTTGTGGTGCTCGTTCTGCCCTTCAGCCTTGATGTTAAGATTCATGTGGGCCGCATCGCTTATGCTCTTAAAGAAATGAAGGAACATTTCAGTAGGCATCTCTCCTACTTTTTCACGATTAAACTCTGCATCCCATACCAGCCAGGGACGCCCCCCGAAGTCAAGTGCCACCTGACAGAGACAATCATCCATCGGCAAACAATAGCCATAGCGTTCTATTCCACGCTTATCGCCAAGGGCGTGAAGCAGACATTCGCCAAGGGCAAGCGCAGTATCTTCGATGGTATGGTGCTCATCAACTTGCAGATCACCCTTAGTATGAATGGTGAGATCCATCATACCATGCTTACCTATCTGCTCCAGCATGTGATCGAAAAATCCCAATCCTGTAGAGACATCGGTCTTGCCAGACCCGTCCAGATTAATCTTCACATATATATCGGTTTCCTTTGTGGTGCGCCTTACCTCTGCAATGCGTTCACCTGCGAATAGCAATTCCGCTATTTTGTCCCAGTCGAGGCCATCGCGTCCAAGAATCAAAGATTTACATCCTAGATTTCTTGCCAACTCGTCATCGCTATCGCGGTCGCCAATAACATAGCTACCTGCCAAGTCATAGGTGTCATTACCGATGTACGCCGTAAGCATTCCGGTACCAGGCTTCCGCATCGGAGAATTGTCCTCTGGGCGGTGTCGGTCTATGAGTATGTCATCGAAGGTGATTCCTTCACCCTCAAGAGTTTGCAGAATGAATTGCTGTACAGGCCAGAAAGTCTCCTCTGGGAAAGACGATGTACCCAATCCGTCTTGGTTACTCACCATCACAAACTTGAAGTCGAGATGTTTTTGAATAAATCCAAGGTTGCGAAACACTCCACGAGTGAATTTCAATTTTTCAAAGGAATCTATCTGTTCGTCAAGAGGTTCCTCTATGAGGGTACCGTCGCGATCTATGAATAGTACTTTCTGCATGATTCTATGGTTTTTAATTAGTTTGCATTGCCTTGCTTTTGGCCCTCACTTTCCACCCCTTTTACTTCAAACAGGGAAGTCTTGTTATGTTTTTTAGCTGTAATCTTAGCCTCAATATGACCGTACGCATAATAATAAACCATCATCAACCAGATGGCCATGAAGCTCCAAATAGCGGCACATATCATGGTCGTAACAAAAGAAAGAAGACCAATATGCGAAGGCATTCCACTCTGGTCGCCCATGGCAATGCCTTGTCGATCAAGTGTGGTTGAAAACTCTATGACGGCACTTGGCATCATCACCACGAAGTAAAGAAGGCCAAGAAGAATGCCAGCAAGCAGGGTGAGGACAAAAAGATAACCCCAGTAGCGCCAGCCATCGCAATAGCTACGCCCAAAGACGGTGTGAAGTTTGGTATTGGGTTCTATGACGTATTTCATATATCCATAGCCCAAGGGCAACGTACTAATAGCAACTATAACCATGAATGCCAAGACTAAACCATAGCTGATAGCAATGTCGTTGGCTGTAGGTGCACCCTTTGCCATAATAAAAGGTAGTGAAACCAACAGCTTTATCACAATAACCGCTAGCACTACTATACCAATGTTCACCAAAGCAAGACGGGTAACACGAGGGAAATTGGTCTTGAAGCTTTTACCATTTAACAAGCCTACTATCGTGGTATCTAACCACACAGAAACAGCAATTAAAGCCAAACCAATTACGATTCCCACAAGCGAAAAAGTCAATAAGATCGAAGGTGTCAAGACTTGAGGGTTCTCTCTTGCCCCAAATGATGTGAAAACTGCCTGCATTACAGCCAAGAGAATTGACATCACAAGAATGGGAAGCCATGTGCGCTTCAGTAACTTCGCGATATTGGTGCTGAAAAGATCGTATGATGCCTTAATGCAGGCAGCCACATTTCTTATTTTATATAGTTCTGTTTCCATGTTCAATAGAATACTTTTTTAAGCTTCATAAAACTTTGAGTTGAACAATCTGAAATGTTTATTTTTGACTGAGCTGTCCAAAACTGAAAGACACCGATAAACTAATTTTTCAGCAACAGATATCAATTTCAGAATCAGGCACTTAACCTCCAAATACATTGTTGCTTACCTTTTACTAGGGTTGGTGAGGTCTTCGGAACTCTGAACATACTATTGCCGTTGCAATTGCTACGTTGAGACTCTCTGCGGTTACGCGATCAGCTGGGTAGTTGGGAATATAAAGACGATGATTTAGACGGCGACTTACCTCATGAGAAAGCCCGTTCCCCTCATTGCCCATGATAATTAGCCCATGTGTTAACAACTCCTGCTCATATATATTCTCTCCATCAAGGAATGTTCCATATACAGGAAAGTCCTTGGGAAGACCATCGAGAAGATGGCAGAGATTCTGATAGTGTACCCCGACACGCGCAATACTGCCCATCGTTGCTTGTACTACCTTGGGATTATACACATCGGCAGTGTCCTCAGAACAGAATAAATGCTCAATGCCAAACCAGTCGGCAACACGAATGATAGTTCCCAAGTTTCCAGGATCCTGTACGCCATCTAAAGCAATACAAAGCTGGTCCTGTGGCAATATTGCAGCAGTGTCACCATCAAAAAAAGGAAAAACAGCAATTACCTGTTGAGGATGTTGAAGAAACGAGGTACGTCGCAACTCGTCGTCAGTGGCAAACTCAATTCTAACCTCATCCATTAGTTTGGTATTAGCTATTTGCCCACTTATCCAATCTTCAGTGGCAATGATAAGCTTAGGAGCAGCCACTTTCAACAGATCACCGACAACCTTAGGCCCCTCAGCCACAAAAAGGTGTTGTTGAAGTCGATTTTTCTTCAGCTCCAACGCACGCACAAACTTGATAACCGCCTTACTAAGCATGCTGCAAAGATAGCTATTAACTATCAAAATGGGTGAAAAAATCATGTTAATCTGTGTGATTTGATACTAAATCTAGTAACCAAAATAAATATTTACCAGTGGTTCTGCATAAGATTCAAGTATAATTACAACCAGATCAACCAGAGACGAATGCACAAATGTTCGTTTATGGTTATCGCAACATACATCAACCACATCTTTTGTGCTTTCATTTATAACCAAATGACACAATATTATCATTTTTTTTATGTAAGTTTGCATCCAAAAGAGAAAGGAATTTGAAGACCTCAAGAATCTTATTAATACTGTTCATTGCAACGCTGATGGCAGCGTGTAGCTCCACGAAGTTCGTGGAAGATGAGCAATATTTGTTGGAAAGTGTGGAAATTAAGGCTGATGAAAAAAGTGTTGATGCCTCAGCCTTGGCTCCTTACATTCGCCAACATGCCAATTCGAAATGGTTTTCATTATTCAAAATACCACTTGGGACCTACGCTTTGTCTGGCAGAGATACAACCAAATGGATTAATCGCACACTTAGAAAAATCGGAGAAGAACCTGTGATCTTTGACTCAACACAGGCTCGGCTTTCCATTGAAGACCTTCGTGGAGCTTTGAAAAACATGGGCTACATACAAGCTAGAGTCGATCTGCAGACCAAAGTAAAAGGCAAAAAACTGAAGGCCATCTATACTTTCCGTCCTGGCACGCCTTATACCATTTGTCATTTGAACTACGACATTCAAGACACACAAATCAAGGAAGTGCTTGACAATTACCAAAGGAATGCTATTAATCAGAAACATGGCAAAGCCGAAGGATTACAAGTAGGCGACCGTTTCTCTGTGACGCGATTGGATCAGGAAAGAGAACGTATCACAGAAGTACTAATGGACTCGGGTTATTATCGATTCCACAAGGATTATATTCAATATCAGGCAGACTCAGCAGACAACAAGTCAGGTATTGACCTAACTCTGCAACTTCTCCCTTACAAAGAAGACAACAATAGCCCTGATACGCTTCACCCACGTTTTAGAATTGGTTACATCAATTATAAAGATGGAGGAGATAATCAGCTTAAGTTACGCAGACGAGTGCTTGAAAATAGTACTGCCATGCAGACTGGACAGTTTTTTTCATCGACCAACTTGCAAAGGACCTACAATAACTTTGCAAAGATGAATGCCGTGAGATACACAGACATTCGCTTCCAAGAGATTCCTGACAGCAATTTGCTTGACTGTAATATAAATGTAAGCATGAACAAGCAGCATTCAATTGCTTTTAAACCAGAGGGAACCAACACGGCTGGCAATCTTGGAGCAGCTGCTTCTTTGACCTATGAGAATAGAAATATGTTCCGTGGTTCAGAGGTGTTTAGTGTGGAGCTGCGTACGGCTTTCGAAGCAATCACGGGATTAGAGGGCTATCGTGATGAGAACTATGAGGAATATGGCGTAGAAACCAAGATACAGTTTCCGAGATTCATCGCCCCATTTCTATCCAACGCCTTCCGTCAGCGTAGCAACGCGACGTCGGAGGTTTCATTGATGTGGGACATGCAAAATCGTCCTGAATTTCATCGCCGTGTTTTCTCTGCCGCATGGCGTTACCGTTGGGCAGATGCGAGCAGGCATCTTAACTATAGACTCGACCTTCTCGATTTGAACTATGTGTATATGCCGTGGATTAGCGAAACATTCAAGCACGATTATCTTGACAGCGTTTCCAATCGCAATGCTATTCTACGATACAACTATGAAGACCTGTTCATCATGCGGTTAGGTTTAGGCGTAACGTATAGTGACGGCATAGATGCATTTAGAGCCAACATCGAGACGGCCGGCAACCTTTTAGGTGGACTATCGGAGCTGGCAGGCAAGAAGCGGAACGACAACGGGCAATACACTTTCTTTAATATTGCATACGCGCAATATGTGAAGTTTGACTTCAACTATACACATCTTATCCGTTTTGACACGCACAACACACTATCACTTCACAGCGAATTAGGTCTTGCCTGGCCATACGGGAACAGCAAAATCTTACCTTTCGAGAAACGCTACTTTACAGGAGGAGCTAATGGCGTGAGGGGTTGGAGTGTGAGAGCTCTTGGCCCTGGCACCTATCAAGGCACAGACGGACGCATTGATTTTATTAACCAGACAGGCGACATGAAACTTTATATGAGCGCCGAATACCGTACATTCCTTTTCTGGAAATTTAATGGTGCTGTATTTGTTGATGCTGGAAACATTTGGACATTGCGAAATTACGTCGATCAACCTGGTGGTCAATTTAAGTTTGATGAGTTTTATAAACAGATCGCCGTTTCATACGGTCTAGGACTCAGACTCAACTTTGACTACTTTATCTTACGTTTTGATATGGGTATGAAAGCCATCAATCCTGCCTATGAGAGCCAACGTGAGCATTGGGCTTTTCTGCATCCCGATTTTGGAAGAGACTTCGCTTTCCACTTTGCAGTAGGCTTGCCGTTCTAAAGAAGGCTTTGTAAGACTTTTCTGAAGTGTCATTTTTGTGAACAACAGACCCAAACTGTTGGTATATAATACTCCCCAATATTTAGAC
>DHOP01000016.1:0-27893 GCA_002407775.1 Prevotella sp. UBA5387
CAGAATTTAATAGACGCTAGTGTTAAGATATCATTGATGTCAGACTTAAGTTTTGTTTGGGTTCTTCTATATCAGTATCAAAAAATAAAAAGCACCGTGATTCAATATGAATCACGGTGCTTATACTATCTTTCTCCAACGCATCTATCATGGATGCGAGTCGAAATTTTAGCTTATTATACGATGCCCTGTGCCATCATAGCATTAGCAACCTTGATAAAGCCAGCCACGTTGGCTCCCTTTACATAGTTGACATAGCCATCAGCTTCAGTACCATATTTTACACAATTCTCATGGATGTTGTCCATGATGTCATGGAGTCTCTGATCCACTTCCTCGCGAGTCCACTTCAGACGCTCAGAGTTCTGGCTCATCTCCAATCCTGATACAGCTACACCACCAGCGTTGCTAGCCTTGCCTGGGCAATAGAGCAACTTGTTAGCTTGGAACACCTCAACAGCTTCAGGAGTACAAGGCATGTTGGCGCCTTCGCTTACTGCAATCACTCCGTTTGCAACGAGTGTACGAGCAGCTTCCTCGTTCAGCTCATTCTGAGTGGCGCAAGGAGTTGCAATGTCAGCCTTCTCTGCCCATGGCTTCTTGCCAGCTACATATTTAGCGTTAGGATATTCCTCTACATATTCCTTGATGCGGCCGCGCTCAACGTTCTTCAACTCCATGATGTAAGCGAGTTTCTCAGCATCAATTCCGTCAGCATCATAGATATAGCCATCAGAATCAGAGCATGTTACAGGAACAGCGCCGAACTCAAGAAGCTTCTCGATGGTGTACTGAGCAACATTACCAGCACCAGAAACAAGCACACGCTTGCCCTTGAGGTCGATGTTGCGGGTCTTCAACATATTCTGCAAGAAGTAAACATTGCCATAACCAGTAGCCTCAGGGCGGATGAGTGAACCACCAAACTCTTGTCCCTTACCTGTAAGGATACCTACGAATTGGTGAGTCAAAGCCTTGTACTGGCCGAAGAGGTAACCTACTTCACGACCACCTACGCCGATGTCACCTGCTGGTACGTCTGTGTCAGGGCCAATGTAGTTCCACAATTCGCGCATGAAAGCCTGGCAGAAGCGCATAACTTCACCATTTGACTTGCCGCGTGGAGAGAAGTCAGAGCCACCCTTACCACCGCCCATAGGCAAAGTTGTAAGTGAATTCTTGAAGGTCTGCTCAAAAGCAAGGAATTTCAAAATACTAACATTCACTGTAGAGTGATAACGAAGACCGCCTTTGTAAGGGCCAATAGCATTGTTGTGCTGGATACGATAACCCATGTTGGTCTGTACGTTGCCCTTGTCATCAACCCAGTTTACACGGAATTGGATGACGCGATCTGGGATACAAAGTCTCTCGATAAGGTTTACACGCTCAAACTCGGGATGTTTGTTATACTCATCCTCGATGCTTGTGAGCACCTCACTTACAGCCTGCATGTACTCCGGCTGGTTTGGAAAACGTTGTTTCAAACTCTCCAGAACTTCAGTTGCTTTCATAACACAAATATTGAATGGTTGAAATAATATTGTCGTTAATGATATTTTTTATCTATCAATTACGGTTGCAAAGATACACATTCCTATATTAAAACAAAACAAAAAGGAGGTTTTTTATCATATTTTTGACATAAAAGTAAGATAAATCAATTTTTTAACATTAAAACGACTCAATTCTATCATCTGAGCAGTGTGCGTACACGGAATTAACATTTCAAAGGTCTTGTTTCACGTAAAGGCACAAAAAAAGCGATAACCTTCACAGGCAACCGCTTCAAATCTTCAATAGGTATTAGTTCCTTCTAAGGTAAAAAGATTGTTTTCAGGATAACATTGCAAAGATAAGATATATTTTTTCACAATGCAAATTTTTGTTACGCTTTTTTCAAAGAAACACAAAATGTGTCAAAAAAATAATCCCCGAAAGTCTGATGTCAAACTTTCGGGGATTAGGAAACTAAACCATTTTTGCTGCCCAATGACCTGCAAGCATCGCCAACATGCCAATGGCAAGACTTGCACTGAGATAGAAGACTAGATGTGTAAAACTATTACCGCGCATTAATATCGCACTCTCACCCATAAAAGTGGAAAAGGTGGTGAAACCACCACAAAACCCAGTAGTGAGCAAAAGCTTGGTTGTGGGCGACAAATAAGCACCATTACTGGGCAAACCAGAAATGAAACCGAAGAGTAGGCACCCTGTTATGTTCACCAAAAATGTACCAAAAGGAAATGGCAAAATAGCTATTGCCTGCATTCCACGCGATACTAAAAGACGCATACCGCCTCCGAAGAAGCTGCCTATGCCCACAATAATAAATTCTTTAAACATCTATATAAATGAATTATAGCGTTATTCTTATATACATACTTAATGACTTGGTACTACTCACCGAGCTTTGTCATGTGGTAACCCATACGTTTCAACTGCATGGCCACACCCATGAGATACATCTGATGCAAGGCTGCGACAAATGTACGAAAGGCATCCTCTGTGCCATGTTCGATAGGTAAGTGGACAAGTTGATTATCTACACGAGCGGCACACTCCCCTACGATACGACGAAGGCGTTCTACTTCCGAAGCTTCGAGCAGCAATACTTTTTCCGAAACATAGTCATCCAGATCATCAAAGTCACATTGGTCACGCAGGTAACCATAGTGATTCTCCACCTTGGAGTAGAGGTCCCAGTCCACATCCCAGTATTTTGCAACGGCCATACCTACATACATGATCCACCCCAAAGCTACCGTGGGGTACTTTTCAAACTCTCGCATGGCGTCAGGAAGATAAGCTTCTCCTACCTTTGCCCATAATTCTTCGATGTCCGGGGCCTCAGGTAGATGTTTGTCTACCTCACCAATGGCTTGCAGATACTCAGCTATATTGGTACGAATAACCGATTCGTAATTGTCCATACAATCTCCTTTCCTTTCGCTTTATTAATTTCAAGATGCAAAGTTACTGTTTTTCAGTAGTATAACGACAATTTTTCAGCAACAATCTTCAACATGGCATGGCATCAGAAAGCCAACACCTGATTACAAAAATACACATCAAAGAGGGAGCTAAACAATCCTCTTTGATGCGCATTCTGAGTGCACTTTCACAATCATGTCATCTACTTGGAATCATGGCTTCGGCGAGTTTTTCACCTGATAACGTATACATCGTGATTATACCATGTTCCATTGTAGCTAACGTTGGCGGATTACCATTCTTGGGAAAGGTGATGGACCCAGTGTTACAAAACAGCGTTCCCTCATCGCTCGAAGCGAGTTGCCACCGATGGGTGTGACCAGTGATGACCGCATCAAAGTGACCTGGGGGTAGTTTCTCCTTATTATATATATGTCCATGAGTAAGAAGGATACGTCTCCCTTCGTCGATCACCAAGGTGTAATCGCTCATTATTGGAAAAGACAGTTGCATCTGGTCCACCTCAGAATCGCAATTCCCGCGTATAGCGACGATGTCCTCAGCCATTGCATTCAATGTTTTGGCAATGCCTTGTGCATCGATTCCTTCTGGAATTCCATTGCGAGGACCATAGTTGACGATGTCCCCTAGGATTAGCATCATATCGCACTGCTGAGTGTGATAGAACTGAAGTGCCTTCTCGAGAGGTGGTAATGCCCCGTGAATATCAGACAATAACAGGTATTTCACGGTGTGCTAAGCGTTGAGATAGTCCTTCAAACTAGTATTCTTAGTCAGCTTACTAATCTGACGAATAGCCTTATCACGAATCTGTCGCACACGTTCACGCTTCAGCCCCATTGCTTCTGCTGTCTCAGCCATGGTGTGGGGGTTGCCATCGAAGGCATAAAGACTGCCCATGACACGCTGGCCCCGTTCATCGAGAGTGCTTACAAGGGCACGCAACTCCTGCATCAGCATTTCCCGTTCGAGAGCATCATCAGGCACCGAAGCATCCTTATCAGGCACCACGCGCCCCAAGCTTAGCTCGGTACTACCACCAATCGGTGCGTCCATAGATAGTGCACGACTGCGTTTTTTTTCAGTCTTTGGATCTGCTACATTACGGGGCACTCGATAGAGACCCGTCTGTTGCTCAATCGCACTTTGCATAGCCTCACGAATATAAGGTGCTGCATAAGTGACAAAACGCTTCTCCACGCTTCCATCAAACTTAGACGCGGCACGCAACATACCAATGTTTCCCTCGCTGATAAGATCATCGAGAGCCAATCCACGGTGCTCATACTCATGGGCAAGTGACACCACATAAGTAAGGTTTGCCTTCGTGAGTTTGTCTACAGCACGACCATCGCCGGCCTGAATACGCTTGGCCAGCTGACGCTCCTCATCGTCACTGAGAAGCTTCTCACGCCCTATCTCACTAAGATAGGCTTCCAACGAATGTTTATCTTTGTCCATACTAAATCTATTCAAGTCCGGAATCTAAGAGCAGTTCAGCCACTTCCTCAGGCGTGTTATAAGGCATTCCATCCATCAGCTCATTGTCATTCAGTTCATTGGATAACTCCAGCGCCTGCTTCTCTGTGAGTTTAGGGTTGCCATTAGCATCACAAGCAGCGCGCAGCACCGTCAGTATGTGGGCACGGTAATCATCAATTGATTCCATTGTTATATCGTTCTATTATAAAATTCCTTTATGATTATGATCTGCTCTACAGTGGCAAATATACGAAATAATTCTTATTTGGTATGTCTTCGCCCTAAAAATTATGGCCGAATCTCTCGATTCGGCCTAGATAACATTCATCATCTATCCTCTGAATATTCATAGAACGGGAAACGCTTTTCGGTTTCTCCCTCAGTATACTGCCATATAGTCTCATAATACTTCGGATTCTCGCCTATCCGCTTCAGTTGACAAAGATATTCGTGAATTGACTTGTTCTCTTTGATAAACACCTTAGGCATCTGCTCTATGACGGGGCTGTGTCGCCGTGTATGGTCGTGATCAAACATCAATATACGTCGACCATCAGGCATAATGCCTACCAACGAGAATGTCATGCTCTTGCCAATACCTGGCAGATTGAGAACGCTGCGATCGGTTGCAACGAACGGAATATCGTTGGACTTGCAAAAATCGTCGAGAGTCTCCTCTTTTTTATACGTTCCCAAAAGCCTTGTCGTAAGCGCCTTTGCCTGTTCTGCCGAAAGCATACCCAATGATTTCTCCTCTAGTTGCTCTTGCAACGAACGGCTGTTTGGCGTAAAGACGTCGTGGTTCTCCTCAAAACCCTTCACGCTGAAGGTGTAATAGCAGAGCACTCCCAAGCGATTGAGTACTTGGCGCAGCTTGGCCGTATGTCCACGACGAGATGCCGCCACGTTATAAACAAGTTGATTGTTCACCGTCCAGCCGATTGATTGTAGCCGCTTGATGGCTATTCTAGCCTCGGTTGTAACCTCAAGCGGTGTCTGAAAATGTGTTTGGATAAAGAATTGCTTGATACCTGCTGCCTCGCCCATAATGCGAAACTCACGCAAAACGTCAAGTAATTCGTCGTTGATGCGCATGGGTAGATAGACGGGCAGTCGTGTGCCAAGCCTCACTCGCTCAATCTCGGCCACTTGATGGTTGGCATCATTCTCCGCGTTTGTCCTCCGCTTGCGCTGTGCCATGGTATAGACGGCATGGAGGATTCGGTGCAAAGACTGGTTCTGACTCATCAGTGCATCGCCACCAGTGATAAGGATATCCTTGAGGTCGGCATCGTCTTCGAAATACTGCATCAACCTTTGCAACTTCTGAGGCCAACTCTCTTTGGGCCTCAACTTGTCGAGATTGAAGTTGAGATGCCCCTTTTGGAAGTCATACATGCGCTGGCACGATGCACATAGTCCTCCACAGGCACGTCCCATTGTATCAGGAATAAGAATGGCCACGTCAGGATATCGCCGGTGGATATTGCCGCCTTCTGGAAGAATCCACCCTGCAGCGTTAGGCTTTTCAGGAACCACTTCATCCTCCTTCTCCCATGCATGAATGTCACCAAAGGTATCAACAAGGTTGCGAGAATAGAACACATAAGACCGAATAGCATAGTCATCATACCCTTTTTCGGTAGTGTTGAGCAAAGAGAGGTAATATGGAGTTATAAAGATGGGCATTCCTTTCTCCCTCGCCTCATGATAGAGAGCTATAGTCTCATCACTTAGCGTTCCGTCCATCAAGTGGTTTAATGCCGCCACACTTCTCACGGCCATGGCAAGATGGAAACGATAATCATTCCACCAAATGTCGACTAATTCCAGCTTCTGCTCATGTGTGCTATCCGGTGGGAATGCGTATCGACTAGTTTCTGAGTGCCGATGTTCTATCTGCTCAACGAGTCCCTCCATGATACGTTGTTTATTGGCCTCACGAATACGCATTACGCTAGTGTTCAATCCTGATGGCCAACGCTTCATCCAATGCATCACTTTAACATCAGACGGTTTTTCGGGTACCTCTGTTAAGAGACGTTCCAGCTGTCTATAAATATCTATGGCAAAGTCAACGGTAAGCCCAACATCATCCCCACGCAACAGATGCCAAAGCGAGGAGATGGTATTGAGTTCAACATGAGTCCCGGTTGACAGCTCAAACACCTCTCGACAATCAAATTCTATCAGGTTCTTAAGATTCCTATAAGCGCCTAGGCGCTCTTCATTTCGCAGCTTTTCAACCCAGCCAATCAGTTCGCATTTGAAGACATCTATATCTTCGCAGCTGTCTGCCATGACTTTGAGATTTGGAAATGCCGATAAGATGAGGCCTTTAACCTGTTTTAAATTTAATATCGTGAAGTTCTGTTTCATAAGTGTAAAATGTTTTATTGTCTGTACGTCTCCCCTCTCGTGAGATGTTTTATTGGCGGCATTTTCCCCTGAGCAAACCTAAAGAAGGGGATTTCCCCACAAGAATTGCTATGCAAGATGACCTTCTTTCAAAGCTTTATTGCCACATAATAAAATGACATACAAAGCTCATCATTGCATCAAATATACATAAAAATGAGGAAAAATCGTCAAATTGATAACAAAAAATAGGTTAAAGTTCATTTATGTAACAATCCTTTTCTTACGTAAAATCTCTGTATACTGCGATTTATACAACTTTCACGGTAATTTGACAAAGTTTCCACTGCAAATTGATTATCTTTGCATTATCAACCATAAAAAACGATATGAAAGAGGTAATCGTCAAGGAAACTGATCTGCAGCGTACCGCAGAAGAAGGAATGGATGCATTTGTTCGCGTGTTCACTGAGGCAATCCACACTGCGATAGGCGGTGAACTCAATGCCGAAAACATGGCGGAGCTAAACGCCGATCAGATCACTTTGCTCGGCTATGAGATGCTTCGAGACGAGGTGATGACTGGTGGATTTATTCAGCTCATCCACAATCGCTATGGTGATTTTATCTTCCGCAACCCCTTCGACAAGGCGATGCGCAACTGGGGACTCGTCGAACTTCATCATATGATTGCCAAGGCCCATCGCCTCTTCATGAAATATCATGAGGAAATCGAACGTGACTACACTCAGGAGGAGTTCGATGCACTCTATGAGAAATTTCCAGGATTTGACCCATATGATGATGATTTCGTTGAATATGAGGAGCGTTTCACCGAGCAAGTAGCTCACTACATCGACGAAAATATCAGTACTTTTGCCAAGATAGAATGAACAAGCAAGAACAGGAACTTCGTAAAAAAAGTCCCGTACAGATAAGAAACAAGAAGGCTTCATTTGAGTATGCCTTCGTAGACACCTATACCGCCGGCATCGTGCTCACGGGCACGGAGATCAAGTCCATTCGCGGGGGCAAGGCATCGCTTGTGGATGCCTACTGCTACATCAACCGTGGCGAGGTATGGGTCAAAGGGATGAACATTTCACCTTACTTCTATGGCTCATTTGCCAACCATGAAGCAAAGCGCGACCGCAAGCTTCTACTTACCAAACGCGAGATACGCAAACTCACCCAGGACTCCTCTGCACCAGGATTTACCATCGTACCGACACTGATTTTTATTGATAACCATGGTCGTGCAAAGGTGGATATTGCCCTTGCCCGAGGAAAGAAGGAGTTTGACAAACGCCAATCTCTCAAGGAGCGGGAAGACAAGAGGGAGATGGATCGTGCCATCAAGCACTATTGATCAGCGCCCTTTGGGAATGCGATCGCAATGTAATGGCATCGTGAATCAATTTGAATTACCGAGTAAATCAATTTGAATTACCGAGTAAATCAATTTGATTCATCGTGTGATTCAAATTGATTCACAACATGAAAAAAGAACATTCGTCTGGCTACTGATGAAGCCCGAATGTTGGATAACAAAAAGATTTGAAACCTACGGATTTGATATGATAAAGACAGTAGCCTTCGACCTCGGTGGCGTCATCATGGAAATAGACAACGAGGAACCGACAAGAAGGTTTCAGGAGATTGGCGTTCAAGATGCAACAACCCTACTGGACCCCTATACTCAAGCAGGGATCTTCGGCGATTTGGAGCATGGCAAGATTAGCGAAGAGGAGTTTCGGCAGCAATTGAGCGCCCATGTAGGGCATGAGCTCACCTGGCAGCAATGCCAATATGCATGGTTGGGATATGCCAAGTCGGTACCAAAACATAGCTTTCCCACCCTATTGCGACTCCGTGAGATGGGATATCGTGTGGTGCTTGCGTCTAACACCAATGGCTTCATGCAGTCGTGGGTAGACTCTGAGAAATTCTCGGGCGACGGACATGCAGTAAGCTTTTACTTCGATGAGCTCTACCGCAGTTATGAGATGAAGGAGATGAAACCAGACGAAGGATTCTTTTCCTATATTCTTTCACATGAAAACATTCTCCCTGAGAACATGCTCTTTATCGATGACAGTCCTCGCAACTGTGCGATAGCCAGCAAAATGGGTGTTCTCACCTATTGCCCAGAAAATGGAACAGACTGGACTGGAGCCGTGATGGACATATTACAGAAAGACAGAAGATAGTATATGCGCCTGCAAGTTGTCATGAGCGTACAGGCAAATATCTAGTACTCATTTATTTTTTCGTCCCCAACTACCCTTAATCTCCTGAATTTTATCTATATTTGCCACTGTGAAACAGTTGATTACGATACTCGGTCCTACGGCCAGCGGTAAGACTTCGCTCGCCGCTGCCCTAGCCTATGATCTCGGTGGAGAGATTATTAGTGCAGACAGCAGACAGGTGTATCGGAGCATGGACATAGGTACGGGCAAGGATCTGGATGACTATATGGTCTCTGACAAACAGATTCCCTATCATCTCATCGATATTGCCGAACCTGGAGAAAAATATAATCTCTATCAGTATCAGCAGGATTTCAATAATGCCTATATTGATATCAGACAGCGAAATGCATGGCCTATCCTCTGTGGAGGTACGGGACTATATATCGAGGCTGTGCTCAAGGGCTACGCACTATCGACAGTTCCTCAGAATCCTGAGCTTCGCAAGCAATTGGAAGGTGAAAGTCTAGAACAGCTTACAGAGCAACTCAAAACAATAAAAAAGCAGACGGGTTCGACGATGCACAACACCACGGATGTAGACTCCGCCCAGCGTGCCATTCGAGCTATCGAAATCGAGACCTACAATTTGGAGCATCAGGCGGAACATAGAGACATGCCCACGGTAGATTCGCTCGTAATTGGCGTCTCCATAGACCGCGAGGAAAGACGCAAAAAAATAACTTCTCGTCTGAAAACAAGGCTAGACAGTGGCATGATCGATGAAGTCAAAGGACTCCTGGACAGAGGGATTCCTGTGGAAGACATCATCTATTATGGACTGGAATATAAATACGTAACCGAGTATATCATCGGACAACGTACTTACAAGGATATGTTCCAGAAGCTTGAGATAGCCATACATCAATTTGCCAAGCGGCAGATGACATGGTTTAGAGGCATGGAGCG
Source organism: Prevotella sp. UBA5387 (assembly GCA_002407775.1). GTDB lineage: Bacteria > Bacteroidota > Bacteroidia > Bacteroidales > Bacteroidaceae > Prevotella. Next base: position 9,960 of record DHOP01000016.1, read on the forward strand.
ACGAGGGACCACTATCCACTGGATTGATGCAATGTCGCCAATGGAAGAGAAAATCGACAAAATCAAAGCAATGATATGATGGAAGAGAAACGTTGGGGTATTATCTATTGTCCGAAGTCAGGACCTTTTGGCTCGTCCCAGAAACGGTGGGAGAAGATTCGCCGTTGTTTGAACGAGAATGGCATCAGTTACGACCACGTGCAGAGTGAGAGCACGGGGAGCGTAGATAGGTTGGTCAAGATGATGATCAACAACGGCTACCATACCATCGTCATCGTCGGAGGAGACTCTGCTCTCAACGACACAGTGAACTGCTTGATGCAGACCGAGAAGAATTTGCGCGACCAGATTGCCATCGGTGTCATTCCCAACGGCGTGATGAACGACTTTGCACACTTCTGGGAACTTGAAGAAGACGACTATGAAAAAACCATCCGTAGTCTGAAGCAAAGGCGTGTTAAGCGCATCGATCTTGGCTGCATACGGTATAAAAACAAAGAGGGGGAAGCTTGTCGACGTTACTTCCTCAACTGCATCAACGTAGGTCTCATCGCTGCCATCATGAACTTGCGTCGTCAAACTCGTCACGCGCTAGGTTCACGCACTCTCTCTTTCATGTTCTCATTCATCCTCATGATTTTCCAAAGGTTGGAATACCACATGAAAATGAAGATCAATGCCGAGACCATAGATCGTAAGGTGATGACAGTCTGCGTGGGCAACGCGCTTGGCTATGGGCAGACTCCTAATGCTGTGCCATATAATGGTCTTCTCGATGTGTCGGTGGTTTATCATCCGGAGATGACACAACTATTCGAGGGCTTTTACCTTTTCGTACGTGGAAAGTTCCTCAATCATCACAGCGTACACCCTTATCGCACCCGGGAAATACACTTTGACAAGGCCGAAAACGCACTCGTAGGTATTGATGGCCGCTTATTGCGCACACCAGTAGGACCTTTCTCCATTAGCGTGGAAGAGTCTGTCATCAACTTTATCATACCGGCATAACCGAATAATCACACTTACATAAAGGCTCTGCTATGCCGTTGCTCGGCACACAATCGCCTTGATATCACTATTATCCCCCCTAAAAAGAATATCACCGACCCCTCCTAATGGAGATGTCGGTGATATTCTTTTATCTAAGTTTTACGACTGTGCTGAGATGTTTATAGATCCCAACCCACGGCAGAAGCGCCTAAGACAGCTGCAGAGCTACCATCGAGTCCACTAACCAAGAACTTAGCCTTGCCCTTGAAAATCTTCAAGATGTGGGCATCATAACTACGCTTGATAGGTTTCATCAGTAGGTCACCAGCCTTGGTCAGACCACCAAAGAAGACGAATGCCTCAGGAGATGAGAAAGCCATAAAGTTGGCGCAAGCTTCTCCAAGGAGTTCACCGGTGATATCAAAGATATGCTTAGCCAATTTATCTCCCTTACCTGCGGCGATGCTAACATCGAGAGACGTGATATCCTCTGGTTTCATATCGCGCAACAATGAAGGCTCATCGGTTGTAGATAACAACTCACGAGCTGTTCGAGCAACACCCGTAGCGGAGCAGTAAGCCTCAAGACAACCAGTGCGTCCACAGCCGCAAGTACGACCGTTTTCGCGGATCATGGTCACGTGTCCCAGCTCTCCGGCAAAGCCATCGCTGCCATAAACCACCTTGCCATCAATCACAATGCCAGAGCCAACGCCTGTACCGAGAGTGATAACAATAAAGTTTTTCATGCCACGAGCAACGCCGTATGCCATCTCTCCGATAGCAGCTGCATTGGCATCATTGGTCAATCCTACGGGAATGCCTAAGGCTTTAGAAAACATATCAGCCAAAGGTACTACACCATTGTGTCCCCATGTGAGGTTGGGAGCAAATTCAATGGTACCTTTATAATAGTTACCATTTGGTGCACCGATACCCATTCCCTTTATCTTATCGATACCTCCAACTTGGTCAATAATAATTTGCAATGCCTCAACAGAAGCATTCACATAGTCCTTCACATCCGCATAAGCCTGGGTTTTGATGGCTGTCGTAGCCTTGATCTCACCACGACTGTCCACGATACCAAACACAGAATTGGTGCCGCCAAGATCCAACCCAATTACATAGGGTTTCATTTCCTGATCCTTCATTATTGTAATATATTTAGTTAGTATAATTATTATCGGTCGGTAGCATTCGATCCATAGGCGCATTGCGTTGGAACTAATGCATCTTTTTCCATCAAAACCAAGCGTATTGGACTTGATATTCTATATGCAAAGATAATAAAACATTTAGGAAATTACATATTTACGTCTAATTTTATTCCAATTTAAAACATCAGGTAAAGTCGGACGACATGTCAAGGATTATGGTCTTAGACCTCAATCGCCGATTGTTTGATGGGCGAACCATTTGGATTGCCATGATTGGAAAGATATACTCCAAGAAGAATAAGTGCAGAACCCAAGTAGGCCAACAATGTCATGTGCTCGTCAAGAAACAATGCTGAAAACACAACCGTGGACACAGGGTTAAGATAAATGTAATTGCTAGCAGTGAGGGCGCCAAGCTTTTTGCTCACCCAGCTCCAGAGAATAAAGCAGGCGAAACTTGCCACAAAGCCCAAAAACAAAAGATTTCCCCATATTTCAGGTTTGAAAAATCCTTCCAATGGAAACTTCCAAGGACGGAAAAAGTACATTGGAAGAACAGAGATAAGGCCATAAAAGAACACCTTGCGCGTAACAAAGACAGCGCTGTAGTGCGACACTCGTCGCAACATCAGACTGTAAACAGCCCAGCTAAGGCCAGCGCACAAGGCTAAGAAGTCACCGAGGGGGTTGAGTTTGAGTAAGAAGTGGCCATTGAATACCACCAAAGCGACACCAAGAGTTGCCACTACTGCTCCGATGACAAGTTTACGCGTGGCCTTCACGCTTTTTAAGAACGCAAGGGCAAGCAGCATCGTCAATAGCGGCGCAGTACACACAATGAAGGACACATTGTTGACATAATCGATGCGGACAGCCTCGTTTTCGGTGACAAAATATAACGACCCACCTGTCACCCCAAGCAGCACCATGAGCAGTTCGTCTTTCCACGAGTTGGCCCAAAGCTTTCGCGGAGAAATAAACCAAATACAAATGTAAGCGAAGAGAAAGCGGAAGGTGAATATCTCATGTGCCTCTAGGCCATTCATAAGCAGAACTTTGGAGTTAACAAATGTACAACCCCAAATCAACACAACAGCTATTGCTAGCAAGTGATAGCGTAAGTTATGATTAGCCTTCATAATATTTTGTTCATGTAAACTAATCTTTCCAACCCTTCAAAGTTATCAAGACAGTATGGTGGCTATTATGTGTCGGGCACCTGCATGCTCGCGGAACTCACAAAGATAAATACCCTGCCAGATGCCAAGGGCCAAATGTCCGTCTACGATGGGTATGCTAACGGAAACTCCTATCATGCTACTTTTGGCATGGGCACTCATGTCAGTAGGTCCCTCGTCTTGGTGTAGGTAGGCTTTATCAGCGTCGGGCACTAGACGATTCATGATAGTCTTCAAGTCAAGGCGCACATCCGGGTCGAAGTTCTCATTGATAGTGAGCGCACAACTGGTGTGTTGTACGAACAGATGCAGCACACCTGCCTGTGGCAACTGAGGCATATGACGCATCACCTCGCTTGTCACCAAGTGAAACCCGCGTTCAAAGGGTCCAAGACTGAAGTTAGTTTGTTGTACCATGACCGTCAGTACCTATTTACTCTAGATACCAGGGTTTTCTTGGTCTTCGACCGGTGACAATGCCTCGGATTTATCCTTTGGCAACAGAAGATTTAACAACACACCTACGATAGCGCTCAATCCGATACCACTGATAGCAAAGTTGCCCCAGCTCAACACTGCTCCACCAATACCCATAGTAAGTGTTACTGAGAGGATAATGATATTACGTGTAATTGACAAATCCACTTTGTGTTGGATAAGGTTTTGGATGCCCACACTGGCAATGGTGCCAAAAAGCAACAGCATGATACCTCCCAAAACGGCTTGAGGTATGCTTTGCAGTAATGCCGATAATTTGCCGATAACTGAGAATACGATGGCCGTGGCGGCAGATATGCGTATTACTTGAGGATTAGTTACCTTAGTAATACTCATTGCGCCAGTAACCTCTGAATATGTGGTTACAGGAGGGCCTCCTAGAAAGCTAGCAGCAAGACACGCCAAACCGTCACCAAGCATAGTACGGTGCAAGCCTGGATCGGCTACAAAATCCTTCTTAGCTACGGCACCCACCACATAAATGTCTCCGATATGTTCTATCACAGGTGCGATAGCCACCGGAATCATATAGAAGAATGGCTCCCAAGCAAACTCAGGCAAATGGAAATGCTGTATCGATGGTGGCAATGCAAACCATGGTGCAGAAATGACAGGATCCAAATTTACTACCCCCATGAAGAGTGCCACGATGTAACCAACTATGATACCAATAATTACAGGCACCAACTTGATAAGTCCACGGGTGAAGGAAAGAATAGCTATTGCTGTTGCCAAAGCTATAAAGGCAAGCGTCCAATTGTTCTTTGCCATATCTACAGCAGATGTAGAGAGTGACAAGCCGATAAGTATAATGACAGGCCCAATCACGACTGGTGGGAAGAGCTTGTCAAGAAGTCGCTTGCCTTGCCACTTGATGAGCGCAGACATAATGAAGTAAACCAAAGCGACACCTATGATAGCGGCTAAGGTTCCCGGCATGCCCCACTGCTTACTGGCAGCAATAATGGGAGCAATAAAAGCAAAGCTACTGCCTAAGAAAATAGGCACCTTACCCTTGGTAACGAGGTGAAAAATAAATGTTCCAATACCAGCAGTCATCAAAGCCGTAGCTGGGTCGAGCCCAACAAGCAGTGGAACAAGTACTGTAGCCCCGAAGGCGATAAAGAGAAACTGCACACCTAGGATGGTCTTCTTAAGTGGAGATAGTGTTTCGTTGTTCATAATGATAATAAAACTAAGTCCACTTAAATATCCGATGCCCTGAAAAATAGCGCCCGAACCGTGGGATTTTTCAGGATGCAAAAGTAAGAAGAAATCTCCGAAGCAACAAGGAGAGATGTGAATTTTTATTAAGAGACAGTATGATTATGAGACTATTCCTGTTTCGCCAATACGTTTTGGCGACGATATTCTATAGGGGTCATGCCTGTCATGCGCTTGAAAAACTTGCTGAAAAAGCTCATGTTGGGAAACTGCATGTCCATGGCAATTTGCTTGAGAGGCTTCGATGTGTGGCGCAAGTCCACCTTAATTGCTGTTGTCAAAGCCTCATCGATCCATTCCTTGGCACCTCGGCCACTCGCCTTCCCAATTAATGTGCCCAGATAGCGCGGTGATAGGCAAAGTCGATTGGCATAGAAAGACAAGTTATGTTCTTGCATTGCATGAGCATTTACCAAACTAATAAACTGTCCGAAAACCTCTTGCTCATGACTCTGAATATTACTCTCCCCCTGCCCATGAGTCGTATAGATGCAGTCAACCCACCAACACAATGAGGCTGCAAGATTTAGAAAGACATTGGAACTATAATTATTTTCATGAATAGTATCATAGAGTAGGTTGATAAACCTTGTGACAATGTCTAACTCCGACTGATCCAAACTGATATGGAAATTACGCAAATGGCCATCAATGGAAGGTGGAAGACTACCCCCTAATGCCAAGGAAAGTAGACCATCGTTCATCGTAAAGCCCTGACCCATGATATCGGAACTATGATCTAAAAGTATAAACGTGGATTGTTTATCCACGAAAGTCAGGTCTCCTGCATTGAGGGTAATCGGCAAGAGATTTACTACGGCCTGCACAGAGCCTTGAGTAATGACCATAATACGCATCTCATCAATGATAAACGGCTGATTTAAAAGGCTCGTAGCTATGTCCGGAACAAACCTTTTGACGACGCCAACATTCTGATTAAAGAACACATGAAGATCGTCAATGGGTAGTTCATTGAGTTTCGTTTTAAACTGAAGAAGCGACAATCGTTGAATTTCTTTTTGTTCCATAGAGCTGACTTAGATGATGCAAAGATAAATAAAACGATAATATTTTGGCATTTTTATAGAAAAACAAGTACAAAAAGGACATCTTTTAAGCACAGAAGATAACATCATATAGGGATAAATGACATATCTTTGCAGCAGACAAACGAATAATATTGCACTGTAAAATGACACAGCATCACATCGTTTCACAATGGCTCGGAATAATGGCAAAGATGTCAGGCATGGTCTTAGGCCTCTTCGTTACATTAACCTCAAGCTACGCACAATCCTTGGAGGAATGTCAACAAGCTGCCGAACAGAACTACCCCCTGATTCGACAGTATGGCCTCATCGAGCAAACCACCAAGGCCACGTTAGACAATATCGACAAGGGATGGCTGCCACAGCTATCCACTTATGCACAAGTCGCAGCACAAAATCGAGTAGCTAATCTCCCTGATTACTTGGCAAAGTCTGCCCAAACAAGTGGAATAAACACTGGTGGACTACGCAAAGAGCAGTATAAAATAGGTGTAGACGTACAACAAGTGATTTACGACGGCGGACTGATACGGCAGCAAAAGGAGGTTGTACGCAAACAGAGCGAGGTGCAGGCAGCACAGAATGACGTAAACCTTTATGCCCTCCGCCAACGCGTGAACGACCTATACTTCGGGTTGTTGCTCCTGCAAGACAAAGTCATGATGAATCATGACCTGCAACAAGTGTTGCTCTCCAGCGAACAAAAGGTAGCCAACATGGTCAAAGGAGGTACAGCGGCAACGAGCGATCTTGATGCGATACGCGCCGAGAGGATGAGTGTACGACAGAACTCTGTAGAGCTAGTGAGCCAACACTCGGCACTCATGAGAACGCTCTCGCTATTCATAGGAAAACCCGTCACAAAGGTTGAGAAGCCTCAGATAGCTGATGTGGACAACGCTCTTCTTGGCGATGCCACGTTGCTCAGCAACAACCGTCCCGAACTTTCGCTCTTTCAGAAGCAAATCGCACTGACCGATGCGCAGAAAAATGTTCTCGAAAGTCGTCTACGCCCCACCCTTGGTGCATTTGCTCAGGGCTTTTATGGTTACCCCGGCTACGACCTCTTCCGCGACATGATGCATCACACGCCATCGCTAAATGGCATCATCGGACTAAAGTTCTCCTGGAACATTGGCGCACTTTACACTCGTAAAAACGACCAAGCAGTGCTCAACCTACAACGTCAGAATGCAGAAAACGCACGCGATGTGTTCCTATTCAACAATAAGTTGCAGACCACTCAACAGAGCGAAGACATCCAAAAGTATCGCAAACTGCAACAACAGGACGATGAAATCATTCGTCTTCGCACCAATGTACGCAAGGCAGCAGAGTCAAAGCTCTCCCACGGAATCATTGATGTGAATGCTCTCGTAAAGGAAATCAACAACGAGAATTCTGCTAAGATACTTTATTCCATCCACGAGATACAATTGCTCAAGGCGGTGTACGACATGAAGACTTCACTCAATAGATAAACAGAAATCATCAAAAGCATACGATATGAAACGACTGAACATCATTCTAGCCATCAGCATAATCTTACTTTCATCTTGTAAGAAAACAGAAGAGGAATCAATAGCCACGGGTATTTTCGAAGCTACCGAGACCACTGTATCTGCCGAACAGAATGGCAAACTCGTGCAGTTCACGGTAACCGAAGGACAGACCTTGGCTTCCGGACAGGAAGTGGGGCTGGTGGACACCGTACCATTGATACTCAAATTGGCTCAGGTGGGTGCCACCCGACAAGTCTACGATGCACAGAAACCTGACCAAAGCGCACAGATTGCAGCCCTTGAAGCACAGTTAGCGAAGGCCAAACAGGAGCAACAGCGGTTTTCGGAACTGGTTGCCGATGGTGCCGCCCCAAGTAAATCACTGGATGACGCACGTAGTCAAGTCACTGTATTGCAGAAGCAAATCGCTGCGCTTAAGTCCAGCCTCAACACCCAAGTGTCCACGCTCGACAGTCAACAGAAGACTACCGACACCGAAAAAGCGATACTCCATGACCAACTGCGCAAATGCCACATCACAGCACCTCTTAGTGGTACGGTTCTCGAAAAATACGTCGAGCAAGGCGAAGTGATTGGTGCGGGTCGCCCATTGTTCAAGATGGCAGATACGAAGAATATGTTCTTGCGCGCCTACGTCACCTCATCACAGTTGGCAACGGTCAAAGTTGGGCAGCGCATCAAAGTGCGCACAGACTATGGCGACGGTCAAGGCAAAGAGTATGAGGGTACGATCTCATGGATATCCAACAAGAGCGAGTTCACGCCCAAGACAATTTTGACCGATGACGAACGTGCAGACCTTGTCTATGCCATGAAAATAGCCGTAAAGAATGACGACTATATCAAGATTGGCATGTATGGTCGCGCAGTGTTGCCTAATCCATAATTCTTCATTACACCCAACTCCTTTTCGTTCCATGTATTTGGCAAGCTGACTTATTCTGCCACCATTCTTAGACTTTTCACTGTTATGAGCACAATAGATATTACCCATGTGAGCAAGGCTTACAGCCAACTCCAAGCCCTCGATGACGTGTCGATGACCATCGAAGAGGGTGAGGTGTTTGGACTAATCGGTCCTGACGGCTCGGGTAAGACGTCGCTCTTTCGCATCATTGCCACTCTCTTGTTGCCCGACAAGGGATCAGTCACCGTGGATGGACACAACACCCGTGAAGGAATGCGTGCCATACGCAAGATCATTGGCTATATGCCTGGCAAGTTTTCGCTTTACGAAGACCTTACCGTCGAGGAGAATCTGCATTTCTTTGCCACCCTCTTTGGCACAACGATAGAGGATGGTTATGACAGCATCAAAGCCATATACTCACAGATCGAACCCTTCAAGGATCGTCGAGCAGGAGCTCTATCGGGTGGCATGAAGCAGAAACTCGCCCTTAGCTGTGCTCTGGTGCACCAGCCCAAAGTACTTCTCTTGGACGAACCAACCACTGGTGTTGATCCCGTGAGCCGCAAAGAACTGTGGGATATGCTCGGTATGCTCAAGGCTCGCGGTATCACTATCATTGCCGCAACGCCTTATATTGATGAGATAAGACGCTGCGAGCGAGTGGCTTATTTGGACAAGGGACAACTGCGTGGCATCGGAACAGCAGAAGAGATACTGACCGAATACAAGTCGGTATTCAATCCTGATCATCTGTCCACGGTGGAACATACCGAGGAAAAAGAGCCGGTCATCGAGGTCCAACACTTAGTGAAGACCTTCGGAACTTTCCATGCAGTAAATGATATCAGCTTTTCAGTACAAAGGGGAGAAATCTTTGGATTTCTCGGGGCTAACGGTGCAGGTAAGACAACGGCCATGCGCATCCTCACGGGACTGAGCCAGCCCACTGCAGGGAAAGGACGTGTGCTTGGCTTCGACGTATCCAAGCAATACGAAGACATCAAGAGCCATATCGGTTATATGAGTCAACGCTTCTCGCTCTACGAAGACATGACCGTGGCGGAGAACCTTCGTCTGTTCGGAGGCATATATGGCATGAGCCGCAACGAAATCAAGAAGAAGACCGAGTTAGTGCTCAACGAGTTGGGCATGGAGCAGCAACGCGATAGCCTTGTGAAATCATTGCCTTTGGGATGGAAGCAGAAGTTGGCCTTCTCGACCGCCATCTTCCATGAGCCCGGCATCGTTTTCCTTGACGAACCTACAGGTGGTGTCGATGCCGCCACACGCCGACAGTTTTGGCAACACATCTATAAAGCCGCCGAACGCGGTATCACCGTCTTCGTGACAACCCATTATATGGATGAGGCTGAATATTGTGACCGCATCTCCATCATGGTTGACGGGAAGATAAGCGCCATTGGGACACCAGACGAACTCAAACACAAATATCAACAGTCAGACATGAACGGAGTGTTCACGTTGTTGGCTAGGAATTCTACACGCAATGAGTAAGGATAAACAAAAGGATATTGCACCCAAGCCACAGACCTGGAAAACATTCCGTGCCTTTGTGTTGAAGGAGTCTAAGCACATTCTGCGCGACCGACGCACGATGCTCATTCTCTTTGGTTTACCTGTGACATTGATGTTGCTTTTCGGCTTTGCCATACGCACAGACTTAAATGACGTGCGCACGATTGTAGTCACTTCGTCGATGGATGAGACCACACAACGTGTCATCAGTGCACTAGACGCATCACCTTATTTCTCCATCGTTGGCACCTCGTCGTCAGGTAGAGAGGCAGAAACGGTCATCCGTAAACAGGAGGCAGACATCGCCATCGTCTTTTCCCCACGCTTTGCAGATAATCGCTACCGTGATGCAAGCGTACAAATCCTTACCGATGCGTCCGATCCCAACATGGGGCAGCAGTATGCCATCTATGCACAGAGCATCATAGCCGGCACCATTGAAAGCCTATACAACAAAGGTTACCCTGTCGAAACGCCATCATTAGTGAGCACAAACATGCTCTTCAACCCCCAGATGCTGTCGGCTTACAACTTTGTACCGGGCATTATGGGTATGCTGCTCATCCTTATCTGCGCTATGATGACATCGGTAAGCATTGCCCGTGAGAAAGAGCGTGGCACAATGGAGGTACTGCTTGTATCGCCCGTTCAGCCATTGGTCATCATCATTGCCAAGGCAGTGCCCTACATGCTACTGTCGATTGTCATCTTGGCCACAATCCTAACCATGAGCTTTTTTGTGCTCGACGTACCGTTGGAAGGTTCTATCCTCTCCATCGTTGGTATATCACTCATCTACATTCTCTTGGCATTGTCACTGGGCTTGCTGGTGAGTAATCTCGCCAACTCACAGCTCACGGCCCTCCTCATTTCTGCCATGATTATGCTATTGCCGGTCATCATGCTGTCGGGCATGATCTTCCCGATAGAGAGTATGCCAAAGATTCTTCAGTGGTTCACAGCCATCGTACCCGCGAGATGGTATATCTCTGCCATGCGCAAACTAATGATCATGGGTGTGAGCTTCACCTATGTGCTCAAGGAGACGCTCATTTTGATAGGCATGACTTTGCTTATCTTAACGGTATCGCTTAAGAAATTCAAGACTAGAATGGAATGAAACTGAGCTTTCTCATACAAAAGGAATTTATCCAAATGTTTCGGAACTCGTTTCTTCCGAGACTGATTATCATCTTCCCTGTGGTCACTGTGTGCATCATTCCGTGGGTGATGACCATGGAAGTGAAGGATGTGAAAGTTCAGGTGGTGGACAACGACCATTCCACAACGAGTCAACGGCTCATCCAACGCATCTCTGCAAGCGATTATTTCGTGTTCGCCGGAAAAGCGAATAGCTACGGCGAGGCCATGCAAGACATCGGGCGGGGAATTACAGATGTCATCTTGGAGATACCCAACAACTACGAACGAGATCTTGTCAACGGTAGTAAGCCACAGGTACTCATCAGCGCCAATGCAAGCAATGCCATCAAGGGGGCCATGGGCTCATCCTATCTGTCGCAGATTGCGATTGGGAATATCACCCCAGAGACCAATGAACAACAATTGAGAATGACTATAATAGACCTTTATAACAACAATTTGAACTATAAGGTCTTTATGATTCCCGCACTCATTGGTACACTCTTAATGTTGCTTTGCGGCTTCTTGCCTGCCCTTAATATCGTAGGCGAGAAAGAAAAAGGTACCATCGAACAGATCAATGTGACACCAGTCAGCAAGTGGGAATTCATTTTTGCCAAACTAATTCCTTATTGGTTGGTTGGCATGTTGGTTATCACGCTGTGTCTGTTGCTGTCATGGGCAGTCTACGGCATTACCTCACAAGGCAATGTGGGACTTATCTACGCGCTTTCGTTGCTACTCGCACTCTTCTTCAGTGGACTGGGATTGGTTATCAGCAACTATAGCGACACCATGCAACAAGCCGTCTTTGTGATGTGGTTCTTTGTCGTTGTCATGATTCTGATGAGCGGAATGTTCACTCCGGTCAGATCAATGCCTATTTGGGCTCAGACACTTGACAGTGTCAATCCGATGCACTACTTTATGGATGCCATCCGTACGGTGTTCGTACGTGGTGGCGGAGCACAGAGCATCGCTGTTCCTGCAATGCGTCTTGGCATCATTGCCATATTGGTAGACATTTGGGCGGTCATCAGTTATAGAAAGAATCAATGATCAATATTCAAAATATACGGAAGAAGGTCACGCGTCTCTTCAAAAGTCACGACGTGGCTCTAGTGCTCAGTGGGGGCGGAGCACGTGGGCTCGCACACATTGGAGCGATAGAGTCGCTTGAGGCTCACGGCTTCCATATCACCTCGATTGCCGGCACTTCAATAGGGGCGTTGGTGGGTGGTCTATATGCTGCTGGCAAGTTGCATGAGTTGGAACGTATCCTCGAAGTACTCACCCGAAAGCAGATCCTGCAACTCGTTGACATCTCTCCAGGTTTGGGACACATTGCCACAGGGGATAAGCTGATGGGACTTCTTCATGCCATGATTGGTGATTTGGCAATAGAAGACCTACCCATACCATTCTGCTGTCCCGCCTCCGATATCGTAAGCGGCAAACAAGTTGTATTTCGTACCGGTCCTCTCAAGGATGCCATCCGCGCTTCGATCTCCATCCCAGGGGTGTTCAAACCTGTGGAAGACGGTAAGAAAATGTTTGTAGATGGAAGCGTACACAATGTACTTCCCCTCGACTGTGTGATACGAAAGAAGCATGACTGGCTTGTGTCGGTCAACGTCAGTGCACCTGATAACGCCCTCGACACTTCTTTCATCTGCAATCGCAGACAACCGAAGAATGACTTTGAAAGACGTGTCTGGGAAAAGATACCGCTGTTTACGGCTAACTTTTCCGTAAACTACATGCACCTACTCTTCCGCGTAGGCAAGATCTCCATAGAGAATAATACACAGACGGCATTACGCCTCACTCCTCCGGATATCTCACTTGAGATGCCTTTAGAAGAGTTTGGACTTTTTGATTTTGACAAGTCCAAAGAACTTATTGCGCTCGGACGTCAAGAGATGGACACTATTTTAGAGCGCGAAAAAGCCCTTTAGACAATTACTAAAGTTTTTATTTCATTCCCCTCATTCGCACATCGATACCACCAAGTTGGGCAGCTACTCCACTAAGGTCGGTATCACCATAATGATAGGGGTATAGAATCTTGGGTTGAATGATACGCGCCACCTTGACGAGTTGTTCGGGCGTCATCGTATAGGGCTGGTTGCACGGCAAGAAAGCGATATCAACTTTGCCTTTCAAATCAGCCATCTCCCCGATATCCTCCGTATCACCAGCGACATAAATAGTGAGGTCATCGACGATAATGATATAGCCGTCGTCACGCCCTTTAGGATGATACTGAGTGTGGCCGGGTGTAATATTAAATGCCGGAACAGCCTTAATGTGGATGCCATTCGCCAATGTCAGCGTATCGCCGTTACTCATTGCTTGACTACCCTCTATCTGCTTGGCCACATCTGGGTTGGCAATGATCTTGGTGTCCGCCCCACGTAACTTTGCCACTGTAGCCTTGTTGAAATGGTCGCCATGCTCATGGGTAATCAGAATGAGCGACGTTGGTCCTACGTTGTCATAAGAATATTGTGCGTTGGCCACTGGATCAACCTGAATTTTGTAGCCATCACAGTCTATCATTAGGCAGGCATGGTAATAAGGAACAATCCTAACCATCTTGCCGTTGGCCGTTGTAAATGTGTCGTCTCCAACTGTTTGTTGTGCCCCGCAGGAGAGAAAGCCAAACGCACCCATAAGGGTAGCGACCAAAGAAAAGAGGTGCTGTTTCATTGTTACTCAGCTTTACTTGGTTGCCTGATTTGTCGGGATATATTTACGAAAATTGACTTGGAAAACAGGTGCAATCTCATTGGGATGGGTAGCTGGCACATCCACGAGCAGTGCATCATTGGTCTGCTTGAATTTTACTGTTCCATGACCGAGCAAGGTCACTTTGGCCACCTTTCCACTATAGTAAGGAGATTTCTTGGCTAATGCCTTCAGGCTATACATCACAGCCTCGGGCCAAGCCATGATCGTAGCAAAGACGGTGTCTTTGCGCACCACATAGCGAACATCCTTAGCAGAATATTTGATGCCTTCGTTGAATCCCTGCCCCGTCATCGGATTGACTGCCTCGGCAAGTGGGCCCTCACCAAAGGTCTTCCATGGTCGAGTGGAATAGATGCTCTGCTGGTTAACTCTCATCCATGCACCTATTCCCTTGACGATTGCCTCCTCCTTCTCATCTATCGTACCATTTGCACGCACGGGCACACTGAGCAGGAGGTTGCCATTCTTGGACACAATGTCTACCAACATGCGGATGACATGAGCCGCCGACTTGTAACGATTATTGTTGTAAGTGCTTTGATTGTAATGCCAATCACCGATGCAGGTACATGTCTGCCAGTGACGAGCCTGGGGCCGATCGGGAATACCGCGCTCCACATCCCATAGCAACGCTTGTTTTTGGTCATCGTTGAGAATCTTTCCCATCACCACAACCTGCTGTTTACCAGCATTCATTAGAGCACTGTGGTTGTAAAAGTCAGAGAGAATGTTCAAACCGATACTGTCGGTAACACCCCAGAACGGAAAGACGGTATCATCGAAATAGATCATCTTCGGATCATAATCAGCAATCAATTGGAGCACACGATTCTGCAGCTTCATCATGTACTCGCGAGATGGTTGGGCTGCCCCATTTCCCCAACCCCATTGACTATGGATAGTGCCACGATTTTCCCAACCTGTACTGTGAGGATGATTCTGCGCATAAAGATCCTGTGGATCATAGCCCTTCCACCACTTGTCAGTACCGTCGGGGTTCTTTACATAACCGTCTGCCTTGGTCAGATTGCCATCGTAAGGCTGAGAAGGCTCCAGCCATATCCATGCATGACTCGCGTGGATGCTCACACCCAAGGGCAGTCCATAACGTTTGCAAGCCTCGCTCCACCCACCAATGAGGTCTTTTTGGGGGCCCAGGTTCACAGAGTTCCACTCCTGATAGGGCGAGTCCCAAAGGTCAAAGTTGTCATGATGATTACCCAATGCCATAAAGTAGCGCGCTCCAGCATCTTTGTAAAGCTTCACCAAACTATCTGGATTCCAGCGCTCTGCCTTCCAGGCATGAATAAGATCCTTGAGTCCGAAGACTTCGGGTGACCCGAAGTGGGAGGTGTTCCATTTCCATTGCTGTGTGTCAGGATAGTACATGTGGCGTGCGTACCAGTCGCCGTCCTCAGCCTGGCACTGTGGTCCCCAGTGTGCCCAAATACCAAACTTAGCATCTTCGAACCACTCTGGACAGGTCCACTGGCTCACACTTTCCCAAGAACTGGAGTATGGCCCTGCCGTTATTGGGTAGTCGGGGCGTTGAGCCGATGCTGTCATAGATAAGGTCAACAAGCAACCAAAGATCCATTGTCTCTTTATCATTTCCATGCTATGTTAAAATTTATCACAAATATACCCGAATTATTCCAAAATATAGTGATTCCAATAATTTAATTATGAGAAACCAAAAAATGATGTGAAATTGCACCAAATAGATATTATCATCTGACGGACTAATATCTATTTGATTTAGGCAATAACTCTTCGGATTGGCGACCTCAACAACCTTCCTTTACGATAAGGTACGAACGGGCTTGCGATTAGTATCTAATGGCATCGCGATTAGGCATCAATCGCGCTGCGTTTAATGCCCGAACGCATCGCGATTCGATATGAATCGCAGTGCCAAAGCTATCCTTTCGCAAACACTCATCATCTATAAACATCTGCCCGCATTGATTAAGGTTCAATCGAGCAACCTGAATTATCTTTGCAAACTTAGAATTGAGATTGCAACTATTTAACGTTCAGTCAATATAAATTATAAGTTTTCGGGTGATTCTTTAACCAAAAATGACTAACTTTGCACCTTCTAAGATGTAGATATCGGAACTATACGTACGTAATTATATGGCTGAAACAAAAGAAATTAAGACAGCGCTCATATCAGTGTTCCATAAAGATGGACTTGAGGAGTTGCTTAAGAAACTCCATGAGGAGGGTGTGAAATTCCTTAGTACTGGTGGCACCCAGAGCTTTATCACAGGCTTGGGCTATGATTGTGAAAAGGTTGAGGACGTTACTTCCTATCCTTCAATTCTTGGTGGTAGAGTGAAGACTTTGCATCCGAAGGTTTTCGGAGGCATCCTCGCACGCCGTGACAATAAAGGCGACCAGCAACAAATGCAACAGTATGAGATACCTTCCATTGACTTGGTCATTGTGGACCTCTATCCCTTTGAGCAGACGGTGGCTAGTGGCGCATCTGCAGAGGATATCATAGAGAAGATCGATATCGGTGGCATCTCGCTCATCCGCGCTGGGGCAAAGAATTTCAAAGATGTAGTCATTGTGCCAAGTAAGGCTGAGTATAGTGTACTTTTGGATATTCTCAACAAGAAGGGCGCACGTACAGACTTTGAGGATCGTCAGATGTTCGCTACCCACGCATTCGGTGTGAGTAGTCATTACGACACTGCTATCCACGCTTGGTTTGAGAAGGCTTAAGTCTTCTTTGACCACAAAAGCCTACCTTTCTATAAGTTAGCAAATAAAGATTAAAATAAAATATCTAACCATCTGGACACCCCAGCGACTCTGTCTCATACCCCGAACGGGAACAGGATTGTTCAGAAAGATGATTTAAAGCAATGGGATTTTTTTCGTTTATACAGGAAATTGCCATGGACTTAGGCACTGCCAACACTATCATCATCAGTGATGATAAGATTGTTGTAGATGAGCCTTCTGTGGTGGCCTTGGACCGTCGTACCGACAAGATGATTGCCGTAGGCGAGGAGGCCAAGATGATGTATGAGAAAACACACGACAACATACGTACCATCCGTCCTTTGCGCGATGGTGTCATTGCCGACTTTACAGCCTGTGAGCAGATGATGCGTGGCCTTATCAAAATGGTACACACAGGTTCTCGTCTATTCTCGCCATCACTACGTATGGTCATCGGCGTACCATCGGGCTCTACTGAAGTGGAGCTTCGTGCCGTGAGAGATTCTGCCGAGCATGCAGGTGGACGTGACGTTTACCTCATCTTTGAGCCAATGTCAGCTGCCATCGGTATCGGCATCGACGTCGAAGCCCCCGAAGGCAACATGATTGTTGACATCGGCGGTGGTTCTACAGAGATTGCTGTGATTTCTCTTGGTGGCATCGTGAGCAATAATTCTATACGTATTGCCGGCGACGATCTTACTGCAGATATCCAGGAATACATGAGCAGACAGCATAATGTAAAGGTATCAGAGCGCATGGCAGAGCGCATTAAGATACATGTAGGTTCCGCATTGACAGACCTTGGCGACGAGGCTCCCGAGGATTATATCGTGCATGGACCTAACCGCATCACTGCGCTTCCGATGGAAGTACCTGTATGTTATCAGGAGGTAGCTCATTGTCTCGACAAAACTGTGGCCAAGATCGAGAACGCTGTGTTATCTGCATTGGAGACCACTCCTCCCGAATTATATGCCGACATCGTTAAGAACGGCATCTATCTCTCTGGTGGTGGCGCATTGTTGCGCGGCTTGGACAAGCGTCTGCATGACAAGATCAACATTCCATTCCACATCGCTGAAGATCCCCTTCACAGTGTGGCAAAGGGTGCCGGCATCGCTCTGAAAAATGTAAACCGCTTCTCATTCTTGATGAGATGATAATCGATGAAAAGATGAAAGAATGAAAAGATGAAAAGATTACCCCCTTGTTAGCTAACAAGGG
>DHOP01000016.1:28059-54197 GCA_002407775.1 Prevotella sp. UBA5387
CCCCCTTGTTAGCTAACAAGGGGGTTTAAAAGCTTTCTCATGAAATGCTCTTCGTAATTATCTTTTTATATTTTCACACTTTCATTTGTTCATATTCTCTGTGGTATGCGAAATCTGTTGGAGTTTCTTGCGAAGTTTAATCATTGGTTCGTTTTCCTGGCTCTTGAGGTGATCAGCATGGTGTTGCTGTTCCAATACAACAATTATCAGGGAAGCGTGTGGTTTTCCACGGCCAATGCCACGGCAGGAAAGATGCTTAGTTGGAGTGCTGAGGTAGAGTCATTCTTCTCCCTCTCCAATGTCAACGAGGAACTTACGCAGAGGAATCTCTATTTGGAGCGACAGGTTAAAAGCCTCTCTGATAAGCTCACTGAAACTACTCGTGATAGTAGTTGGATGAGAAGGGACAAACTCGAGGTTCTCAAGGACTTCAAGTTGATACCTGCCAAGGTGGTGAGCAACAGCTTGAACCGTCACGACAACCTCATCACTATTAACAAAGGTACTGCTGACGGCGTGACACGCGATATGGGCGTAGCCTGTGGAACTGGTGTCGTAGGCATCGTCTACTTGGCATCACAACATTACTCTGTGGTCATTCCAGTGCTCAACACAAAGTCCAACATCAGTTGTCAGATACGCGGAAGGCGCTATTTTGGATATCTCAATTGGGATGGACACAACAGCAAACGCGCTTTCATTGACGACATTCCGCGACACGCCCACTTCAAACTTTACGATTTGGTTGAGACAAGTGGATATTCGTCAGTGTTCCCACCGGGTATAGCTGTTGGAAAGATTCTCCACGTATACAACTCCGTCGACGGATTGTCCTATCGCTTGGAGGTGGAGCTCTCAACTGACTTCGCTAAATTACGCGACGTCTGCGTCATTGACAACAAGCCCATGCAGGAGCAACTTGATGTGCTTCGCGCGGCACAAGACTCACTGAAAACAAAGGAAAGTAATTAGTCATGAACATCGATTTTCTGCGTCGTCTGCTTCTCTTCGTGGTGTTGCTGCTGGCCCAGGCCTTGGTGCTCAACCACATTCACCTATTCGGTTATGCCACGCCCCTGCTCTATGTTTATTTCATTATAAGTTTTAATCGCAACCATCCAAAGTCTGGAATTCTAGTTTGGAGCTTTCTTTTGGGACTCAGTGTGGACGTATTTTCCAACACTCCAGGAGTTGCTACTGGTGCGATGACCATGGTGGCATTGTTACAACCCTATGTCCTCGAATTGTTTATCCAACGGGATAGCGACGAGGATTTGCAACCAGCCATCTTCAGTTTGGGCTTTTCCAGGTACCTTTATTATTCAACCCTCCTGACGCTTATCTATTGTTTGTTGTTCTTTACCTTAGAGACGTTCAACTTTTTCAACTGGAAACAGTGGACCTTGAGTGTGGGAGGAAGTACCCTTCTCTCGGTGATCCTCATTTTAGTAGTGGATAATTTGAGGAAGAATCGATGAAGGACTATGATCTTGAAAACAGGAAATTTGTTATCGGTGGTATAGCGATTGTTATTGTAACAATCTATATCATCCGACTTTTCTCACTCCAGTTAGTCAGCGATGACTATCGTAAGAGTGCAGACTCCAACGCCTTTCTCAAGAAAATAGAGTATCCTTCGCGCGGTATTATCCGAGATCGTAAAGGCAAAATCTTAGTCTTCAATCAACCATCATATAATATTATGGTGGTGATGAACGAGGAAAAAGGACACCTAGATACTATGGATTTCTGCAATACCATCGGTATAACGAAGGAATATTTCATCCAAAGGATGGAAGAAGTCAAGGATCCTGCCAAGAATCCGGGCTACTCCCGATTCACGCAACAGCTATTTCTGAGTCAGGTTGATGACCGCAATTTCAGTGTCTTTCAGGAAAAAATGTTTCGTTTTCCAGGCTTTTATGCACAGAAACGCAGCATTCGTCAATATGAATATCCTTATGCAGCGCATGTGCTTGGCGATGTAGCCGAAGTGTCACAAGGTGATATTGACGAGGACGACTATTACCAAGCAGGTGACTATATCGGCAAGCTTGGCGTAGAGCGGAGTTACGAAAAGCAGTTGAGAGGTGAGAAAGGGGTTCAGATCTTACTTCGTGACGCCCACGGAAGGATACAGGGAAAATATCAGCATGGGCGCTTCGATCACAAGCCTAAACCAGGAAAAGACCTCACACTGGCTATCGATATCGATCTGCAAGCTCTCGGAGAGCGACTTCTAGAGGGAAAAATCGGTGCTATAGTAGCCATAGATCCTCAGACCGGCGAAGTACTTAGCTTGGTGTCTTCGCCCACATTCGATCCACGAAACCTTGAGGGGAAGAAGCGCGGACCATATCATCGGATGTTGACTCGCGATGTTTGGAAGCCGATGTTGAACCGTGCCATCATGGGACAATATCCTCCGGGTTCCACCTTTAAGACCTCACAAGGACTCATGTTCCTTACTGAAGGCATTATCAATAGCCACACTCAGTATCCGTGTCACCATGGTTTCTATTATCGTGGACTACACGTTGGATGCCACGGACATGCCTCACCACTATCCATTGTGCCTGCCATCAGCACTTCATGCAACAGCTTCTTCTGTTGGGGATTGGTTAACATGATGGCCAATCGAAACAAATATAAAAACGTGCAATCTGCTATGGACACATGGCGAGACTACATGGTGAGCATGGGATTTGGTTATAAGCTTGGCATTGACCTACCCGGTGAGAAGCGCGGGCTCATCCCAAATGCTGACTATTACGACAAAGCATACCGTGGTTCATGGAACGGGCTGACCGTCATCAGTATCTCCATCGGACAGGGAGAGGTAAACCTCACGCCATTGCAGATCGCCAACCTTGGTGCCACTATTGCCAACCGCGGTTACTACTACGTACCTCACGTGGTACAAAAAGTACAGGGCGAACCACTTGACACCACCTTCACAAGACGTCATTACACGCGAGCCAGCCGTCGTGCCTACGACCTAACCGTAGCCGGTATGCGCGCTTCCGTACTTGGTGGAACATGCAAACACCTCGGCGGATATAGCTTCCCGATATGTGGCAAGACCGGTACCGCACAAAATCGCGGGCAGGACCACTCTGTGTTTATGGGTTTCGCACCCATGGACAATCCTAAGATTGCCATCGCGGTATATGTGGAGAACGGTGGTTTCGGTGCCGACTTTGCCGTGCCAATAGCCGGTTTGCTTTTTGAACAATATATCAAAGGCAAGCTTTCTCCAGATCGAGAGAAAGAAGCCGAAATGTTACAGAAACGGAGAATAGCCTATGGCTCAAACAACAGATAAGCAACCCAGTGTCATCAGAAGTCTCGATTGGTGGACAATTGGCATCTATTTCGCCCTGTTGATCTTTGGGTGGATCAGTGTCTGCGGTGCCAGTTACACCTATGGAGAGACCGATATCTTCAGCCTTTCCACACGCTCTGGCATGCAGATTCTGTGGATAGCCTCATCGCTTATGTTGGCCTTTGTGCTACTTATGCTCGATGACCGATACTACGACACCTTTGCCTACGTCATTTACGGGCTACTGCTACTACTGCTTTTTGTTACGATTTTCAATCCCCATGAAATCAAAGGTTCGCGGTCGTGGCTGGTTCTCGGACCATTAAGAATACAACCAGCAGAATTTGCCAAGTTTGCCACGGCATTGGCGGTAGCCAAGTTGATGAGTACCTATGGATTCTCTATCAACAACTGGAAACACATAGTCACCGCAGTGGGTGTTGTGATTCTGCCCATGTTGTTCATCGTAGGGCAACGAGAAACGGGTTCAGCGCTTGTCTATCTTGCCTTCTTCCTCATGTTCTATCGAGAAGGAATGCCGGGCAGTATACTCTTTACGGGGGTGGCATTGGTCATCTATTTCGTGGTCGGTATTAAGTATGAGAATTTGCTTCTTTGGGACACTCCAACCTCGGTAGGCAAGTTTGTCGTATTGCTTCTGGTGCAAATCTTCACCGCCGGCATGGTCTATACATATTGTAACGACAAGGGACGGGCTTTACGAATAGGCATTATCTGCTTGGGTATCACATTGATTGCCCTGTTGTTTTCGGAGTTTGTCATTCCATTCGACATTGTATGGGTGCAATTACTCATCTGTGCCGTACTTGTTGGAATACTTGTTTTCCAAGGTTTGGCGACGCGAATACCCAACTACATGTACATTGCCCTGTTTGCTATTGGCTCCATCGTGTTTTTCTATAGTGCAGACTATGTACTCAACGATGTGATGAAGCCACACCAACGGGTGCGTATCAATGTGCTCTTAGGGCTGGACGAAGACCTGGCAGGGGCTGGTTACAATGTGCACCAAAGTGAGATTGCCATCGGCTCAGGTGGCTTAAAGGGCAAAGGATTCCTCAATGGCACCCAGACAAAGCTAAAGTTTGTGCCAGAACAAGACACCGATTTCATCTTTTGTACCGTTGGAGAGGAAGAAGGATTCGTGGGGTCTGCAGGTGTGTTACTGCTTTTCCTTGCACTGATATTACGACTCATTCGTTTGGCAGAACGCCAACCTTTCAAGTTCGGAAGGATTTATGGCTATTGCGTCTTGAGCATCTTCTTATTCCATGTGTTCATCAACGTGGGCATGGTATTGGGATTAACGCCTGTCATAGGTATTCCACTACCCTTCTTCAGTTATGGTGGCTCATCACTATGGGGCTTTACTATCCTTTTGTTTATATTCCTAAGGATAGATGCAGGGCGTAATTTGGTAAGAAGATAATGGGGTATTGGATTATGAAAAGATGAAAGAATGAAAGGAAGAAAAGGTGAATGGGTTAGCTAACCATAAGTTTCCTTTCATCTTTCAATAATAGTTTCATTCTTTCATCTTTTCATTTTTTCAAATTACTGACCGATATTCCGACATCAGACACACCTGGCATGATCTCGCGTCTCATATTATGACGCACGGTGATATGCAACGAATCGTGCTGATGCAGAAACATTTGTGACACAGGGAAATCATACTGGTAATTGCTCACACCATTGCCTTTCGCCTTTCCATTTGAGTCGATTAGTCGACAGGTGAGCGTGTCAATCTGTTTTCGTTGTGAGGGATAGATAGTTTGTTCCACTATGAGTGTAAGACTCATAAATGGGTATTTGTTGCTCACGCGAAGACCAAGGTCTGTAGCGTAGAGTCCTTCTTCATTTACCGCAGGAACATTATATATCAGGGTATCCACCTTATCCCATCCGGCAAGTGGCGTATGACCATAATGGTGATATACCCTACCATCCTTGCAAGCTACAAGAAGAGCAAGTACAAAGAGTATGAACAACCCCCGAATTTTCATTCCTTGACCTCAGTATTATTCTTGGAAGGCTGTCTCTCGAAGCGCTGATTGTTTTGCCGCTTTGTTTGGTTGGCATTGACAACATTGTTTTGCTGATCACCATTGCGCCCTCTGGCATGGTGCCTATCACGACGATTTGGCCTTTGGCTCTGCTCATTTTTGGGGGCATTAGCATTGTTGCCATTGTTCTGACCACCATTTTTCTTCTTCTTTTTAGCCTTGTCAAATCGACTAACATCAGCGTCGGCAAGCAAGTCAACCGGTTTCTTCGTGACCTTTACGCCATCATTTTGATGAAGCGAGATGGGTTTCTCACCATGTTTATTCATCTGTATGATTTCCTTCACACGATCCACACTGATGGTCTCCATGTTAGCACCCATATTCTTATCAGTCGAATAGGTACACAGTCCTGCAAGGATATCGGTCTTAAAGAGATGGTAGTCGTTGTCCTTGGTTTGTAGCATGATGTCTCTAGATGGCAGCTTTTGACTGGCATCAATGTATTGGTCTACCTCGTAATTGAGGCAACATTTCAGCTTTGCACACATTCCTGCCAACTTCTGTGGGTTGAGAGAAAGATCCTGAATGCGGGCTGCGTTGGTAGAAACACTAGAGAAACTCTTGATCCAAGAAGAACAGCAGAGTTCCCTTCCACAAGGGCCTGTTCCTCCGATGCGTCCTGCTTCCTGGCGTGCACCAATCTGCTTCATCTCAATGCGCACATGAAAGGTATCGGCAAGTACCTTGATAAGTTGACGGAAGTCCACGCGCTCATCAGCGATATAGTAAAAGATTGCCTTATTACCATCGCCTTGATACTCCACGTCACCTATCTTCATCTTTAAATCAAGTGACTTGGCAATCTGACGACTCTGTATCATGGTACCCTGCTCGCGACTCTTGGCCTCTTTCAGTTTGTCCATGTCCACGGGCTTGGCAATACGGTAAATACGACGAATCTCGTCGGGAGATTTAAGATTAGCCTTCTTTATCTGTCTAAGAACGAGACGACCTGTGAGCGTCACAACGCCGATGTCGTGCCCTGGATTGGCTTCCACGGCCACCACATCTCCCTTCTTAAGGTCGAGTTTGTTTACATTGTGGTAGTATCCCTTGCGGGTATTCTTGAATTGTACCTCCACCAAATCGGTGCTTGTGGCATTGCCAGGAACATCTGCCAGCCAGTCATAGGTGTTGAGCTGACGGTCTTGTCGTCCCGCGGCACTATCGCCAAGGCCACGGCTACAACCGCAACATATATTTTGTTTCATAGCTATCGTCTTAAAAAAATGATCATATCTAGAGCCAGATTGAAGAACTGTATCTTCGCATTGGCATTTTGTGCGATGTCGCGGATGGTACGTTGCAACATATCGGCAATATCCACTACATTTCGCTCATTGATGAATCGGGCGAATTTATTGGCAAAATCCTCCTCCTCATGGGTCATATACAGGATGTTCTCCTGTCGGAAATTATAAGCGAAATTTTCCCTTACCATCTGGAGGAAGTAGGTCAGCATACGGCGTTGCTTTTCCCTGCCGAAGCCTGCTACCGTCTCACTCCAACTCTTCAACTCACGCAGGTCGCGGGCGTATGCCTTGCGCATGAGGATAACGAAAAGCTCAAAGAATTGTCGGTTCTCATTACCAACATCGAGCAATTCCAAGGCTTTGAGCCAGTTACCATTGGCAGCTCGTGCGATGCGATGGGCATCCTCCTCGCCAATGCCACGTTTAGTGACAAGCGCTTGCTCTATATCAGCATCGTCCAAACGTTGTACGGCGAATCTCTGCACGCGACTACGGATAGTCTCCAGAAGCCGTTCAGGTTCCTCCGACACCAACAAGAACACCGTTTGCAAGGGTGGTTCCTCCAGAAGTTTCAGCAACTTATTGGATGCCGTGAGGTTCATGCGCTCGGGCAACCAAAGAATGCTCACCTTATAACCACCCTGACTCGACTTGATGTTGAGTTTATGATTAAGCAAATCACTCTCTGCTTCGAAGATAACGGCCTGCTGATTTTCGGCGGACATTCGTGTCATCCATTGGTCCATGGTGAAGTAAGCACCCTCCATGACCAACTCATGCCACTCTTTGGCAAAGTCATCACTTGTAATCTTTCTTTCGCCAGGAGTACCCTTTGGACGGATGACTGGATAAGAAAAATGTAGGTCTGGGTGTTGCCATTTCCGAAGCATTGCCTCCGTATTGGCAATCTGAGCCGTACTCTGCAACAAGGACTTCCCCTCCATCCGCTCACCAAGCAGATAAGAGGCAAATGCCAATGACAATGCCATCTTGCCACAACCAACGGGTCCAGTGAGCATCAGCGCATGGGGAACGCGTTGTTCTTCCACAAGCTGCATCAGCCTGTGCTTGGCATCCTCCTGACCTATAACTTCGCTGAACTGCATGGTTTAAGCATCATTGATAAAGTGATTTGGCTACAAAGATAGTAAAAATTAATGAAGAATATCACAAGAAATTCATCTTTTGTATTAACTATCAAAATGCCAAAATCATCATTTGGGAGCATGATAGCTAAGGGCTTTTTAATGAGCCTTCGCGACAAAACGAAGAAATAAGGAGGCTACAGAAACCACATTATCATGTGATACAAACAAAAAAACCGTATAACGAACAATGTTTTCACTCTATACAATTCAAGTAAAAGACCATAAACAAACTTTAGGAATATACTATTTTTGTAAATAAGGTTCCTAGTCTTTCAGCATTCAAGCCTCATTTCTCTCTTGAATTCTCACTCTAAAACCTCATGATTAGTATATCTTTCGCACCAAGATCATCAATGGCATCGCAAAAAGGTATCAATAGCCTTGCGAAAGGATACCAATGGCGCTGCGTTTAGATAGTAAACGCGTCGCCAAAGCATAGTAATCGCAACGCCATTAGTGCCGAATCGCACCGCCAAAGGGCACTTATCGCGTATCAAGAAAAATTATCTAGATTGTGTTGGGAAATTGAATGAACAAGGGTTGAATTACTACTATCACAAAAGTCATTTGCTCAGACAATAAGAATACTTATCTCCAATCAGACAACTCCCCTCGGGCCTCGACCACCTTCTCCACATTATCTGGTAAAGCGTGAAAGAAATCATAGCCCGTGATGCGCTCAACCTGATCGACCGAGTTCACATAATCACCCATTGGACGATTGCCTTCTTGGTTACGATAGATGAAACCGATGGCACGAGGCTCATCCCCAAGACGTAAAACCACCTTGAAAAAAGCATCGGGAACGGTAATCTTGCGTTGCTTTCCTATACGTTTGGTGTTATTTCGAAACAAGATCGGGCCACAAACGATGTAGATTTCCCCATATTGTTGAGCCCATTTGCGACACTTATTCTCCATCTCGTTCCAGTCGCCCGCATTGAGGTGCTGATTTTGTGGGCAAATATTGGTCAGGAGGAAGCACTGGTCCATTGCTTCCTCGTCCCACTTGTTATCCCCTGCCGGGCACATATGTCCACGGTCATAACCCGATCGACTATAGTCAAAGGTGTTCACTCGATAGCGCTCGGGCACATCCATGTCCTCATGGAACTTGACATCTCCACGTTTTACCGGTCCACTGGTATGGTCGGATGTGAGCCCCCATGCCACCCAGTTGGGCAAGAGTGTCTGATTGTTGAATGAACTGACATAGCCTTTGCGATATAGAATCCGGGAAACTATTCCACGTACCCCTTCCGTGGAAGGAATGAGCAAGTCACGAGAAACGGAGTAATTGGTAGTTTCAGATGACTCAGAATGCTTAGTCTTATCGGATGAGACATCATCATCTGAATATTCAGAATTTTCCCATTGAGCCGACCCTTCATAAGTATTTGATGAAGAGTAGTCGTTTGAACCCTCCGTTGTGATTTCGAAATGGCGTCTACTCCTGTTCTCCACCTCCATGGAGTGCCCTGACAATCTCCCAGGATGACCACTACATCCTCGGCAACTCAACAACAAGGGCAGGCCAAAAAGACAAATGACTAAGACTATAGGATACCGCCTCATTTATCTTTTATCTTATTCAGATAGTAGGCCCGAACATCGCTCCAGTGATAATAGGGTGCGCTATCAGTGGCAATGGGGAGTGAAGCCTCGTCCTCATTGAGCAACACTTTGACCAAGATGTCTGCATCCTTAAGACTTCCCGAGATAGGTTTATAAAAGATAAATTGCACATTACAACCCATAGGGTAGATGTCATAGTTGTGCCATCCACAAGCATCGAGGTCCTCAAGGTTGTCGATCGTCTGTCCATAGTTGTTCAAATCCAAGAGGCAGACAAATGGCATGACATCGCTCTCATGAGCATAGCGCAAGGTGGCACCAGGATGTGGCAATTGCAAACAGGTGTCAGCGGTGGCAATAATATTGCGCAAGAGATTGGCCTGCGTATAGATTCCGGCCGAATTGGTCTGGCGACTTGGGCCAAAATACATATACCAATAGGCATTGTTACATAGCCAATAGTTATACACCTCGTCCTCGGTGAAAAGGTCCCAAAGCGACAACTGATGGCGAAGTTCTGTACTTTGCACGTTTGAGGAAAGATGGAGCAGACGAGTACCGAAATCGTTCAAATCGAGTTGTCGAGAATAATCGGGATCATTGAAGAGTACACCAGCAAGGTGATTATAGTCAGTATGTGCCTTGTTGAAGTTTTTGAGCGCGGACTTGGCCTCGGGAGTATCTCGCAATTTATTGTAAGAGCTATTCTGGTCATTCATGTAAAACATGTCATGATAGCTTGCATCATGGGTGATATGCAATTGCTGATTATTCCTGACCATTTCCTGCAAGGCATTACTCATGGAGAGAATACAACGAATGACGATTGTAGAACGCGCATTGATATTTGTCTCTCCGTTAAAGACCTCGGGGAAGCGTGCCATCATGCGTTGTGCTATTTCACGGTGCTGTTGTGCCCCAAGAGGTGTAAGTTCACCATCGCGACCCTTAGCCTCCTCGCGAATGAGTCGCACCTCGGCTAGCGTCTCCTTTCCTTTGATGGTAAGTTTACCAAGGGAATCGGCATGTAAAAGAGCGAAATAAGGACGGTCATAGTCTGCCGTACCTATAAGATAACGAGATCCGTGTCGACCATAGTGACTAATATAATAAGGTTCATAACCCTCAGGTGCAGGCGTGAGCTGGTATTTCGGACCTGGATAAGCCAAGTAATTGCTAGCCGCAAGATCGATGTTCTCGTGAATTTGTTGCCTAGCCACTTGCGCGGTCATCGTAAACCACGTCGCCAACAAACAGATTGTAAGGATAAATGTCTTCTTCATGTTCATTTCATTGTCCTGCAAAATTACACAATCCACATATCTTAAGCAACCGATTTGTATAATTTAACGATGACATTACTACATGATACAACGCTGCTTTCTAAGTAAACTACCAAATCTTGTTTCCATTATTTCTATATATATATTCCTTTTTAACTTGTTATTTGATTATGTTCTTCATCCTTTGTGTTATCCAAGTCTAAGCGTGATTTTTATCTGTAGTGTAACATTAGTCAAGTTTCCGTTGACGTCAATCTTGTATTCGCCAGCAATACTACAACCATCTGTTGGCTCGACCGTAATCTTTGGTGACAAGGTTCAACAATTTCAAAAAGACGATCATGGAAATATGTGTGTGTTTCCTGTCACTCCGAAACATGCCAGAACCCGATGAATACCTACACGCAGAACCCATGACACAACGAATGAGGGTTTTTGCTGATCAAGTTGTATCCTATATAGACCAAAGAAACAGATTTCCGCGCGACTTTAGCAAATTTAAAAAAGACGGAGAAATGAGGAATAACAACAATAAATTTTTTTACACGATTTAGTTTCTTTGTTCTTCCGAAAGTACCTAATGAGTAATGTTAAGCCCGACATGAAAACGACAAAACGTCCAATTTTAATGTTAAAAGTTTGGTTGAATAATTTAAAAACTATATATTTGCAAATGCAATAGCAATAAATCTTTATTAAACCCCATGCCTATCGAGTAATTTTACTTAATAATCAGAACACTTAGCACATGAATAATTTGGTGCAGATGACCGACGAAGAGTTGGCATGCCGTTATATGGACGGAGACAATCGGGCATTTGACGTGTTATTGCAACGTCATCAGACAAAACTTTTTTCTTATATTCTCTTTATTGTTCGCAATGAAGACAGGGCTAACGATCTCTTTCAAGAGGCATTTGTCAAGATCATCGTGAAACTCCAGCACGGCAAATATGCCCCCACTGGCAAGTTTGGCGCATGGTGTATGCGAATCACCCACAATGTCATCATGGACTGGTATCGCGAGCGGAAGGCAGAGCATATCATTGAACCAACCGAGGGCAACGACCTGTCAAACCTGAGTAAAGAGGGCTTGCTCGATGCCAATATCGAGAATCAGTATAACAACACACAGGTTCTTAGCGATGTTAAGAAGATGATGAATTATCTGCCTGTTTCTCAGCGCGAAGTGGTATACATGCGCTATTACCAGCAGATGTCATTCAAGGAAATTGCATCCGCCACCAATGTAAGCATCAACACGTCGCTAGGACGCATGCGCTATGCTCTACTCAACATGCGTCGCATGGCGAGAGAAAACAACATGGCGTTGAAGATGGAATGACCCTTTGGAAATGAAATAATTAAGCCTTTTCATACTTTAGCTCACGAATGCGAGCTAAAGGGTCCTTATCCCCGAAGACATAACTTCCACTAACCAGCACATCGACACCGGTGCGAACCAAGCGTGGGGCAGTCTCACCATTGACACCTCCGTCCACTTCAATAAGTGCCGAAGAGCCACAATCGGCTAACATAACACGCAAACGCTGGACTTTTGAAATAGTATTCTCTATGAAATGCTGACCTCCAAAGCCGGGGTTCACACTCATTAGAAGAACCATGTCCACATCTTCGATTACCTCCTGCAACAGGTGTACAGGTGTAGAAGGATTGAGCACCACACCAGCTTTCATACCGGCCATGTGGATTTCATGGATCGTGCGGTCCAAATGCGTGCAAGCCTCATAGTGAACGCTCATCATCATAGCGCCAAGTTGCGCCGTCTGTTCGATGTACCGTTCGGGGTTCACGATCATATAGTGCACGTCCAAGGGCTTCACACAGATGCGCTTCACGGCTTGAAGCACTGGGAAGCCAAACGAAATATTGGGTACGAACGAGCCGTCCATCACATCGCAATGAAGCCAGTCGGCTTCACTACGATTGATCATTTCCATTTGCCCACGCAGGTCAGTGAAGTCAGCCGCTAACAATGATGGAGATACCAAAGTCTTCATAGTAATAATTTCTGGATTTGTTGCAATTAGTTGAGGCATAATGGCAACACCTCCTCGCCACCAGCAATGGTGCGATATTTGTAAGCTATTTGACGGATAATGTGTAATGTCGTCTCAGAGGGGCGCACATCTTCGAGTGTAAAATACTTCATAGGCAATTGTCATCATTCATACAAACATATAACGCACCTCCATGCCACATTATTATAAATGTCATTATAATAAACATCACAAATTAATATTAATAGATTATTAATGCTAAAAGTGTTGGAAGTTTGAAAAATACTTATTATATTTGCGATAGACTAATATCAACATTTAAAATACACTTTATGAACAAAATTTTACGCTATTCATTAATTATGGTGCTAGGGTTGTTTAGCACTGTTCAATCTTTTGGTGCCATCTATACTCATGTTTTTGCAAAGGATGACATTACCGCAGAAGGAGATGTTACACTAACAGGTGTGTCTTGGAATCTTGCTTGCCAATGGAACACAGCTAGTACATATTTCGGTTGGGATACGGCAAACACACCAAGTAAAGGAATTCAGATTGGATCAGGATCTAAATCCGCCAATGCGGTTGTATTAAAAACTAGTGGCTTTTCAGGTGAAATCTCGGCTGTTGTTATAAATACAAGTACCGCATCCAGCGCTGTTACTACATTATCGCTTTCTGTCGGTGGGACAAGCTTTGGAACTAAAGATTTAACTAATACATCCACCGACTATACTTTTACACCTAAAGCTTCAGGGGAGTTGATCTTCACTTTTTCTCAGCCTTCCACGCTAAAGGCGCTTTATATTAAAAGTATTAGCGTTTACACTAATGGTGATTCACCAACACCTCCCACACTTGATGTAGCTGATGACATCTCTTCATTCATTGCTTTGGCTACAGGTACAGAAGCAAACTTAACTTTGACCAATGCACAAGTACTGTATGCAGATGCTACCAATAAAAACGTGTACATCAAAGATGCGACAGGTGCACTATGTTTCTACAATGCCGGGCTTAACTTAACGACTGGCGACATTCTCAATGGCTCTGTTGCAGGTAAATTGTCGGTTTATAACAATCTGCCCGAGTTCACCGCCAACACTCTTACAAGTGTAGATAAAATCACAAAGACGGCCGGAGCCGCACCTACCCCTGTTGATGTTACTGTCGCACAAGCTAATAGCATGCAATATGTCAGTCAGCTGGTTAGACTTAGCGGAGTGAAACTTGACTCCGTGGGAAGCAATCTCATGGCTATTCAGAACGGAGATAGTATTCAAATTTATGACAGCTTTAAGTCTTTGACAGGGGTGAAATTGACAACCCCAAGTGAGAATAACAACCTTACAGGTATCCTGATTATATATAAGACTACATACGAGATTTATCCACTTACAATAGATGGTTACGAGACGGCAAGTATTTCCAATGTTAATGGTGTTTCCAATCTTAACGCTCCTATCTACAACCTTGCTGGTCAGCAAGTGAATGAGTCCTACAAGGGTGTGGTGACCAGAAATGGTAAGAAGTTTATCCAAAAATAACAAGGGTAAAATCATTTTATTGTTACACCATAAATGTAATTCAGAGCATCCATTGCCATCGAGCAATGGATGCTTTTTTTGCGACATTTGAAATTCTTGTCCTGCGATTGATATCCTTTGACGTTGCGATTGATATCCTTTGGCAGCGCGATTGATATCCTTTGGCGTTGCGATTCATGCCCAATCACACCGCCATTACTATCCTTTCGTGGTGCCATTAGGCAACTATCAGAAAATCGTTCTTTTCTATAGCAAGGAAAAACAGTATTTTACTCATGCATTTCAAAGAATGTATGGATATGTAAAAATCATATCCAAATATGCAAACCTACAAATTTTCCTTCTTGTAAGATAAGAAGTCAATACTGAAGGAATCTGTAAAAATATTTAACGCCATTTAATTATGAGAACAAAACACAAGAATAGTCATCAAGATAAGAACAAAACAGAAAGCAAAAACATATTATTGATGCCTAAGAAAATTATTTTTTTTTAAAACATGGCGGAATGAACATTACGAAAAGGTTAAATGCTCTCTTTAATCTTTCAGTTTGGAATAAAAATGGAATAATTCTTGGATTTGGAGTAGACATTCTTAGTAAATTCCTAGTACATATTGTAGAGAGTTCAAAAAAAATGCTTACCTTTGTCCGACAAAGTCAAAAGGTGAAAAATGACTATTACATCTAGGCAAAAATTTAATATGAATGTCGTTATTTAGGGTTTCCTTATGGGATGCGCTCTCATTTTTCCTTATGACCTTTTAGTGTTAGAGAGGCAGTCCACAACGGACATTATATGATTGAAATATGAAAGGTATCGTATTAGCTGGAGGGTCAGGAACGAGACTCTACCCCATTACTAAAGGAATAAGCAAGCAACTTATTCCGATTTTCGACAAACCTATGATATATTACCCAGTGTCGGTGCTTATGCTTGCCGGCATCAGGGAAATTCTAATTATTTCGACGCCAAATGACCTGCCCGGTTTCCGCCGATTGCTTGGTGACGGTCATGAGTTTGGTGTCCATTTCGAATATGCCGAACAACCAAGCCCTGATGGACTGGCACAAGCATTTATCATCGGACGCGATTTCATCGGCGACGATGCTGCATGTCTGGTTCTTGGCGACAATATATTTCACGGCGCAGGCTTCTCAAAACTCTTGGCCGAAAGTGTGCGTGCCGCCGAACAAGACGACAATGCAACTGTGTTTGGCTACTGGGTAAACGATCCAGAGCGCTATGGTGTGGCCGAGTTTGACATGAACGGCAACTGTCTGAGCATCGAGGAGAAGCCAAAAAATCCTAAGAGCAACTATGCCGTAGTAGGACTTTACTTTTATCCCAATAGCGTTGTTGACGTAGCACAGGAGATTAAGCCAAGTGAGCGTGGTGAATTGGAAATCACTACGGTAAACCAACAATATCTGTTACAACAGAAACTCAAGGTTCAGACTTTGCCTCGTGGCTTTGCATGGCTAGACACCGGAACACATGATAGTCTCTCCGAGGCCTCCACATTTATCGAGGTAATCGAGAAACGACAAGGACTAAAGATTGCTTGTCTTGAAGAAATTGGCTTTGAACAAGGATGGATTACGCGTGAGCAACTCATTGCCGATGCCCAGCCAATGTTAAAGAACGACTATGGCAAATACCTGCTTAACCTTGCCAAGGAGATTATAAAATAAGAAGAAAAATATAAAGCATATACAATGGAAGAAAACAAGAAAGGGGAAGTGGACGTATTACCCGTCCCCGATGTTGAGGAAAAGTCATCCTTTGACTTCGCTGCCATTTTCACCACACTCGTATTGAATTGGAAATGGTTTGTACTCTCCCTGATCATTTGTATCGGACTTGCAGCAATCTACTTACGCTACGCGACTCCTATCTATGAGTCTTCTGCAAAATTGCTCATCAAAGACAATGATCAGAACAACAACAGGAGTGCGAACATGCTTAATTCTGCCACTCTTGGTTTGATTTCCAACTCAACCGGTATTGACAATGAGATGGAGATCCTTACCTCACACTCTCTGGCTGAACAGACCGTGAGAGACTTGAAACTCTATGTGGAATACCATAATGTGGGCAGAGTTAAGGAGAACTTGGTATACAAGACTCAGCCGATCAGTGTGGATATGGACCCTGCCCACTTGGAAAAGTTAAATGCTCCCGTTGCGCTTAAAATTGAACGAGCAGGTAACAAATATCTGGTAACAGGTACATATTACATACCAATAACTGAAAATGAAGCCGATGGACCTTACGCGATCAACAGGACAATTACCAAGCTACCTGCAACTATTGGAACTCGCGCAGGTATATTGACACTTGTCCCAAATAGCGTTGCCCCTATGGATGAAGGTGCAATCATGAAGGTGAGCCTGCAATCGCCACGCTATTCTTCCTATAAGTATGTGGGGGAGCTCAGTGTTTCACAGACCAGTAAGACAACGACCATTGCCAAGCTCGTCCTCAACGATGAAAATCCACAACGTAGCATTGACTATCTCCAGCAACTGGCAGTGTGCTATAACCGACAGGCCAACCAAGACAAGAATGAGATTGCCATGCGTACTGAGGAGTTTATCAATGGTCGTCTGGAAAAAATCAACACCGAACTCGGTAACACAGAAGGCCAATTGGAAAGCTATAAGAAGCAGAACAACATGGTGGAGCTCAAACTGAATGCGGGACAAGCTGTGGGTAATGCCGACGTTTATTCACAAAAACTTGCCGAGGCAAACACACAAGTGCTTTTGCTCGACGAGATGCGCAACTATGTAAATAACCCCGCTAACAAGTTCCAGCCCCTACCATCTAACGTGGGTCTTACCGATCAATCAGCTACCTCCCTGATTAACAATTATAACGAACTGGTGCAACGCCGTAACTTCCTCTTGCAAAGTGCCAGTGAAAGCTCTCCTTCCGTCATCCCATTGACCACGCAGTTGGAGCAACTACAAAACTCCATCCGTACAGCACTTGCCCAAGCAAGACGAAGCATGGACCTTGAAAGGAAATCCGTTGCTACTCAGTTTGGAAAATATCAGGGACAGGTTGGTGCATCACCCGAGCAAGAGCGTATGCTTACACAGATTGGTCGTCAACAAGAAGTCAAAAGTGGTCTTTACCTGATGTTACTGCAAAAGCGTGAGGAAAACTCTATCTCACTTGCAGCTACTGCTGATAAAGGCAAGCTCATCGACAGCCCAGCAATTGATGGACAGATTAGTCCCAAGCGTTCAATGATTTTGCTTATTGCCTTGCTCATTGGATTAGGTATTCCTGTATTGTCACTCTTTATTGGACGCTTGTTCCAATATAAGATAGAAGGACACAATGATGTGGCACGACTTACATCATTGCCTATCCTATCAGATGTGGCCATAGCATCCGAAACGATTAAGACAAAGGCGGATATTGTTGTTCATGAGAACAAGAACAATATGATGGAGGAGATTTTCCGTTCCTTACGAACAAACCTTCAGTTTATGTTAGAGGAAGGTCAGAAGGTGGTAATGTTTACCTCTACCAACTCTGGAGAGGGTAAAACATTTATTGCAGCAAACCTTGCCATGTCTTTTGCTCTGCTGGGCAAGAAAGTTGTTTTGGTGGGTCTTGACATTCGAAAACCACGACTTGCCACCCTTTTCGAACTATCTGACAGGTCACATGGTATTACTAACCTGCTTGTCAAGGAAAATCCTGACTGGCAGATGATACAAAGTCAGATACTGCCATCAGGTATAAACAACAACCTTGAACTACTCCTGGCAGGTCCCATTCCTCCAAATCCTGCAGAGTTGGTAGCACGCAAAAGCCTAGATCACATATTTACCGAACTTCGCAAAAATTACGACTACATCCTCGTTGACACAGCACCTGTGGGCTTAGTGACCGACACTTTGCAGATTGGGCGAGTTTGCGATTCCACCATCTATATGGTACGTGCAGACTATACTCCCAAAGAGAGTTTTGACCTTATTAATGGGTTGTCCGCTTCTAATAAGCTTCCAAAGATGAGCATTGTACTCAACGGCATCGATATGTCGAAGAAGAAGTACGGCTATTACTATGGCTTTGGCAAATATGGCAAATATGGTAAGTATGCCCGTTATGGCGCATTTGGTCGCAATGGGAACTATGGTTCATATGGAAAATATGGCAATTACGGTACCTATGGCAATTATGGCTCGTACGGCAACTACAGCAACAGCCACTATGGCGATGCCAATGACACATCCATTAAGAGGTAACTATGGCAACAATCGCAGTAGACTTTGATGGAACCATCGTCGAACATCGCTACCCTGAGATAGGCGAAGAGCTACCGTTTGCCACGGAAACCCTCCGTATGCTTATCAAGGACCACCACCGCCTCATCCTTTGGAGCGTGCGAGAAGGCCAGCTCCTTCAGAATGCTGTAGACTGGTGCCGCGAGCGAGGCGTAGAGTTCTGGGCCGTAAACCGCGATTATCCCGAGGAAGAGGTAGAAAACAACAATCACTTCAGTCGTAAGATCAAGGCTGATTATTTCATCGATGACCGTGGCATCGGTGGACTTCCCGACTGGGGACAGATATACCACATCATCCATGACCACAAATCCTTTGCACAGATTATAACCGAAAGCATGGGGCATACCAGCGAGGAAGATGTACCACGTAAGAAACATTGGTGGCAATTTTAACCACTCACACCTCAATATTTTCGGAGTACTCAGAGCAATCAGAGTACTCCGATATTCAATTAAATGAGTCGAAGAAATGGAGAAACAGGATTTAAGAATCATCTTTATGGGCACACCCGAGTTTGCTGTAGGCACACTAAGCAGACTCGTAGAACAGCAATATCAGGTAGTAGCAGTAGTAACGCAACCCGACAAACCAGTTGGTCGTCATCAGAATGAGTTGCAACCATCTGCTGTAAAGACATATGCCATAGAGCATGGTATTCCTGTTTTACAGCCAGTTAAGATGAAGGACCCTGACTTCGTAGCCGAACTTGATTCCTACAATGCTGACATCCAGGTGGTCGTTGCCTTCCGCATGCTGCCCGAAGTTGTTTGGAGCATGCCTCGTTTTGGCACATTCAATGTCCATGCAGCTCTTTTACCACAGTACCGTGGTGCAGCTCCCATCAACTGGGCAATCATCAATGGCGAGACCGAGACTGGCGTAACGACCTTTTTCCTAGACCATAACATCGACACTGGTCGTATTATATTACAGAGAAGGTTTCCTATCCCAGATGATGCTGATGTGGAATACGTCTATGACGGCCTGATGCAACTCGGAGCAGAGATCGCTACAGACACACTCGACTTGGTGATGTCGTCTAATGGTCACATAGAAGCAAAAGATCAAGATGAGTTCACTAAATCCCAAAACACACTTCATCCTGCTCCTAAAATCTTCAAGGACACTTGCCAAATCGATTGGAACCAACCAGCGAAAAGAGTTTACGACTTCGTTCGCGGACTGTCCCCTTATCCTGGTGCATGGACCACTTTAAACTACAACAACCGTCCGTCGACCCTCAAACTCTTCCACACGTCTAAAAACACTGAAGTTGTTGGCACAGTTGCCCCAGGAACTATTCGCACTCATCACTCCCATCTTTTCATCGCCTGTCAAGATAATTGGCTCGAAATATTAGACCTTCAACTTTCCGGCAAAAAACGAATGTCTGCTCGAGATTTCATCAATGGTAACCGCGACATTGACACTGCAACAGTAGATTGATTTGCCCCAAGTGCTCTAAAAGACATGGTTCTTGACACTTCTGCTTTCGTAAAAAACAATCGTATACTATATTTATATTAGAGTTTGTCATACGTAACACGTATAGCACGTATATACTTATATTTGCCTTACTTCTAAATATTTGCCAGAATCTCACTATTAAACCGATTCTCTGACACCATTTTATCACAGTGTTAGCCGTCGCTACATATTCTCACTTATTTGATTATTTTTCCAAATAAGTGATATTTTATTTTGCACAGTTCCGAAATATTGCTAACTTTGAGGGAGTAAGAAGTGCTCTTGCTATAGCGAGGACGCAACTTGCGATTATTCATCTATTACAACAATAACTGCCTTAAACATTCGCTATGAGTTATCTTAGATTTGAAAAGGCTCAGATGACCAACCTTCAAGAGTCGCTACCTAAGGAGCTGCTTCGCACGAATCGATCAGGGGCATACGCTTGTTCTACTATTGTAGACTGCAATACGCGTAAATATCATGGCCTACTCGTGGTGCCTGTTCCTGAGATCGATGATGAAAATCACGTGCTGCTATCCTCCCTCGACTGTTCGGTCATCCAGCATGGGGCGGCCTTCAACCTAGGCCTTCATAAGTATCAGGGCAATAATTTCAGTCCGAATGGACATAAATACATCCGCGAATTTGATTGCGACAAGGTTCCGACGACACTCTACCGTGTCGGGGGAGTGTTGCTTAAGAGGGAGATTGTCTTCCAACACTTCGAGGACCGTATACTCATCCGCTACACACTCGTTGACGCCCATTATGCCACTACCCTGCGGTTCAAACCATTCCTAGCCTTCCGTAGTGTGCGTCAGTTTACCCATGAGAATCCCATTGTTAACAAAGACTATCAGGAGGTGGACAATGGCATTAAGACTTGCCTTTACGCTGGCTATCCCGAACTCTTCATGCAGTTTTCCCGTAAGGTGCAGTTTGTCTTCCAACCTGACTGGTATCGCGGCATAGAATACACCAAGGAACAAGAACGCGGTTATGCCTCCAACGAGGATCTATACGTACCAGGATACTTCGAAGTAAACCTTCATAAGGGCGACGCCATAGTATTTGCCGCCTCTACATCAGCTACAAATGTGCGTGGCTTGCGACCATTGTTCGATAAGGAGGTATCAGAGCGGTCTCCCCGTGACAACTTCTTCCATTGTCTGGTCAACGCTGCTCATCAATTCCACGTTGAAGATAAGCACGGCAAGAAATACATATTAGCAGGATACCCAT
Organism: Prevotella sp. UBA5387; assembly: GCA_002407775.1. Taxonomy (GTDB): domain Bacteria; phylum Bacteroidota; class Bacteroidia; order Bacteroidales; family Bacteroidaceae; genus Prevotella. The sequence goes on from DHOP01000016.1 coordinate 49,324, forward strand.
GGTTTAAGGCTCGTGCCCGTGACACATTCATCGCTCTTCCAGGACTAACTCTTTCCATCGAGGAGGACGAGTTCTTCGATGCAGCTATGCAAACTGCCGAAAAAGGAGTACGAAATTTCATGGATGGCAAGCCACTCACAGTGAACATCTATGAGATAGAGCAACCCGATGTGTTGCTTTGGGCAATCTGGTGTATCCAGCAATATGCTAAAGAGAAAGGTCTGGAGCAGTGTGCGGCAAAATATGGCAAGCTAGTGCTTGACATCATCCATTATATTAGAGCAGACAAGCACCCCAACCTTACGCTTGAATCAAATGCCCTTGTCAAGACAGACGGCAAAGATCGCCCAGTTACATGGATGAACTCCATCGCCAATGGCAAGCCGGTTGTTCCACGTACAGGATTTATTGTGGAGTTCAATGCGCTTTGGTACAATGCGCTTCGATTTGGCAACAACATCGCAGACACCCTTGGACAGGCCAAGGTAGCTGGCGAACTGAAGGCACTGGCCGAACAATGCGGCATGTCTTTTGTCTCTACTTTTTTCAACCAATACAACTATCTCTTTGACTATGTTGATCCAGAGGGCGAAGAACAAGACTGGAGCGTACGACCAAATATGATTTTCGCTGCAGCCTTCGACTACTCACCTCTAACTCAGGACCAAAAGAAGAACGTCATAGATATATGTACACGAGAACTTCTTACGCCTAAGGGACTGCGTTCACTTTCGCCTAAGAGCGGCGGATACAATCCCATGTACATCGGCCCACAGGTGCAGCGCGACTACGCCTACCATCAGGGCACTGCCTGGCCATGGCTTGGTGGATTCTACATGGAGGCCTGCCTGAAACTCTACAAGCGTACGCGCCTGAGCTTTATCGAACGTCAAATGGTGGGCTATGAAGACGAAATGTTCTACCACTGCGTTGGCACGTTGCCCGAGCTGTTCGACGGCAACCCACCTTTCCACGGTCGAGGGGCGGTATCATACGCAATGAACGTGGCCGAGATCCTTCGCTCTTTGGAGCAAATGGAGAAATATAAATATTAAGGGAGGGCTACATATGAAAGTATTAATGTTTGGCTGGGAGTATCCTCCCCACGTATACGGCGGATTAGCCACTGCCAACTTTGGCATTTCTGAAGGACTTCATGCCCAAGGGGACATCGAGACCATCCTATGCCTGCCAAAGCCTTGGGGCGATGAGGATCGACAATATGCCCGCATCGTAGCCATGAACTGCGTGCCCATTGTCTATCGCGACGTGAACTATGACTATGTGAAGAATCGCATTGGCAACCTCATGGACCCTAATGATTATTATCGTTATCGCGACCACATCTATGCGGACTTCAACTATATGCACGTCAACGACCTTGGCTGCATGGAGTTTGCAGGCGGCTATCCGGGCAATCTACACGAGGAAATCAACAATTATTCGGTCATTGCTAGTGTTGTGGCCCGAAGCGAGGAGTTCGATATCATTCATGCCCACGACTGGCTCACCTACCCTGCTGGCATCCATGCCAAGCAAGTAAGTGGCAAACCTCTTTGCATACACGTACATGCTACCGACTATGACCGTAGCCGTGGCAAGGTAAATCCTACTGTCTATAGTATAGAGAAAGATGGTATGGACCATGCCGACTGCATCATGTGCGTGAGCGAACTAACGCGCAATACCGTTATTCACCAGTATCATCAGGACCCACGCAAGGTATACACCGTTCACAATGCGGTCTATCCGCTGAGTGAGGAGAATGCTGCCATCCCTCGTCCCGACCATAAGGAAAAGGATAGAATCGTAACATTCCTTGGCCGTATCACCATGCAGAAAGGGCCCGAATACTTTGTCGAGGCAGCCAATATGGTGCTTCACCGTACGCGTCACATCCGCTTCTGTATGGCAGGCTCTGGCGATATGATGGAACAGATGATATATCTCGCCGCCGAGCGTGGCATCGCCGACCGTTTCCACTTCCCTGGTTTCCTTCGCGGCAAGCAGGTTTACGAATGCCTCAAGCAATCAGATGTCTATGTCATGCCATCAGTCAGTGAACCCTTTGGCATCTCCCCATTGGAAGCCATGCAGTGCGGCACGCCCACCATCATTTCCAAGCAGAGTGGTTGTGCTGAGATATTGACCAACTGTATCAAGCTCGATTACTGGGATATTCACGCACTTGCAGACGCAATATATGGCATTTGTCACAATGATAGCCTCTTCCATTATCTTCAGGAAGAAGGGCAGCAAGAGGTAGCCCAGATCACCTGGGAAAAGGTAGGCGCATGGATTCGCGAGCTTTACATGCGCACATTAGGGTGGAAATAACCGCCTGCTTATTCGAAAATTCCTCAATCTAACCATTAAGTATAAGCAATATGAAGACAATCTGTTTTTATTTCGAGATACATCAGAACATTCATCTGAAACGCTACCGCTTCTTTGACATCGGTACCGACCACTATTATTACGACGACTACGAGAATGAACGCAGCATATCCGATATCGCTGAGCGTTCCTATATGCCCGCACTCGACACCATCGAACAGATGATCAAAGACTCGGACGGCTACTTCAAGGTGGCGTTCTCTATATCAGGCGTAGGGTTAGAACAATTGGAGCTCCATGCACCACAGGTCATCGAGAAATTGCAAGCTCTTGCTAAGACAGGCTGCGTTGAGTTTCTCGCAGAGCCATATCCGCACGGCCTCTCCTCATTGAAAGACCCAGAGGGTTTCGCTCAGAATGTGAATAAGCAGTGTGAACAGACCCAACAATATTTCGGACAGCGCCCTACCGTGCTCCGCAACTCCTCTCTCATGTATAGTGACGACATTGGGGTGCAGGCAGCACAGATGGGATTCAAGGGCATGATTACCGAAGGTGCAAAGCATGTTCTAGGATGGAAATCACCACATTACGTTTACAACAGTGCCCTTGCCCCCAAGCTTAAATTGCTGTTACGCGATGTCAAGCTGAGCGATGATATCTGTCTAAGATTCAACAACCATGATTGGGAGGGTTATCCCCTTTTTGCTGATCAATACATCAACAACATTGCTTCCCTACCCGACGACGATCAAGTGGTCAACATCTTCATGGAGTTGTCCGCACTTGGCATCGCACAACCGTTGTCTTCCAACATTCTGTCTTTCATTTCTGCTTTGCCACAGTTCGCCAAGCTCAAAGGAATCACATTCTCCACACCCTCTGAGATATGTAAGAAGATCGATAGCGTTGGTCCACTCGAAGTGCCCGACACAATCTCATGGGTCGATGAGGAGCGCGACGTCAGCTGCTGGCTTGGTAACCCTATGCAGCGTGAGGCATTTGAGAAACTCTACAGCGTTGCCGAGCGTGTGCGCATAGCCGACGACCCGAGACTTAATCAGGACTGGGACTATCTGCAGGCCACGAACAACTTCCGTTTCATGACCACAAAGCCCTCTAATGTAGGTCTAGACCGGGGCATCTATAGCAGTCCGTTCGACGCATTCATCAACTACATGAATATCCTTGCCGACTTCATCACACGCGTCAATGACCGTTATTCCACCGATATAGACAACGATCAACTCAACTCCTTGCTCACAACAATCAAGAATGAGGGTGAGGAAATCGCCATGAAAGACAAGGAAATTGCCAGATTACAGGCAAAGATTGAAAAGATCGAATCTGAGGCTGAAAAATTGCGGGATAAGTATGAGGGAACTAAACCAGCCACAAAAGCTGCATTAGAAGTATCCAACAAGTCTGCTACTCCAGTCAAGAAATCTGAACCGACTAAAGCTCCTGCAAAGGCTAAGAAAGCTGCCACTAGTGCCAAGGCTACCGCAGCTCCCAAGAAAGCGACAACACCTTCAGGAAAAAAGAAGGAGTAATTAAGGTATATCCTTGGATAGCCTTTACATGGCTTTTAGGTGATTAAAAAGTAAATCGATATCCTATTTTTATATTCAGCACGGTTGGCATCCATTTGGATCATGCAACCGTGCTTTTTGTTATATACTGTTATTGAGAGCCGAGCTCGACGAATCTTAGTTTAATCTTTATCTTTATGGATATTCTTTGTAGCTTATTGATTTACAAACCATAAAGACACAAACAATAATAAACAAAGCTTCTATTATCCACTCAGACGCTATCCAGAACTTTGGATTCTGGATATTCTAAACTCTTGCAGACTTGTTAGCTCAATATTGGACTAATGAGTCAGTAAGACTCGTTTGTGCTTGAAACTATAAAAAACATTAATTATATAACGACTAACAATCTGATATCAAATGCCTCAATAACGATATCAAACTGTAAGCAAACATAAACTATAACATTACAACATGATAGTAATGCGAAATATAAATAACATATTGTTTAATATATTGCCGTTATGCTGACATAATGCATTAATTTTGCCGATGTAACATTACATAAAGATATTAATTAGGATATTCATATTTAGATTGGTAAGTTATGAAAAAGATTGAGGCTATTATTCGCAAGACGAAGTTTGAGGAAGTAAAGGAAGCACTGTTGGCCGCTGATATAGAGTGGTTTTCTTATTATGAAGTGCGTGGACAAGGTAAAATGCGCCAAGAGCGTATCTATCGTGGAGTGATGTACAATACTAGCAGTATTGAGAGAATGTTGGTGAATGTGGTCGTTCGTAACAAGAATGTGGAAAAAACAATAGCTGCCATTACACAGGCAGCACAGACAGGAGAGATTGGTGATGGTCGCATCTTTGTCATTCCAGTAGAAGATACTGTTAGAATTAGAACAGGGGAGAGAGGCGATATTGCTTTATACAATGCAGAACAAGAAGAGTAAAGCTCTTGGCATTAATACCCCAGTTCGGGATAAGAATT
>DHOP01000053.1 GCA_002407775.1 Prevotella sp. UBA5387
TGTGCCTGTTTTGACACACCCTCTCCTTATTATCAATATATTAACGTTTTATTAGCTTCTTCCCACGTTTAACCACAATGCCTTTATAGTCCTTACCTATCTTTTGACCCGATGGGCTATAGGAAGGCTCATCGTTATTCATTATTTGTGTTTGTGGCTTCGAGATTTCCTTGATGCTCGTTACTACATCGCTGACAGCAACATTCAACTTTCGTGTCATCGTTGCCCCGGCACCATCATTAACAGTCACGGAAATCTCCTGCAAGCCAGAATAAGTATCATGTGCACTGATTGTGAGATAACCTTCTTCTGAAAGCGCCACATCGAGTCCTGAACCGTCATACTGATATGTGAACGCGGGACTATCATTGAAACCTCTGAAAAGAGTGGAAAGGGCAATAGAGGTGCTTGTTCCTGGTTGAATCATTCGATTAGGTTGAGCTGCCCAAATAAGATATTCCTCCAAGTCTGTGAAATCGTTTCCATCACTGTCAGTATTATTGTTAGGCGTAGAATCACTCCATCCCCTCAATCTTTCGTACCATGCAGGAATGCCGTCGCCATCAAGATCCCATCCCTCAGGTCGATTATCTGTCGTAATATTGAGTCCTGTAAAGCCCTCACAACCTGGATCTTCCTCTGAGTCAATCAATCCTTTTATCCCTGAACGACTACCTACTGTCGAGTAAGTTCCATTCAGCGTCTCATTGATCATACGCTCGTCATGATTATCGAGGAATGGTTGATTGGCCCCAACATCTGAGAGAACCGTCTTAAAAGCAGTCTCGGCAGACTCGATTGTAGCATATGAAGGGAAGAAAGGCTTATCAACAAACACTGTCCAGTTTACCGTCTGCCCATTGCTCACGGTGTACTTATACGTATTGTCCAGTGCATCTTGAGTGCGTGTGCCGTCAAGTTCCTCACGGATATTGCCATTCACATAATATGACTGCGAGCCTGTGCCTGTGCCTTCTAGATCAGCTTTTAGTAAGATAGGCTGATGGGTGGCTGCACCCTTCTTGTAGTAGTTGTTTACAAACTGCCCCTCATGGGTACCGCCATCGCATGCCCGACCGCCCCAGTTGTACACCACATTGTTGAACATATCGTGGTGTCCATCATAAGCACCGGCACCATCGAGGCCACCGCTCATACTCCAGTTACGTCCCTCGTTGTGAGAAAGCAGATTATGATGGAAAGTACTGCCTAGTCCGCCCATCTCTCCTCCGCCGATGGTAGCAGCATAGCCATGTTGCGTTCCTTCAGGATAGTTGGGATGACCTGCCTGATTCAATGCTTCAGAAATAAGAGTTCGTTGTAAGGTGATATTCTTGGCATTTCGGCTAGAGAAACCTTCGTCGATGGTCCAACTGATCGAACAGTGGTCCATGATGGCATTGTTATTACCGGCCATGCCCATACCGTCAAGACCACCACCAGAACTTTCTACAATCCCATTAACTAGATTTTTATGCCCCAAACGCATTCTGAGGAATCGTGTGATACCATCTGTTGCCATACCAAATGGACACCCCTTAAGCATGATGCCTGTTCCTGGTGCTGTTTGTCCTGCAATCGTAACGTACGGTTGAGAGCAAGTCAGACGGCTCTTTAGTTCAATCACTCCGCTGACATCGAATACAATTGTGCGAGGGCCCTGAGCGGTAGTAATACCGTATCTAAAAGAACCAATACCATCATCGTTGAGATTGGTCACGTGATATACATCGCCACCACGTCCACCGATGGCAAACCGACCATATCCTTCTGCCTCTGGAAATGCGAGTCGCGATGTCTGGAAGTTCCACACCTTGCCTGTGTACACCTTACCATTGGCATCCACCTCGTCTACACGCCAATAATAAGTCTTCAAACTGCTAAGACTACTCAAGGAATATGTTGTATCAGTCTGCTCACTCTGCAGAGCAAGATTGTCCGAGCCTGTACCCAAATATAACTGATGCTTTACGGCCACGGCAGCAGGAGACCATGATAGTTTGAGTGCCCCATTATCATGTGTAGCATGATTATCTCCACTGGCAGGTACAGGTGAGGCTGCTTGCGTAATAATATTCTCAACATCGAACTCTAAGGCATCGACAACAGGAAAGGTTCCGTCGTAAGTCATGCCTGCATGAGGTGTAGAAATATACTCTACGACAACATCCTTACCAGCTGTCGCCTCAAAGGTAATGTATGAGGTTGATGTCTCCTTAATGGTCGTTGACGATATGGTTTGTTTAATACCAGATTCCTTCAATTGTCCGTCCACATAGATATCTATAGGTGCCAGACTCTTTCCATTGTATCCGCCCTCAGGGTTGCTATGATAAGCAAGCAACGTATGAGTTCCGGCATCAAGACCACTTATAGTAAATTTGAGCGTTGTAGATTCACCATTGATATACACCCAATTATTTAAAGCATCCGTCTTGCCTGCGATAACACCATCACCGAGGAGTTTAGAATTGATTTGAACGATGTTCTTGTTCCAGACGCATGTCACGGCATAGCCGTCATTACTTGAGGCAGTGACCGTGATGCTGTCACTCGGATTATTATTTTTCGCAAAACGCATTGTAGCATTAGGCACACGCCCAAATGCCCAGTTGCTGAAGCCAACTTCACAAACCTGTGTAACACTTCTTCCGCTTAGACTGAAGTCTATCTTCTGAGCATGCATCTCGTTTGCAGCCAAAGACATGGCAATTAGTAATAGTAGTTTATTCATTATGTTTATGTTTAGAGTAGATATTTCATCAATCATTATGTTTTCAATGCCTACAAGACACATAATTTCTATCAGTCTGAACTTTGTTCTCAAATAAAGATAGAAACTATAGGGTCATTGATGATAGGCAATTTGCGTTACTAAAATTCCGTCAATACTTCATTCACCGTCATTTCCAGCAACCATGCTGAATTTGTAAGTCACAGCAAGAAAATTAATAACTGCTGATTAATTGATTTGTTTAATAGAGTTTGTGCAAAGATAAAGAAATATCTTTTCCGATGTATAAGAATTTCTCAAAAGAAGAATAATTTTTTGAAATATGGCACAATATAATTTTATGCAGTTCATTATCGGATACATATATGCCGATGATAAGCTCCACAAAAAACAGTGCCGAAGATACTGCCGAATGCCATCTGTTAAGACATTGCAGTACCTTCGGCACTGATTATTGATTGTGTGTAATTGTTGATTAACTCAATAGGTATTACTATGAGTCACTTGTTGACTTATCTATCAAACTTTTGGTTCAACAATTGACGGAATATCGCTTGTTACATTTTCTGAAACATTACCCTCGGAGAATGCCTGTTGCTCAGCGGTAGCAATGATATCTTCATAATCCTCAGATTCTGGACTTAGTTCATCTGAGTCTGATTCTTCATCCAATTCCGTAGGTTGATCATCTACAATCTCGTCGGCGATTTCAGTGTCACTCTCCTCTTCAGAGAATTCCTGCTCGTTTATAGATGAATTTTCCTTTGAATCATCTTCGACTGAGGAGTCAGATATTACGATAAAATCATTGGGTTCTTCGATGGAGGGCAGACCTTCTACAGGTTCTTCTTCCATCTTGGTGCGCTCTGCTTTGGCAGCAAACACTTCGTCGATGAACTGAGGTTGTTGCTTCAACTTATTTAGGGTGTCCTTGCATGCCATCTGTTGACTCTCTTTCTTTGAGAATCCAGAACCTGTGCATCCACACACACCTTCAAGCAATACCTGATAGACAAAAGTTGGGCTACCTGTCTTATCCTTGCCCTGTTGTACATTCTCAAATTTGATATCCACCTTATTCTTTTGACTCCACTCGATGAGCTTACTTTTAAAGTTAACCTCTTTATAGGCAACTTTATCAATATTGATCATCTCGGATAGAATACGTTTCTTCAAGAATCGCATACAAGCGTTGTAGCCACGATCTAGGTAGATGGCACCAACAAGTGCCTCAAAGGCATTGCCGCCCATGTAGTTATTATGAGAAGAAGAACGTCCATTAGAAAGTATAAGGTCGCATAGTCCCAATTCGCTGGCGAGCTTATTTAGCGTATCACGCTGCACCAGTTTGGAACGGGTATTAGTGAGAAATCCCTCACGTTTGCCAGGGAAGTGACGATAGACAATGTCACCGATAGCAGCATCAAGTATAGCATCACCCAAAAATTCCAAACGCTCGTTGTTTACGGGCTTTCCCTTATTGTTACGATGCATCACACTCTTGTGCATCAGTGCCATCTTGTAGTGACTGATGCTATGAGGATAAAAGCCGATGATACTGCGTAAAGAAGAACGAAGCTCCTTATCCTTGCGGAAGGGGAGCCTCAATCTGTCTATAATGTTAACGAATGTATCCTTACTCAGCATACTTCTTGAAGATGACACAAGCATTGTGCCCACCAAAACCAAATGTATTGGACAGAGCAGTATTCACCTCGCGCTTCTGCGGTTGGTTGAATGTGAAATTCAAGTTATAGTCAATTTCCGGATCCTTGTCGTCTTCAGCATGATTAATCGTTGGCGGCACAATATTGTCGCGGATGCTCAACACGCAAACCATAGCCTCCACAGCACCGGCAGCACCAAGTAAGTGGCCTGTCATACTCTTGGTAGAGCTAATGTTTAGCTTGTAAGCATTGTCACCAAAGACTTCCTTGATGGCTTTCACCTCAGATATATCACCTACTGGAGTGGACGTGCCATGCACGTTGATATAGTCGATGTCCTCGATACCGAGTTCTGCATCTGCAAGTGCGTTAGTCATCACGAGCTTGGCACCAAGACCCTCTGGATGAGAGGCTGTGATGTGATAAGCGTCTGCACTCATGCCTTCGCCCACCATTTCTGCATATATCTTTGCACCACGAGCTTTGGCATGATCCAAAGTCTCTAGCATCAAACAACCAGCACCTTCACCGATAATGAATCCGTCACGACTAGCACTAAATGGCCGACTAGCTCCTGCGGGGTCATCGTTGCGTGTTGACAGAGCGTGAAGAGCGTTAAAACCACCCACGCCAGTCTCACAAATAGCAGCTTCTGCACCACCAGCAAGAATAGCATCTGCCTTACCAAGGCGAAGCAAATTGAAAGCGTCAGCCAAAGCATGCGTAGATGATGCGCAAGCACTGGTAGTCACGAAGTTAGGTCCGTGAATTCCGAAGTGGATACTAATCTGCCCTGCAGCGATATCCGAAATCATCTTGGGAATAAAGAAGGGATTGAACCTAGGGCCTTCTTCATGGTGCTGGCCATAGTACATCACTTCCTCTTGAAAGGTCTGAATGCCACCTATTCCGATGCCATAAATGACACCGATGCGGTTTCTATCTTCCTTTTCCAAGTCAATACCGGAATCATTCATGCTCTGGATGGCACTAACCAATGCCAACTGCGTGCAGCGATCCATCTTGCGTGCAGACTTGCGATCAATATAATCGTTGATGTTTAGATCCTTTACCTCACAAGCAAAAGTTGTCTTAAAGAGGGAGGTATCAAATGCAGTGATAGGAGCAGCACCACTTTTTCCGGCCAAAAGGCTCTTCCACATCTCTTCAGGTGTGTTACCTACAGGTGTAACGGCGCCAAGACCTGTTACTACTACTCTATTTAATTTCATGAAAATGAGTCTAAATAAAAAAAGTTTAGCGTTTCCTCAAAAACGCTAAACACTTACGCCTCCTTATTTGGCGTTCTCCTGAATGTAGTTAATGGCATCCTGGACGGTCTGTATTGTCTCGGCCTTATCGTCTGGGATAGAGATACCAAATTCTTTCTCGAATTCCATGATTAATTCCACGGTGTCCAAAGAATCAGCACCAAGATCGTTTGTGAAACTTGCCTCAGCCTTTACTTCGCCTTCGTCTACTCCCAGTTTATCAACAATAATTGCCTTAACTTTTGATTCAATTTCTGACATGATTATAACTTTTTTAAAATGTTATTAATAATATTCTTCAAAGTGGCTGCAAAGAAACAAAAATATTATCAATTACGCAAATAAAATCATTTAATTTTGTCATTATGTTGCACAAACTACCCTATTTTGTGCATAAATGTTCAGTATTTTTTGTGATTATATATTGTTCATTCAAAAATCATTTCTTAACTTTGCAAAAATCAAAATCAGCTTGCATTATGTCTTTTACGAAACATAGCAATGAAATCTTCCTTAAAGCCATTGAAGATTACCACACTACGGACAATATAGACACACCAATAAACAACCCTTACTATTCAAATTCCATTGAAAACCGCCTCTATCTTAAATGTTGGATAGATACTGTGCAATGGCATTTTGAAGATATCATCCGTGATCCCCAGATCGATCCCGTGGAGGCTCTGTCCCTCAAACGGCGCATTGACCGTTCCAATCAGGACCGTACTGACCTTGTAGAGCAGATTGATTCTTATTTCCGTCAAGAATATTCAGATGTTAAGCCATTGCCGAATGCCCGACTCAACACCGAGAGTCCTGCATGGGCAGTGGACCGATTGTCCATTTTGGCACTGAAGATATACCACATGCGGGAACAGGCCGAACGCGGGGATGCTACAGCCGAACACCGCCAGCAATGCTCCGACAAGCTCGCCGTGCTCCTTGAGCAACAGCAAGATCTCAGCTTGGCTATCGACCAACTGTTAGAAGACATTGCAGCTGGACGTAAATACATGAAGGTCTATCGTCAGATGAAGATGTATAATGACCCCAGTACTAACCCCGTGCTTTACAAAAACAAGTAAAGCTGGAATTATTCTTGGTGCGTCACAATGAAAACTGAACACCTTTTAGTCATCCGTTTTTCCGCCATGGGTGATGTTGCGATGACAGTTCCTATGATATATGCCTTAGCCAAGCAATATCCACACCTTCGTATCACAGTGCTTTCACGACCTTTCGCGAAACCTCTTTTCGAACATCTACCATCCAATGTAGGTTTCATGGAGGCTGACATTCGCAATGAATATCATGGGGTGAAAGGGCTCAATGCACTCTATCGCCGCCTTACTGCCAAGAATTTCACAGCAGTTGCGGATCTTCACAACGTGATTCGAAGCAACTATCTGCGTATGCGATTTAACGTGGATAAGGTGAAGACAGCCCATATACAGAAACATAGACAAGAAAAGCGACAACTCACTGCCAATGAGCATAAGGTACTGAGGCCACTTCCCACGATGTTTGAGAACTATGCGCGGGTATTTGCTGAGTTGGGCTATCCTGTCACACAAGAGTTCACCTCGTTGCTAACGCCAGAGGAAGCTAATCTCCGATTGTTGTGCGACGAGATTGGAGAGAAGAAGAATTTTCAGCAATGGATTGGCATTGCACCTTTTGCTGCTCATCCAACCAAGACTTATCCATTGGAAGAAATGGAAATAGTAATATCACAATTGGTGCTTCGTCACCCCTCCTGTCGTATCTTCCTCTTTGGTGGTGGCGATCGGGAGCGAAAATTAATCAATGATGCTATTACTCGCCATCCGCAATGTATCAATACGTCTGACTTACTACATGGTCTTAATGAAGAGCTCATCCTTATGAGTCATCTTGACGTGATGGTGACCATGGATAGCGCCAACATGCACTTGGCATCACTTGTCAACACACCCGTAGTGAGTATTTGGGGAGCTACATCTCCTCTTGCTGGGTTCATGGGATGGAATCAAAGTCTTGATAATGCCCTACATACTGACATATATTGCCGTCCTTGTTCTATCTATGGCAAGAAACCTTGCCAGCGTGGTGATCTCGCTTGCCTCACCCACATTACACCACATACCATTGTGGAAAAAGTGGAGCAAGTCCTTGAACAATGATATATTAATGCTTGTTCCAAAGTATTAAGTTCACATTCATTCTTATTTGTATTCTCTTTACACCTATTATAATAATAGGTGTAACCTCCCATACGTCTTTTATTACGATATATACCTGTGGATAACCCTGTGGAAAAATAAGGAATAAACCTGTGGATAAGTCAGGGGATATCCACACTCTACAAAGCGTTCATATGTGGATGTGGATAGATGCCAAGTTTTGAGAGATATAAACATCGGTTTTCCACAGGTAATAAAGCAGAGATATTATGAACATATGAGTTATGCACCTATTTAATATATTGTGGATAACTAAACTAAATGTCTGATAAGTAATAAGAAGATATTATCTTAATGGGTGAATAAAGACTATGTTTAGGTTGATAAATAAAATTCTTAAAATAGTGCTAAAAAGTTATAAACTTATCCACCGTATATCATCATCATTATTTCTTTCTTTAATAATTAAAGATAAATAAGAATATAATGAATAGGTGTGGATAAAAAGAATGAGAATAAGATTATATGATATAGGAGGATGAAAGATATGACATAGGGATAGGATCACTATGTTTTCGGGTCATAAATCAAATTGAATGACGATGTGAATAAATTTGAATCATGGCGTGAAATAAATTGAATTACCGCGTGAATCAAATTGTTTCACTACAGTATTTCTATTTTATCTCTGCCATGATTCTATGCGTTGTAAGGCTTCCTCTATATTTCTACGATCGGTGAAGGTGGTAAAGCGGCAATACTTTTCACCACCAGGACCATATCCTATACCTGGTGTGCAGACCACGCCACAACCATATAATAAACTATCTGCAAAATGACGGCTATCTGTTTCATCGAGTGTTTGTACCCAAATATATGGAGCATGAAGACCGCCATAGACTTTGAAACCCATACCGACGAGCGCTTCTCGCAAAAATTTTGCATTATGCATATAATATGCCTTAGCTTCGTTCACCTGCTGCTGTCCTTCGTGCGTGTAGACGGCCGTTGCACCTTTTTGAGTAATATGACTAGCCCCAACCTGTTTGGTGCGCTGACGTAGCTCCCAAAGTTGGTTTAGTCCAATGCGATGTTCTTCGTCTAGTGTGGTAGCGTTTAGTTCCTTTGGTACTACCGTATAGCCACAATGCAAACCGGTAAGACCACCGATAGTATCAAAACTTCTAAATTCAACCGCACACCTTCTGGCACCCTTCAACTCAAAGATAGAGTGGGGAAGTGCATCATCGGATATATAAGGTGCATATGTGGCATCAAAGAAGATGATAGCATCGCTTTTTAAGGCGTAAGTCACCCAACTCTGTAGTTTATCGCGTGGCATCACTGCTCCTGTGGGATTGGCCGGGTGAGCAAGATAAATCATATCGACACGACTATTGGGTAGCTCGGGAATGAATTTGTTTTTGACATTGCATGGGAAATATAATACATTGCTCCAGCTACCATCAATGATCTTTCCAGCACGGCCAATCATGGCGTTGGCATTCGTATAGAGTGGATTTGCCGGAGCGGCAATACCGATACTATTGTCCCAGCGCAATAACTCTTGCATGTTGGCAAGATCGTCATGTACACCACTATTTACAAATATCTCATCAATGTCAAGATGGATACCACGTGGTATATATTCGCTTTGTAGAATGGCTTCGCGAAGAGCCACATGGCCACGAATGGCATTATCAGCCGCAGAAAACTTATCATTGGCAATTTCATTGATGGCTTCATGCATGGCTTCGACAACCGCAGGGCATAGTGGAAGGGCAGCTTTAGGTCTATGTAAGTCAATGACCATATGATCGGGATGTGTGCTATGATATGCATTCACACGTCTGTCGATGTTTGTCCATGGATCGTCTTCAGGGAGCTTAAGGAGATGTTCGTTGACTAATGCCATTGTTGTTTGTTTCTGCAAATATACGATAATGTATTGATTTTCATAACCTAACAATCAATCTTTGTATTATAAAAATTTTGTATAAGCGATAAGTGATGGGTAATGTATCATGTTATGATAGCATTTATTATACAATAAGAAACATGAAATAATAAATTATGTGTCAAGAAGTAAGCAGAAACGAAAATAAATTGCAATTTATCTAATATAACTTTGTTATTTCGAACAGATTAGATTAATTTTGCATCGCATTACAGAATAAAGGATATCCCCATGACAAACTTAAGATTCGAAGCAATAAAGTCAGCTTTTCATAAGCGTCCCCTTGAGACAATCACACCGATAGAGAGACCTTCTGAATATTTCGGTCGTAAGGTATTTAACCGAAAGAAGATGTACAAGTATCTCTCCAATGAAGTTTATTCAAAGCTCATCGATGTGATGGACAACGGCGCTCACCTTGATCGCACCATTGCAAATGCTGTGGCCGAGGGTATGAAGACATGGGCAGAGGAAAACGGTGTAACCCACTACACACACTGGTTTCAGCCCCTCACTGATGGCACTGCCGAAAAGCACGATGCCTTTGTGGAGCATGACGGTCGTGGTGGAATGGTAGAAGAGTTCTCGGGTAAGCTCCTCATGCAACAGGAGCCGGACGCATCGAGCTTCCCATCAGGCGGAATTCGCAACACATTTGAGGCTCGCGGATACTCTGCCTGGGATCCTACATCTCCTGTATTCATCATCGATGATACGCTCTGTATCCCTACTATCTTTATCTCTTACACTGGAGAGTCTCTTGATTACAAGGCTCCATTGCTTCGCTCCTTGCATTCTTTGAATAGCGCAGCTACCGAAGTAGCCCAGTTGTTTTATCCCGATGTAAAGAAAGTGAAGACCAATTTAGGATGGGAACAGGAGTATTTCCTCGTCGATGAGGATCTCTATCTGGCTCGTCCAGACTTGATGTTGACTGGCCGGACACTGATGGGGCATGAGTCTGCTAAGAATCAGCAGATGGATGACCACTACTTTGGTGCTATTCCAGAGCGTGTTCAAGCCTTTATGAAGGATTTGGAAATACAAGCTTTAGAGCTCGGTATTCCTTGCAAGACACGTCACAATGAAGTAGCCCCAAATCAGTTTGAGCTAGCGCCTATATTCGAGGATTGTAATCTCGCCGTGGACCATAATATGCTTCTCATGGGTTTGATGAACAAGATAGCAAACAAGCATGGTTTCCACGTATTGTTGCATGAGAAACCTTTCAAGGGCATCAATGGTTCAGGAAAGCATAACAACTGGAGTCTCTCTACAGATACTGGCATATTGCTCCATGCACCTGGAAAGACACCGGAAGACAATCTGCGCTTCATAGTATTTATTGTAGAGACACTCATGGGTGTCTATAAGCACAACGGATTACTCAAGGCTTCCATCATGACGGCAACCAATTCACACCGCCTTGGTGCCAACGAAGCACCACCAGCTGTCATTTCCTCTTTCCTTGGCAAACAGGTAACAGATATATTAGATCACATTGTAAAGTCAAATAAGAATAATCTTTTCACTATCAAAGGCAAACAGGGCATGAAGCTCGACATACCCGAGATACCTGAAATTATGATTGACAATACTGATCGTAACCGCACCTCACCATTCGCTTTTACTGGTAATCGCTTCGAGTTTCGTGCTGTTGGATCATCTGCTAATTGTGCTACTTCTCTATTAGTACTTAATACTGCTGTTGCAGAGGCTCTAAATAACTTTAGCAAGCGCGTAGCAGCATTGGTGGAGAAGGGTGAGGATCGTATAAGTGCTATTATTGATATTCTCCGCGAGGATATTAAAACATGCGAGCCAATTCACTTTGAGGGCAATGGTTACTCGGATGAATGGTTGGAGGAAGCCAATCGTAGAGGTCTCGACACAGAGAGTTCTTGTCCTCTGACATACGACAGATACCTTGACCAAGACAGTATCGATATGTTTGAATCGATGAACGTCATGTTCAAGAATGAGCTTCTTGCAAGGAATGAAGTGAAGTGGGAAACATATACGAAGAAGATTCAAATTGAGGCTCGTGTATTAGGCGATCTAGCCATGAATCATATTATTCCAGTTGCTACTCACTATCAAAGTCAACTCGCCAATAATGTACATGGTATGAAAGAAATATTCGGCTCTGACGAGGCTGATCAGCTTACCGCTCGTAATCGCAAGCTCATTCGTGAGATTGCCGAGCGTACTCAGACCATCGAGACTGACGTTGAAGATCTTGTAAATGCCCGAAAGGTGGCTAATAAGATAGAGGATATGCGTGAAAAGGCAATGGCCTATCACGATACCGTTGCACCTAAAATGGAAAAGATACGCTATCAGATAGACAAGTTGGAACTTATCGTGAGTGACGAACTTTGGACTTTACCTAAATATAGAGAACTATTGTTCACTAAATAAGTATTCTAATATAATTGGTTCTCTGCCTAGTCTAGGCTATTCCTTAATCAATTAGGGAGAATATCTTTAGCTGGCACAAGAGTCACTGAAAAATAAAAGACATGGCCGATACTCCAAAGAGTGTCGGCCATGTCTTTTAATATTAGTGAAACTACTAAGTAGGGGTTAGGTAAGAAAACTATTCTAACCCCTACATTTATGAAATATACTAGAACTTGTACACAGCAAAAGTCTTTGCAGGTACGGTAACGGTGGCGTTATCACCATTAGCCTGCATGCTACTCTGCTGAGGAACCACGTTCTTGGGGTTGTCAAGGGAGTTTGTGGCCTTCATATCATCAGCATGGAGAGTAGTTACTATACCCTCACCGAGCTTCTTTGCACCCTTGAAATTGAGGGAAATCTGCTGGGCATTGTCTCCAGTATTCACTATCTTCACAATGTATTGCTTTGTAACCTTGTCATATACGGCACTGGCATAGAGTCCATCCTGACCTGTGAGCGGCTTACCATCCTCAGTGAGTGATAAGACATTGGTACCAGTGTTGGTGCCATAAAGCATCTGCACATACCAGTTGACTGATCTTACACTTTTCAGATTGTTGAACCATATAAGGTCTGGACGCCACTGCCATCCATCTACATGAGCGAAGAGAGGAGCATAAGTAGCCTGATGAACCACGTCGGCATTGCGCTCCAAACCAGTCATGAATGCAGCCTCGGAGAGTGCAGCCTCGAAGTTATTCATAGCAACTGTGGGCTCTTTACCCAAGTCTTTCACGTGGCTTGCGTATTCTCCTGCAAAGACCTTCGGACCCCTACGGTCATAGTTGTCATAGCGATTGGCATTCTTAAGGAACCAATCTGGAGCCATATAGTAGTGCTCATCGACAAGGTCAACGCCCAATTTGCGCATTTGTTCCCATCCATAGTCGAATCTATCTCCGCTAGCCGAAGGACCTGATGATCCACAAATCTTGATATTAGGATACTTAGCGCGAATCTGCTCCATAAACTTTTGTAAACGAACGGGATAGAGTTCACCCCACTGCTCATTACCAATACCTATTTGCTTAAGGTTGAAAGGTTGTGGGTGACCCATATCGGCGCGCAACTTGCCCCATTTGGTCGTTGTAGCGCCATTGGCAAACTCGATGAGGTCTAGAGCGTCATCGATATATGGTTGCAGCTCATCTACGGTGCAATGTGCATTCTGTGCATCGTCCTTATTTTGGAATTGGCAGGACAATCCCACTGAAAGGATGGGCAGAGGCTCTGCTCCTATCTTCTCAGAAAGCAAGAAGAATTCATAGAAACCTAGACCATATGTCTGATAATAGTTGGGATAGAGGCGGTGTGGGAAGGTATAGTTCCAACGGTTTTCATTGAGTGGACGGTTCTCGGCCGGGCCCACGCTATTCTTCCATTGATAGCGAGTGGTAAGGTCGGTACCCTCAACAATACAGCCGCCAGGGAAGCGGAAGATACCAGGATTCAAGTCTTCCAGATCCTTGACAAGGTCGGCACGAAGTCCATGCCAGTTGTCCTCGGGGAATAGACTCACATGATCAAGGTCAACACCATCTTCGCTTTCGAGGAAGATACGCATCAATCCCTTCTCTACAGTCTTTTTAGAGGTAAGCGAAACCGTGTATTTTTGCCATTGCGTTCCATTGATGCTGATACTCTGGCGATCAATGGGCACGTCTTGATCGTCTACAATTTCTACTCTAATTTTGGCAGCTTTGCCTTGAAGATTGTGTAGGCGTCCATAGACGGAAAAATCGTAGCGCATACCCTCTTTAAGTCCCATGCCAAAGTAGCCACGATTCTCTAAACCGGTGAATTTCTGGTCATGGCCGGCAGATTCTAATACCACGTAGTGTGGATTGCGATCGAATGCAGGCTTCACATCGCTGAGAGAGACGTTACCGAAGGTATTCCAGCCCATAAGACGGTTAGGAAATTCAAAGCTCCTGTTTTCCACCATCTCGGCATAAAGGCCACCATCTGCACCAAAATTGATGTCCTCAAAGAAGATGCCATACATGGTGGGCTGAATCGGTGCACCTGGTTTGGCATTTACTGTGAACTGATGTTGCTGAGCGGAAGCGCTCAATGATACCATCAGACCCATCGCCAAGGCCAAAAATTTCTGACGTTGTTTCATAAGTTTTCAGTGATTATTTGATGAATAATAGTTATTCGAAGAATGTCGGTTGATCATTACTAGGGCAAAATTACTAAAAACCACCCCAAACGAGGTGGATTTAGTTTTCTATTTAGTGGAGTTTGTACACAATGCATGGACAAATCACAAAAAAGTCTTACATCATAGGTAGGAATGTCAAATAGAAATCCTTACCACTGTGTTCAATAATAAATTGCCATGGACGGCCGGTCTCAACAGCCGTGAAAGGTCGATGACCTATCACCTGAACGCCATGACCATTGATGTCGCGCTGTTTGACCCAATAGACACGAGGCCGATATTGCTTTAGTGAAGTGAGTGTAGTGTCACTATCAAAGCTCTGTGCCATATACTCTGGTACGTTGAGACGCCTAGACATAGACATCAAGATATCTGATTTTCCTTCGGCTGAGATGCTCAGAATGCCACTGTTGGGTATCTTATATACCCATGTGACCTGTCCCTGTCCTTCGATGTCATACACCACAGTCACTTTAGTACCACTCAACTTGTTGGGCTTGGTGTGCTCGAAGCTCACCAACTTTGTCTTTACGTTGGGCATGACAGTACCACCTCCAGAGAATATGGAGACACTATGTTGGGAATAAGAGGTGATTAACCCAGTATGTTTGTTAAAAGTTATTTGATAAGGCTTGTCCCAAACTGAGAATAGTGCATCACTTTCACTCTTTTTGGGCTTAGGCTTTGCTACCGCTGCATCGGCATATCCTTCTCCTGTCTTTATAGCCTCCTTGAAGTCGTATTCGGAAGGTGGTAGTAAGTTGTAGGCTGCCATTGTGAAATTACCTTGGTAATCAATGAGTGCCTCTGTGGTCAAAGGAGGGTCGCTCACCACATCCATTCCCTGAGTCTTTGCATAGGCAATAAAGTCGGGATCAGAAGATAGTTTGTTGAGTGTGATGGCGCCAAACCCCAATTTTTTCATCAAATTGATGTCTTTCAGCATGATCGATGGCTTGTCAAAGAAACCTTCACAAAACTGAAAACTGTTTCGGTCGGCTACCTTAACGCCTCGCTTTGCCCTCTCGATGGTGGGTGTGACAGGAAGATTTTGACCAGGTGCTATGCCGTAGATGAAGCAATGGGTGGTGATGCCACTATTTCCGAAAGTATTGTTTGCATTTTCCCCTTCTTCATAATGGGGCATGTGAATGACAAAGAGATTACGCTCGCCAAAATTGAGGTAGGGTGTGATTTCGAACTCCGTCTGTGCTCGATCTTTGGCAGTTAGGCCTAGTTTCTTGCCGTTTACATAGACTGTGGCTACCGCAGTGGTCGTTCCGATATGTAAAAACATACGGTGTTGGATTTTGTCTTGGGGTATCTTGATCCATCCTCTGTAGGTGCCTACAAAGTTGTATTTGCTCCAGGCAGTAGGAACGCGCCATACTCCTGGAATGGTCTGGAAAGACCATTGACTATCGTTGCATCCAGAATTATTATAGTCTCGTGGGGCAGATGCTTCTGTTTGTGAAATTTTGAAAAGCCACTTCTCGTCTAAAGAAATGGTGTCGCCGGGCTCCGCAAAGAGTTGCAGCGAGCAAGCTACAATTCCTAAAGAAATAAGAAAAAGCCTATACATTATTTTTATAACTCTTGTTGGCAAGGCAAATATTGCCATGTCTTAGGATAATTTGTTACTATTGAAGAAATCGGCGGATACCGACTCTAGGTTGAGTGGGCATCCGCCGAATGATTTATTTAATGCTCAAAGGGCTGATGCGCACTTTGAAGGTCATGTCTTTGTAGGGTAATCGATGCTGTGGCAGTGGAGGAGCACCCCAGCTGTTCTGACCGGCGAGTCCATGTTGAATCAAGTCAAAGCACAGCTCAGTATACTTACTCTTGGGCATTTCGGGTGAATGGCGCTGGTCTTTCTCGTCTCCATCGTCAAGATCCATCACGCTATAATGGAGTGCACTGGCGCTGAAGAGCTTGTCTGAGGTCAGCAGCAGACCCTGCTGAGTATTGTCGGCTTGCTTCCACCAACGAATGTCACTTTTCGTTCCGGTCTCTTGTGGACGGATGTAAGAGAAGAATTGTTGTTCAGTGGTCTGTGTAAAGATGCCCACATTTTGACTCACTTTACGGTCGACATAGTTCTCAATAGGACCACGTCCGTAGAAAGTAGAAGTCTCCATGTTGTAGGGAAGTTGCATTGTCAGACCGAAACGAAGCGGGTTGCCCACTTTGGCGCCCTCGGTAACTTTGAGTGATTGCGTCACGTCGATGATACCATTGGTGTAAATCAGGTAATTCATCGTGAGCTTAGACTGCACCTCTGGCATGTCGTACAATACGGTTACTTCTACCTTTTGTTTACCTATCTTCTTATAAGAGAGGCTTTCGAGGTTCATTGTAGGATTGCGCCAAAGCTTAAGTTTTTTCTGTAAATCCTGACCCATATCATTATCTGTGACAGCTCTCCAGAAGTTGGGGCGAAGTGTTCCCCCATCCCCTAGAAGATTCTTGCCACCCACCTCATACTCCTTCAGCAGACCAGTGGTCTTGTCAAACTCGATCTCCAAGAAGTCCTTCACGGTGATTTCATATGAGCCTTCTTTTTTGTCATCCTTAAACTTGAGCTTTGTATTGTCTACAAGCACAGGCTTAATGCTAGGTGCTACCTCACGCACGGTGAGTTGGCGATAGGCCACCTGCTGTCCGGCAGCCATGAGGGGCTCGGCCGACTTCAGTTGGAAAGAGATGTCGAGCATCACTTCTCCTGTAGCAGGAACGTTGTAAGGAAGGGGCATTGTGACGCGCTGTTGTGGAGCCACGTCAAGGTTATCAACCTGTCCGCTCTGTACTTCCTTTCCGTCTTGCATGAGCTTCCATAACATCTTATAGTTGGAAAGGTCACGGAAGAAGTACTCATTGTACACCGAAATTTTACCTTTGGCAAGGTCAACAGCCTCTGCCCAGATATTCTGATACTCGTAAGCAAGTTCATAGGCGTGTGGGTTGAGCTGGCGGTCAGGACCGATGATGCCGTTGCAGTTGAAGTTATTGTCCGAGCCATCGATCTTGTTGTAGTCGCCGCCATAGGTGTAGAGCGGTGAAAGATTGCCCGTGCCTACCTCGTATTTGGTAGAAATTGCCTCATAGTCGGCCAATGAGCGGTTGGCCTTGAAGTTAAGGTTACGGTGTAGACCCTGGTCCACGAAGTCCCAGTCGTAGCCGCCTTGCAGCTTGGGATACTTGCGGAAGAGATCCCAATACTCCTTTAGGCCACCGGCAGAGTTACCCATAGTGTGGTTGTATTCGCATTGAATGAGTGGCTTAGTGTGAGTGGGATCATTGGCATAGCGTTCGCAAGCCTCGTGTGAATAATACATGGGACAGAATATATCTGTGTTACTTCCATTGATGCCTGCACGCTCCCAGTGTACAGGCCTGCTCAGATCCATGCTCTTAATCCATTGATATGCCGCCGTGAAATTAGGTCCGTCGACGGTCTCATTACCAAGACTCCAAACCACGATAGAGGGGTGATTGAAGTGCATTTCCACATTATGTTGGTTGCGTTCCAATATAACCCTGGCAAAGTTAGGCTTCTTGGCCTCTGAGTTTTCACCATAACCGAAGGCATGGCTTTCCTGATTTGCCTCAGCGGTGACATAGAGTCCATACTCGTCACATAGGTCATACCAGAAGGGATCGTCTGGGTAATGACAGGTGCGTACGGCGTTGATGTTGAGGCGCTTCATGATCTTGATATCCTGTATCATGCGTTCCTTGGTCAGGAGATAGCCTCCGTCAGGATCCATCTCGTGACGGTTGGCGCCCTTGATCAGCACAGGCTGGCCGTTAACGAGGAACTGCGAGCCCTTGATCTCCACTTTGCGGAAGCCAACCTTCTGGGGAATGACCTCAACAACGTTTCCCTTCGTATCCTTGACGATGGCAAGAAGGGTATAGAGATAGGGTGTCTCTGCGGTCCACTTCTTCACGTTTCGTACGACAAATCGTGCCGTACCATTGTTCATGCGTTTGAAGTTGCCAGTGGTCTTGCCCACCAACAGGTCGTTCTCATTGAGTAGTTGGAACTCAATGGTCGGGTCTCCCTTCACATCGACACTGATCATCAACTCTCCGTCATTAAAGTCAGCGCTGAGATCCGGAGTAATCTTGATGTTGCTCATCTGAACCTTTGATTCCTGGGCAAAAAGATAACTATCGCGTGCAACGCCTGAAAGGCGCCAGAAGTCCTGTACGTCACTCAGTGAACCATCACTCCAACGGAATACCTGGAAGGCAATGAGGTTCTTTCCTGGCTTCACATATTTGGTGATGTCGAACTCTGCGGCAACCTTCGCATCCTCTGCATAGCCCACATAATGGCCATTGACAAAGAGATAGATGTTGGAGGTTACGGAACCGAAGTGGGCAATGATCTGCTTGCCGTCCCAATTGGCTGGTATGTCGATCACCCGACGATAGGTGCCCACATGGTTGTCCTTGGTGGGGATATTGAGTGGGTGATCCCAGTCCATCTGATAACTCCAAGCCAACGAGGAGTTCACATAGAGAGGGTCGCCATAGCCGTTGACCTCCCAGATACCTGGCACTTGCAGGGTGCCCCATGCTGAGTCGTTGAAGTCGGTCTTGTAGAAATCGGTTGGACGCTGGTCTGCGTTGTGTACCCATTGAAACTTCCAAGAACCATGGAGGGAAAGAAAATTGGCGGACTTTGTCCTGTCCCCTTGCATTGCAAGGGTTTCATTCTCGTAGGCGAAGAAATTGGTGTGCAGTTTGAAGCGGTTCACCTCGTTCACCTGTTGGTCATGCCATTCGGTCCAGGTGGGCATAGGTTCTTCTACCGGAGCTACCGGCTGCTTGCCTCCTATGGCCTGAATGTTCAGAGTCGCGGCCATAAGTGCAATAATGAAAATAGATTTTTTCATACTAAAGGTTTATTGCTTTATTCGATTATTGGATATATCTGTAGTACTCGCAGGCGGCAAGTAGAAATGCGCCCACGCCAAAGTTAGCCTGAGAGTCTTGATTTACTACCTGTCCAGGAATAGCTTTCTCGCCAATAGGCTGTACGTAACCAATCTTGCCATCAGGTTGCATGGCGGTGCGGGTAAGGTATTTCCAGGCGTGGTCGATAGCCTGTGTATAAGGCTTCTCGTGGGGCAAAATACCATGGTTCATTCCCAAAAGCAGACCATAGGTGAAGAATGCGGTGCCCGAGGTCTCTGGCCCCGGTGCGTGTTTGGGATCGATCATTGAGCGTGTCCAGTAGCCTTTTTTCTGTTGCACCTTGATTACGGCATCGGCAAGCCGGCAATACTTATCCTTGAAGAACTCGTAATGCTTATACGTTTGTGGCATGTCTTGCAACACTTTTGCAAGTCCTGCTAGCACCCATCCGTCTCCGCGAGCCCAGAAGTCCTTCTTGCCGTTCACCGTCTTGTGTTTCGGATAGACGTATTTTCCATCACGAAAATATAGCCCGGTCTCCTGATCTAGCATGATGCTGTCGGAATATTGGATGTTGTCATAGAGTTTGTCGAGGTAGATGGGGTCGCCAGTGAGCTTGTACATCTTGGTCAATACAGGCATCACCATGTAGAGGGCGTCACACCACCACCAGTAATCGTTGGCCTCGGAGCGGGCCTCATAGCCCATCACCTCCTTGGCACGCTGCACCATCTGTTCATTGCGAGTGGAGGCACCCTTGGCGTTTGCTATCCAGTAAAGATCGATATAGGTCTGGAAACATACCTGCCAGTCGCCAAAAAGGACATAGTCCTGTCCCTCGCCGTAGTTCTTATACTTCCATTTAGAGGAGTCTTTCTCTTTAGCACCCATCCACTGATTGTGCTCTGCCCAGCGCATGCTATAGTCCAGCCATGCCTCGTTGCCAAGGAGTTTGTAGGCTTCCATGTTGCCCGTATGATAGGCGGCAGGGTCCCAGAAGCTACGTACCTCGGCGGGATTGTGCTCTTGCCAATAGTTGTTCACCTTGGTGATGATGTCTGCCACCTGTGGTTGTGTCCAGCCTTTGGCTTGTATGCCCAGGGTCAAGCAAGCCATGACGGCAATAACTATGATTTTTCTCATGCTATGATTGTATTGTTTCCGATGATTAGTTTACCACTTGTCATTTGTCTTGATGTCATCAGCCCAGTGGTGGTCCTTGGGGAAGGGCATTCCGCCCCATGCCTTCACCTGCGTCCATGGCTGTGCCTCGTCGGTCCAGAAAGGTGCATCAGCAGGTAAGCCCAAGGGCAAGAAGCTGAGCGAGCACATATAGAGCGAGCCGTTGTTGGTGTACCAGTCGGCAGTGTTGGGTTGCGAGCCACAGAAGCCGATCGTCAGGAAGCCACCCTCGTTATAGTTGTTTTGATAGTCAAACATACGATGCATCACCTTTGTCAGCGCCGCGCGCACCTGACCATTGGACAGGTCTTGAGGCAGTGTTTGATACCAAGCCATCAGCGCCAATGGTTGCATGGCCGCCAATCTATAGGGTGTGGAGCGGCCGATGACAGGGAATGTGCCCTCAGGAGAGATAAAACGCTCCAACACAATGGCAAACTTCTGTGCACGTTTCAGTTCTCTTTCACGGTATTTCTTATAGTCGATACGTGTATTGGCCTTTGCATCGACCATGTTTTGTAGGGTCTCAAGGTACATCGGATGGAAAACATAGCTGCTATAATAGTCGAAAGCGAATGAGGGTCCATCGGCATACCAGCCATCGCCTACATACCATTCCTCAACCTTGCGGCATGCCGTATTTACGCGAAACTCGTCATAGGGTGCCTGAACTTTGGCTAGAAAGCTCTCTATTGTGGAACTGAAGAGAAACCAATTGGTATAAGGTGGGTCTATGCGACGCATTTGTGTGAACTCAGTAATGTACCTTTCCTTTGTTTCTTTGTCAAGTGGAACCCACAATGCATCATAGCCACGAATGAAGCTCTCAGCCACATAAGCGGCATCTACCAATGCTTGTCCATGACCTCTCCAAGCGAGATAATCTGGACTTGTTGGGTCAACGGCGTTCTTATAGCTTGCCAATGCCCAAGTGCGAAGTTGTTGGCGCTGCTTTCCCTCAGGTGTATTGTCGTCGGGCAGTGATAGCCAAGGGGCGATGCCAGCCATAAGTCGACCGAAGCACTCCATGTAGGCCACATTTTTATTGCGTCCGTCCCAGTTAGGACTAAGCTCAAGTTGCATGTTCTTCTGCAGTTCGCCCTTGGACATGTTCTCCAACACTGGTTGGGCCATCTTGTAGGCTTGCTGGCACCAGTATTGCCTATCTGTGAGCTGAACTTTCTTTTTGGCAGCGGCCGAAGGCATGGCAATCATGCAGGTCATGGCCAAGATTAGAGTCTTGTAAAAACTAATTTTCATTATTATTAGGTATGTGTGATTTAACAAAAAAGGTGATGGGAGACCTAATTGTTCCCATCCTATATGCTACAAAGATACTAATTTTATTATGTTTAGCTAAGGAAATAAACATAATTTAAGGAGAAAGCGAGCGACAAAAATATTGATAATCGGTGCCATTACAAAGGGCCTTCTGATATTATAGCGTTTTATGAGGTTTCTAAGTCCTCCGGATAAACATTTGGAGGTCGTGAAGTGTGACTTATATCAGATTTACTTT
>DHOP01000020.1 GCA_002407775.1 Prevotella sp. UBA5387
GATCGTGTCAATTTACTGTAGGAGATCTAATCAGAGACTTCACCTTAACTGTATAGTTTTTAAATAGCTTTAAGAAGCTCTGTAAAGCCCTGTTATTCTTCCTATCTTAAACACCTCAAGATGGCAAGGATTATCGTTTGTCTTTGATTTCAAGCCCTCATAGGTTTTTTTCATTAGCTGTTTTGTTATCGAATACAATTTCTCTTCTCTTTTCTGTGCTTTCATAAAATCTATCACTTTTCCGCCGTTTGCTTTAAATGCCCGTAATCTTGCCATTTTATCTGCTCCGTCTTTACTCCAACCCATTGGACGGCTGCTCATTCTTGAGGCAAGTATGTGACTGTTATGTCCCTCAGCACTACAACCGACGATATACTCCGCTTCTTCTTTTTCTAATCCTGATCCCATCCCAGTTATCATTGAAATAATCCCAACTTTCTTTTATTTCCTTTTGCTTTGATTCACTTTCTGTTGTCAAATACAATTCGTTGAATACAAGCCCTAATCCCTCTAAATCAGCTTCCTTTATACAATTCCATATCTCTGGGGCGTATTCCTTCCTGTGGGCTGTAGTCTTTGTCACATATTGACTCATGTGATATTTGTCCAGAACAAACTTTGCATTGGGTAGATAGTCCAGACCTTGCTTTATCCAAGCTGCCCCATCTCCAGAAAGGTATATTATCTTATCAATCTCATAATTATCTTCAATATATTCATATACCTCTTGCCAAAGGTCTCCTGGCTTGTCTTTAAGGCTTGCAAGGTAGTATGGTGATTTTAACTTCCTTCTGTTCTGTGTATCAATCCCTTCATGAACATATACCAAACGAGGCATCGCACTCTTTCCTGACTGCATGGCTATATGATCTTCATCAGCCTCTACATACAGTATTTCAATATCCTTTTTTCCCACAGGTGTCTTTTCAACCTTCAATTTCTCTATTTGACGTACACTTTTCATTGCTGTTTGACCGCTGATCTCCACTTCTCCCACATTCTTCCCGGCCTTCCGGTAAGATAAGTCAGCGGAGCTCTCCGCAAGCTCAGCGTATACGTCATCATCAATACGGGTATGGGCACCTATACCTAAAATCTCATCTACAACATGTCTGTAACCTTTTCGGTGTTTTGATTTGTAATAGGTCCTCTCATATCTGATTTCCCCAAGCCTTGTTATGATGGTGTTCTCCTCATTTCTTCGTTCGATAGACCAATCTTTCTTTCTCCCTGGATCCTTACGGATTGATTCATCCAAGGCTTTGATGATCTCAACACAAATTTCTCTGCCCAGTTCATCTGTCGCTTTCTTTATCTCAGTCACTATGTCGGATAGGCCGCCTCCGTTTTTTATTAGCTTTAATACTTTTCCAGTAAGATTATTGATGCTTTTTCCCATAAAATTCTGTATAATTTGATTCATAAGAGATCTCCTCTTTCTCGTGTTTTCTTTATCAAAAAACATTTTATCAGAAAGGCTGGTCTCTTATCTTATTTTTTCCTACTGTAATTTTACACTAACCCAAAACCATGCTTTCTTTGTTTGCCATTAAGTCACCTTTCCTCGTATTATAAAGTAGTAGTGTTTATAGTCCCTCTCCAAGGACTGTATGCTATAATTTTCACAGACGCTGTGGATTAGTATTTTGTTCCTAACGCTAGACGTTTTAAGAAAGGCAATAACCACAGCCGTTTGTTTAATTGGTAATTAGTTGGATAACGCATGACGTTTCATTTAGCACGAGGTTACATTCGACAAACCGGTCTGTGGAAGAAAACAGTGTCAAATATAATATAAAGGAGTACTCGCTATGATTTACGCAGGAATTGATGTTGCTAAGGATAAGCATGATTGTCTCATCGTTGATTCTAACGGGAAGTCTCTCTCCAAAGTTTTCACCATCACCAACAACAAGCAGGGTTTCGACGAATTGTTCGTGAATCTCAGAACTCACTCAAAGGACTTGTCAGAAATAAAAGTAGGACTAGAAGCAACCGGTCACTACAGTGATAATCTTTTAGAGTTCTTGATCGCCAATGATTTACCCACGACGGTGATCAATCCGTTACATACTAATCTTTATAGAAAAGGTCTGAGCCTTAGAAAGACGAAAACGGATAAGGTCGACGCTCACTCTATTGTGACTATGCTGAGGACAGAATCCTTAGAGCCCTACTCACATTCATCTTACCATATTCGTGAGCTAAAGTCATTAACCAGATATCGTTTCACTCTTGTGCAGGATTGCGCAAGACTCAAGACTTCTTTTGCAAGGCTCTGTGTCATTCTCTTCCCTGAACTAGAGAAGTTGGTCCCATCGCTGCACATGGCCTCTGTATACGCTTTGTTGTGTGAATTGCCAAATGCTAGAGCAATATCAGAATGTCACCTTACCAGGCTGACAAATCTGCTTTCTAAAGCTTCTAAAGGTCGATACGGCAAGGATAAAGCTATTGAGATACGCAATGCAGCTAAGGACTCTATCGGGTCTTATAGCCAAGTAAAATCGCTCGAATTACAGCAGACCATCCAGCTCATCCAAACGATGGAGAATCAGATTGCACAGACTGAAGCGAGAATCAACCCAATTGTGGATAACCTTCATAGCCCCATTATGACCATACCCGGCATTGGATACCGCATGGCCGCAATCATCATTGCAGAAACAGGCAATTTCGCTAGTTTTGATAACGCCGAAAAGGTGCTTGCCTTTGCCGGGCTTGAGCCTTCTGTATACCAGTCAGGGCAGCTGACCTCCACACATGCAAAAATGGTTAA
>DHOP01000107.1:0-8988 GCA_002407775.1 Prevotella sp. UBA5387
AAATTAATTCCGCCAACGGGTTGTCCTATGATAATATAAGGTATAATATAAAGAAAGATAAATTATGATGGCAAAGATTAATACAATTGGCATTCTAACTTCCGGTGGTGATGCGCCTGGTATGAATGCCGCCATACGCGCCGTTACACGCGCTGGTATCTGCAATGGGTTCAAGATAAAAGGTATCTATCGTGGTTATGATGGATTGATCAATGACGAGATAAAGCCTTTCACAACGGAAAATGTATCCGGCATCATCATGCAGGGTGGAACTGTCCTCAAGACAGCACGCTCCATGGAGTTCAAGACCCCAGAAGGTCGTGCCAAGGCTTATGCGAACCTTCAGAAAGAAGAGATAGAGGCATTAGTGGTCATTGGTGGTAACGGCTCACTTTATGGCGCAATGGAGTTTGCCAAGGAGCACGACATCTGCTGCATCGGTCTCCCTGGGACTATCGACAACGACCTTTATGGCACCGATACGACCATCGGTTATGATACCACTTTAAATACTATTACTGAGTGTGTTGACCGAATCAGAGACACTGCCCAAAGTCATGAGCGCATCTTCTTCGTTGAGGTGATGGGGCGTGATGCTGGTTTCTTGGCACAAAACGCCGCCATTGCAAGTGGCGCCGAAGCAGCAATTATTCCTGAGGACTCCACTGACGTGGACCAGTTGGCTCAGTTTATGGAGCGCGGTATTCGTAAGTCAAAGCGCAGTTGCATCGTCATCGTGTCGGAAAGTCCAAAATGCGGTGCACTTTACTATGCTGATCGTGTAAAGAAAGAGTTTCCCGGCTACGATGTGCGCGTATCAATCCTAGGCCATCTCCAGCGTGGTGGTCGTCCATCCGCTCACGATCGCATCCTTGCAAGCCGTACCGGCGTGGGAGCTGTTGAGGCTATTATACAGGGACAGCGTAATATTATGATAGGTATAAAGAATAACGAAGTGACTTATGTTCCGTTATCTGAAGCCATTCGCTCAGATAAGCCATTTGACAAAAAGCTTATTAAGGTGCTTGACGAATTGAGCATTTAAGTGGAAAAAATGTTAAGATAAGTGGCCCTTTTGGAAAATAAGTGTACATTTGCATTTCTCGAACTGAATATCTTACAGTATTGAGAAATTGAGAAGAAAATTCTATAATTAAAATAACAGCTATGTCACAAATCAACGGACGCATCTCCCAGATTATTGGTCCAGTGATTGATGTCTATTTCGACACACAAGGACAGGACCCTGAGAAGGTGCTTCCAAAAATCTATGAAGCTCTCAAAATCACGCGGCCTGATGGTCGTGAGCTTGTTGTTGAGGTACAGCAGCATATCGGTGAGGACACCGTTCGCTGTGTGGCTATGGACAATACCGATGGCCTGCAGCGCGGCTTGGAAGCCGTACCAATGGGCAGCCCTATCACCATGCCATCCGGAGTTCAGATCAAAGGTCGTATGATGAACGTTATCGGCGAGCCTATTGATGGCATGAATAAGCTTGACATGACGGGCAGTTATCCTATTCATCGCGAGGCACCTAAGTTTGAAGAATTGTCAACCCACAAGGAAATGCTAGCCACGGGCATCAAGGTCATCGACCTTTTGGAGCCATATATGAAGGGCGGAAAGATCGGACTTTTCGGTGGTGCTGGCGTTGGTAAGACTGTGCTCATTATGGAGCTGATTAACAACGTGGCCAAAGGGCACGAGGGTTATTCTGTTTTTGCCGGTGTGGGAGAACGTACCCGTGAAGGTAATGACTTGATTCGTGACATGCTCGACTCTGGCGTTATTCGCTATGGCGAAAAGTTTAAGAAGGCTATGGAAGAGGGCAAGTGGGATCTTTCACTCGTTGACCCTGAAGAATTAGGGAAATCTCAGGCAACTTTGGTTTATGGACAGATGAACGAACCTCCTGGGGCACGTGCTTCAGTGGCGTTGTCTGGTCTGACTGTAGCTGAGGAATTCCGTGATCATGGTGGAAAAAACGGTCAGCCGTCCGACATCATGTTCTTCATCGACAACATCTTCCGTTTCACCCAAGCAGGCTCTGAAGTTTCGGCATTGTTAGGTCGTATGCCTTCTGCCGTAGGCTATCAGCCAACCTTGGCCTCTGAGATGGGAGCTATGCAGGAACGCATTACTTCAACAAAGAAGGGTTCTATTACCTCCGTGCAAGCTGTATATGTACCTGCTGACGACTTGACCGACCCTGCTCCAGCCACTACATTCAGCCACTTGGACGCCACGACGGTGCTCGATCGTAAGATCACATCTCTGGGAATCTATCCTGCTGTGGACCCACTGGCCAGCACATCACGTATCCTTGACCCGAACATCGTGGGCAAAGAACACTATGATTGTGCCCAGCGTGTGAAGGAGATGTTGCAACATTACAATGAATTGCAAGATATTATCGCCATCCTCGGTATGGATGAATTGTCTGACGAGGACAAGCTTGTGGTAAATCGCGCACGTCGCGTTCAGCGCTTCTTGTCACAACCCTTTGCTGTAGCAGAGCAGTTTACAGGTGTTCCTGGAGCAATGGTAAGCATCGAAGATACTATCAAGGGTTTCAACGCCATTCTCAACGGAGAGGTTGACGACCTACCTGAACAGGCCTTTATGAACGTCGGCACAATTGAGGATGCCATCGCCAAAGGCAAGAAGTTGATGGAAGCTGCCAAGGGCTAAGGATGCTAATTAAGATAAATAGCAACGGATTATGTTGAAATTAAGGATTGTTTCACCCGAAAAAGTCGTATTTGATGGCGATATAGAAAGCATCACGGTGCCTGGGACGTTGGGCAGTTTCGAGATTCTCAACAACCATGCACCTATCATTTCGTCTCTTGGCATTGGCAAAGTAATCTATGTCACATCTAAAGCTACCGAAGAACTAGACATTCAAGGAGGCTTTGTTGAGGTACAGAAGAACATGGTAGAACTCTGTGTTGAAGTGTGATGGATGGCAAGTTGGCCAAGAAACTGTTTAGGATCTGTATTTGGATAGTCGATGGGATTGCGTTGTTACTACTCTTTGTAGTAAGCCTAACGCAACAATATCGATACCTTAACAAACTGATAATCGGCGCATTTTTGGCAAACATTCTCTTGGTTTTGATCTTCACTCTTGTGAATTTCAGAGTCAATCGGACAATACAGCGAGCCACCAACGTCGGTCATAAGGGACAAGAGGATCAACAATCATCAGAGTGATGGAACAACTTTCGCTGCTGACTATAGTACTATGTGCATTGCTATTCATCGTCCTTGGGATGATTTGGATAGTGGGTTATAACGTCGTTAAACGACATTCGCCAGAGAATCTGCCGAAGTTTTACCTGCTACTGGCAGTAATTCGCATTGTGATAGTCTTGACAGTTGCGGGAATTTACATCGTGTATGTCTCTGATAGCATGAATGAATCCAAGGCGTTTGCCATAATGTTGGCAGTGATGTACACTGCGATGATGGCTTTAACGCTGAAATTAAAACATTAACAAGGATTGAAATGAAATATGTCAAACTGATTGTCTGCATGATGATGCTTTCCTTCATGGGTATGCCTGCTATGGCTGCTTCTGAAGAAGGGGGAAAGCTGAACACATCTGAGATAGTCGTAGAGCACATCAAGGATTCCTATGCATGGCATGTGACTACTATTGGTGACAGGGCAATTGTCATCGATTTACCTGTCATCGTTCGGAGTTCAACGGGTTGGCACATATTTAGTACGGCTCGGTTTGCCGAAGAGTCGGATGTTAAAGGCTATCGCATGGGTCCTGACAATTTGGCTATTGCCACACAGGGCGACAATGCTGGAAAGATAGTAGAACTACAAAATGGTGTAGAAGTAAGGCCATTCGATATTTCCATCACCAAGACAGTAGCTGTGATGATGATCAATGTGGTTGTTCTTCTATGTTGCATCCTCATACCCGCAAGATGGTATCGCCGTCATAAGGCAAGCGATCCGGCTCCAGGTGGATTTACGGGATTTATCGAATTGATTATCGACTATGTGGAGGAAAACATCATAAAGCCTGGAATCGGAAATGGTTACGAGAAGTATTCGCCCTATCTGTTGACTTGCTTCTTCTTTATCCTTACCAACAACCTTATGGGTATTATACCCTTCCCTCCTGGTGGAGGCAACGTGACGGGCAACATTACCATAACATTTTTCCTCGCTCTCTGCACTTTCATAGTGACCCAGGTGAGCGGAACGAAGCACTATTGGAAGGATATCTTTTGGCCCGACGTACCTCTACCACTTAAGGTTTTCCCCCTGATCCCTCTAATAGAGTTTGTCAGTATTTTTACCAAGCCTTTCGCCTTGATGATTCGTCTCTTTGCCAACATGATGGCAGGACACGCCATTGCGCTGTCGCTGACTTGTATTATCTTTGTCGTTGCGGCTATCGGCGGTGCCACTTTCTTGGGAATGTCGGCAATAAGCGTAGTGATGAGCATCTTTATGATGTGTCTCGAGCTTTTAGTTTGCTTCATTCAAGCAATGGTTTTCACCATGTTGAGTTCGATTTTCATAGGTTTGGCGCGTGCCAAGGCAGAGTAAAGCTCATCCAAAACATGGATCGAACATTATGTATTATCATTAAAACAAATAAATAAAATTATAACTAATAAATTTTAGAACTATGATTTCAACATTGTTATTGGCAGTTGCCGCAGATGGCATTGCAAAATTTGGAGCAGCTATTGGAGCAGGTATCTCAGCTGTTGGAGCAGGTATCGGTATTGGACGCATTGGTGGACAAGCAATGGATGCCATGGCTCGTCAACCCGAGGTTATGAACAAACTCTTCACCAACATGATTGTGGCTGCTGCCTTGATCGAGGGTGTTGCTTTGTTCGCTGTGGTCGTAGCCTTCCTTTGCATCTAATAATACAGGCAATTAATAGCTGCGTATGGATTTGTTAATGCCCAGTACTGGCTTGCTATTTTGGATGACTATCGTCTTCCTTGTGGTGCTTGCCGTCCTATGGAAGTGGGGCTTCCCTGCCATTACCAATATGGTCAGAGAGCGCAAAGACTTCATAGACGAAAGCTTGCGCAAGGCTCACGAAGCCAACGAAAAGCTTGCTAACATACAACAAGAAGGTGAATCCATTCTGCAGGAAGCTCGCGAACGTCAGGCTGCCATCCTCAAAGAGGCAACTGAAACACGTACAGCTATCGTGGAGAAAGCCCAGAGTCAAGCAAAGGAAGAAGGTGCTCGCTTAATCAATGATGCCAAGGCAGAGATTAATACAGAAAAGCAGCAAGCCATTCGCGAGATTCGTGCCCAGGTTGCAGAGCTTTCCGTGAAGATTGCGGAAAAGGTTTTGCGTGAGCGACTTTCATCCAATGAGAAGCAGATGGAACTGATTGACAAACTGTTGGCAGAGGTAACTGCCGACGATAAGCACGAAGTTGAGTAAGGGTTATGGATTTAGGAGTAATAGCTATGCGGTATGCGCGGGCTCTTCTTAAGAGCGCCACGGAACAGAAGGTGGAGACAGAGGTCTACAAAGAAATGCAGACACTTGCTCAAAGCTATCTGCAGGTGCCTCAATTGCGCTTCACTATCGACAACCCCATGCTGACTAAGGACAAAAAGTTGACGCTCATCGATACCGCCGTAGGTGGAAATCCCTCTGAGTTGATACGTCGTTTCGTGAGCCTTGTCTTCAAGGAGGGGCGCGAGAACATCCTGCAATTGATGGCAACTTCCTATATCACGCTCTATCGTCAACAGAATAATATTACCCGCGGTAAGCTCACCACAGCCGTCGCAGTCTCTCCAGAGACGGAGGGAAAAATGAAGCAAATGGTGGAGAGCAAGACTCATGGAACTGTAGAATTCAATGTAGATACTGACCCCGACATCATCGGTGGATTTATTCTAGAATATGATACCTACAGAATGGACGCAAGCGTAAAGACAAAATTGAATTCAATTCTTTCGACCTTGCGAAAGTAAACCTTTAATGTGAATAATTGAAATGTCAGATAAAATAAAGCCAAGTGAGGTATCAGAAGTGTTGCTGAAACAGCTTGACGGCATCACTGCGGACCAAAAGTTTGACGAGGTCGGAACAGTGTTGACGGTCAGCGATGGTGTGGCACGTATCTATGGACTCCGCAATGCAGAGGCAAACGAGCTGCTTGAATTTGAAAACGGCACCATGGCCATCGTCATGAACCTTGAGGAAGACAACGTCGGCTGTATTCTCCTCGGGCCAACTGTCGGTATCAAGGAAGGACAATCTGTAAAGCGCACACATCACATCGCCTCTATACGCGTAAACGACAGCTTTTTGGGTCGTGTGGTCAATCCGCTTGGAGAACCTATCGACGGCAAGGGAGACATCGACTTGGAGAATTCCTTTGAGATGCCCTTGGACCGCAAAGCTCCTGGTGTGATTTTCCGTCAGCCTGTGAAGGAACCTCTCCAGACAGGTTTGAAGGCTGTAGACTCTATGATTCCTATCGGACGCGGACAACGCGAGTTGATTATCGGTGACCGTCAGACTGGCAAGACTGCCATCGCTGTGGATACCATAATTAACCAGAAAGGTAATTATGAGGCAGGCAACCCTGTTTACTGTATCTACGTAGCCATCGGCCAGAAAGCCAGCACCGTGGCTGCCTTAGTGCAGACCTTAAAGGAGCACGGAGCCCTACCTTATACGATTGTTGTAAGTGCAACAGCTGCCGATCCTGCCGCGATGCAATATTATGCACCATTCGCGGGTGCTGCAATTGGTGAATATTTCCGTGATCGCGGCATGTCAGCATTGGTTGTGTATGATGACTTATCCAAGCAAGCTGTAGCTTATCGTGAGGTTTCACTGATTCTTCGCCGTCCTTCTGGACGTGAGGCATACCCTGGAGACATCTTCTATCTCCACTCCCGCTTGCTCGAACGCGCTGCTCGTATCAATGATCAGCAGGAAGTTGCAGAGAAGATGAACGATCTGCCTGAAAGCATGATTGGCCAAGTCAAGGGTGGAGGTTCACTTACTGCACTGCCTATCATTGAGACACAAGCAGGCGACGTATCAGCCTATATCCCTACCAATGTAATCTCAATTACTGACGGCCAGATATATCTTGAAACCACTTTGTTCAATCAAGGTTTCCGTCCAGCTATCAATGTCGGTATTTCTGTATCGCGTGTAGGTGGCTCGGCACAGGTCAAGAGTATGAAGAAGGTGGCAGGAACGCTCAAGATCGACATGGCACAATACCGTGAACTGGAGGCTTTCTCCAAGTTCTCGAGTGACATGGACCCTGTTACTGCTATGACCATAGACCGCGGTCGCAAGAACAACCAGCTGCTTATCCAGCCTCAATACAGCCCAATGCCTGTCGGAGAACAGATTGCTATTCTCTATTGCGGCGTTCACGGATTGATGCATGATGTACCAGTGAATCAGGTACGTTCTTGTCAAGATCTTTTCTTGGAACAACTTCGCACTAAGCATCAGAATGTCATTGACACCTTAGCTAGTGGAAAAATTGACGACGGTTGCACAAAGACCATCGAAGATCTGATGGCCAACATCGCCGGACAGTTCAAGAGTAAATGAGGATAGCCTATGCCATCATTAAAGGAAATCAAGACACGCATCGCCTCTGTTCAGAACACTCGTAAGATTACGAGTGCCATGAAGATGGTAGCTTCGTCCAAGCTTCATCATGCACAGACCGCCATTCAGAACATGCTTCCATATGGAAATCAGTTGGAGCACATTCTTAAGGCGTTTTTGTTGTGTACTCAGGAAGCGCAGACAGCGTTTGGCCAAGAACATAATGAGGTCAAGCGGGCGGCTCTGATCGTCTTTTCCTCCAACGGCTCACTCTGCGGAGGATTTAATGGCAACGTCATCCGCATGATGCAGCAAACAATTGAGGAATATAAGTCACAAGGCATTACCGATATCATTATTTACCCTGTTGGTCGCAAGGTGTCCGAACGAGTGGTGAAGATGGGCTACAAGCCAGCAGGTGACTTCTTTGATCTTGCCGACAAACCCAATGCCAAAGAATGTCGAGAAATTGCTGAAGAAGTCTCTAAGAAATATGTTAACCACGAATTTGACAAGGTAGAACTTATCTATCATCATTTCAAGAGTGCAGGTTCACAGATTCTTATACGCAAGACTTTCTTGCCAATCGACTTGTCCACTGAAAGTATTGGTTTGGACAACGACCGCGATCTCACGTCCAATGTAGCTACTGCCAAGGCACAAGAGTATCTTCGCAAGAAGGGCGCAGCCCAAGGCGGACGCTCAGAAGAAGAGACTAAGCCACTAAACGATGACTTCATCGTAGAGCCCGATCTTGAGAGCGTGCTCACCGTGCTCATCCCAAAGCAACTGCACCTCATGGTTTACACAGCCTTGTTGGACAGTGTCGCCTCCGAGCATGCTGCTCGAATGGTAGCCATGCAGACTGCTACGGATAATGCCGACGAGATTCTTCGTGATCTCAATCTGCAGTTCAACAAGAGCCGCCAGGCCGCCATCACCAACGAATTACTTGACATTGTTGGCGGATCCGTCAACAACTAGCCAATATACCCTATTGTTTTAAAAAGGAGATAACCGCCCTCATTAGTAGCGGGTATCTCCTTTTTCATTTCCTCAATTATCATCTTATTGATACATCGCACGGCCTTTCCTAGCTTCCGTACATTACATACAAAAAAATCCCCCGGGCTTATTTCACGTAATAACTCCTATTCCTTTTTTGTTGCTTGCACACATTTGAAAATAATTGTCAGATTCAAAAAGGAAAGTATTGTACCAATATAAAAGAAAAAAATACTTTTTTGCCACCCTTCTCTTCAGTTTTTATTACCTTTGCAACAGTTTACTAGCAATAACGTTATTATTTTATATATTCAATGAAGCAGTACAGATTAGTGGATAGTGTGCTGGGTTGGCTCGCGTTTGTGATTGCCGCCGTAGTATACG
>DHOP01000107.1:9119-9819 GCA_002407775.1 Prevotella sp. UBA5387
TCTGGAGTTATGATTGTATTGCCGCCGTAGTATACGTGTCTACCATTGAGCCGACGGCCTCTTTTTGGGACTGTCCTGAATTTATTACTACTGGATATAAACTTGAAATCGGTCACCCTCCTGGGGCACCGTTCTTCATGCTCACAGCCAACCTTTTCAGTCAGTTTGTGAGTGATCCTAGTCAGGTGGCCCGTATGGTAAACACGATGAGTGCGTTGCTTTCAGCAACCACAATCATGTTCCTATTCTGGACCATCACTCACCTTACCCGCAAGCTTATCATGAAGGATTGGAGTTCCTTGACGGTAAGCAAGCTCATTGCCATCGAGGCAAGCGGTATGGTGGGCGCACTGATTTATACCTTCTCCGATACATTCTGGTTCTCGGCTGTGGAGGGCGAGGTTTACGCCTACTCATCAGCGTTCACTGCTATCGTGTTCTGGCTCATCCTAAAATGGGAAGATCACGCAGACGAGCCTCATTCAGACAGGTGGCTAGTACTCATCTTCTACATGACCGGACTTAGCATTGGTGTGCACTTGCTCAACCTACTCTGTCTGCCAGCTATTGTATTGGTATATTGCTATCGCCGCTTCCCTAACGTCGAAGTCAAGGGATCCATCGTGGCACTGCTCATCGCCAGTGTTATTGTAGCAGGTGTACTTTATGGTGTAGTGCCGGGTATCGTGACTGTAGGCGG
>DHOP01000107.1:9946-10344 GCA_002407775.1 Prevotella sp. UBA5387
GCCGGGTATCGTGACTGTAGGCGGCTGGTTTGAACTGTTGTTTGTCAATGTACTTGGTTTGCCATTCAATACTGGTCTCATCATCTATATTGCTTTATTGGTGAGCGCTGTGCTATGGGCCATTTACGAAAGCTATATCGGCAGCAGCAAGAAACTCGAAAACATCTCATTCCTTGTTGCTTTTGGACTCATTGGTATTCCTTTCTATGGCTATGGCTGGAGTGCGGTAGTGATAGGCATCATTGTATTAGCAGCTGTTGCTTACCTTCTCAATTACAAGAAGACAGAGGGCAAGAAACAGGTTTACGCCATTTCATCGAGGTTCAAGAACACTGCACTTCTCTGCCTCCTCATGCTCCTTATAGGTTATTCAAGTTATGCACTTATTGTGGTTCGCT
>DHOP01000107.1:10465-16277 GCA_002407775.1 Prevotella sp. UBA5387
CTTTTGTTAGGACTCCTGATTGTTATGCACTTATTGTGGTTCGCTCTGATGCTAACCCTCCGATGGATCAGAACTCGCCTGAGGATATCTTCACACTGGGCAACTATCTGAGCCGTGATCAGTATGGCGATCGTCCACTCTTCTACGGTCAAGCATATACCTCACAAGTAGCCCTTGAACAAGAAGGCAACATCTGTAAGCCCAAGATGAGCGAGGGTGCTCCCATCTATAGCCGCAAGGAAAAGGCTTCGACAGATGAGAAGGACTCCTACTTCATCGTATCACACAAGAACAAATATAAGTATGCGCAGAACATGCTGTTCCCGCGTATGTACGATGCTGCTCACACTGCAGATTACGAATCGTGGATGGGTGGTATAGAAGGCTCACAAGTTCCATACGACCGTTGTGGCGAGTCCATCATGGTTAAGGTGCCTTCTCAGCTTGACAACTTGAGATTTTTCCTGTCTTATCAGTGCAATTTCATGTACTGGAGGTATTTCATGTGGAACTTTGCCGGACGACAGAATGATATCCAAGGCCACGGCGAACTTGAGCATGGCAACTGGATTACAGGTATCTCATTCATCGACAATGCTCGACTTGGCGACCAAAATAGCCTACCCGACGAGTTGAAGACTAACAAAGGACACAACGTCTATTATGCCCTCCCACTCCTTCTGGGCTTGATCGGACTCTTCTGGCAGGCATTCCGTGGTAAGCGAGGCATACGCCAGTTCTGGGTAGTGTTCTTCCTCTTCTTCATGACAGGACTTGCCATTGTGTTCTATCTGAACCAAACACCAGTACAACCGCGTGAGCGTGACTATGCCTATGCAGGCTCATTCTATGCCTTTGCTATATGGTGCGGTTTGGGAGTAGCAGCTATTATCGATTTAATGAAGAAGTATCTCAAGGTCGATCATGTAGTGGCCACTGCTGCGGTATCACTCTTATGCTTGCTTGTTCCTATTCAGATGGGCAGTCAAAACTGGGATGATCACGATCGTTCCAACCGCTATACATGCCGCGATTTCGGACAGAACTACTTGATGACATTGCAAGATAAGGGTAACCCCATTATCTTCACCAATGGCGACAACGATACCTTCCCACTCTGGTACAATCAGGATGTTGAGGGTGTTCGTACCGATACTCGAGTATGTAACCTCAGCTATCTGCAGACAGACTGGTACATCGACCAGATGAAACGTCCTGCATACGACTCTCCTTCTGTACCAATCACATGGCCAAGACTCGATTACTGCTCCGGCACCAACGAATATGTGGAGGTGCAACCGAGCATGAAACAGAGCATCCTTGAGATCTTCAAACAGGATCCAAAAGCTGCAAAGAAGATTTTCGGAGATAATCCTTTCGATGTGAGCAATGTCATGAAATATTGGGTTCGCGGTGAACTTACACCAGAACAGACTAATATCTTTGCTCAGATGTTAGGTGTGGACAAGAGCCAAGTCAAGGAAACCATACACATGATCCCTACTGACACTCTCTATGTTCCTATTGACAAGGAAGCTGTTAAGCGTAGCGGAATGATGATGGCCAGCGACAGTATACCTGATCAGATGGTTATCTCTCTCAAGGGAAAGAGTGCTCTCTATAAGGGCGACCTGATGATGTTGGAGATGATAGCACACTGCAACTGGACACGTCCTATCTATGTAGCACTGACTGTGGGTCAGGAAAACTACATGAATCTCGGAGACAACTTTGTTCAGGAAGGTTTGGCTAACCGCATCACACCATTCTTGACCAACAAGCCGGGAGCAAAGAACTTCGACACCGAGACTACCTATAACAACATGATGAATCGCTATCGTTATGGTAATCTCAGTAAGAAAGGACTCTATTTGGACGAGACGACAATGCGTATGTGCTACACACACCGCCGCCTCTTCGCACAATTGGCTTTGCAACTCATCTCTGAGAACAAGCGCGACAAGGCGCTCAAGGTGCTTCAGAAGGCAGAGAAGGAAATCCCAGCATATAATGTTCCAATCAACTATATGAGCGGCGGATCTGACTTGGCAAAGGCTTATGCCCTGCTTGGACAGAAGAAGAAAGCTCTTGATATCATCAATGCTGTGTGGAAAGACGCCTCTCAGTATGGAGCATTCTACGTAGGACTGACTGGCGACAGATTTGAAAGTGCTCAGCGTGACTGCATGATTCAACTATCAATCATGTCACAACTCAGCGAAATCACACCAATGGTTGACACCAAACTCGCCCAGAAACAAAAGGCCGAGTTGGACAACTTCTACCGCATGTATATCGGAAAGGGCGGCAGAACGACGGAACAGCAGTAACGAGATGTTCATTGAGCAACCGGCAAAATGGCTCCGATGGCTCTATCCTGACGCCTTATGGCGGATGGATAAAAATGAGCATGCCGTTTATCTCACGTTTGACGACGGGCCCGTACCCTCGTGCACGCCGTTCATTCTTGAGACATTGAGACAGTACAATGTCAAGGCTACCTTTTTTATGGTGGGCGAAAATGTGCTCCGTTACCACGATTTGTACAATCAGATCATTGCTGACGGACATCAGGTGGGCAACCACACGTTCAACCACATTGGGGCCTTCAAGCATTGGACCATAACGTATGCGCTCAATACGGCAAAGGCCAATGACCTCATCAAGTCACATCTGTTCCGTCCACCACATGGTTGGATGCGTCATTCGGAATACTGGTGGCTACACCGCAAGTACAAGATTGTGATGTGGGATTTGGTCACACGCGACTACAGCAAATGGCTCACAGCAAAAGACGTGGTGCATAATGTCAAGCGTTTTGCACGCAACGGTTCCATCATCACGTTTCACGACTCCGTCAAAAGCATCGACAAGTTGCGCACAGCTCTGCCCGAATCCCTTCAATGGCTTAAGGACCAAGGCTATGAATTCAAAACTTTCGAGTGAGATCAAGGCAGAGGCCCAGCGTCTCGGATTCTTTGCTTGCGGAATAGCTAAGGCCAAACGGGTATCGACAGAGGAGGAAGATCATCTTCGGTCATGGTTAGCGGCAGGTCTGAATGCCGACATGAGTTGGATGAACAACCACCTTGACAAACGGCTTGACCCTCGCCTACTGATGGATGGTCTAAAGTCCATTGTCTGTGTGGTGATGAATTACACTCCCTCTAGAACGTTGCCAAAGGGTGAACCACAGATCGCTGCTTATGCTTTGGGGAAAGATTACCATGACGTCATCAAGCAACAGCTATGCCGTTTAGCTACCTTTATCTATGGCGAAGACGCTGAACATGCCAATTATCGGGTATTTGTGGACAGTGGTCCAGTCTTGGAACGCTACTGGGCACAGCAAGCAGGTATTGGTTGGATAGGCAAAAACGAACAGCTCATCATCCCACATGCAGGCAGCATGTTCTTTCTAGGAGAGCTCTTTCTTGACTACGAACTCGACTACGACTCTCCGACAACGAACCGCTGTGGCAACTGCTCTCGTTGCATTGAACAATGTCCCACACATGCCCTGTCCAAAGACGGACTCTTCGATGCCTCGCTCTGTCTCTCCTATCAGACCATCGAGAATCGTCATGAATTGAGCGATCTAGCAAAGAAAAATATCGGTGACACCTTCTATGGCTGCGATCTCTGTCAAAAAGCCTGTCCATGGAACAGATTTGCGCAACCCAATGACATCCCAGAGTTTCAGCCTACAGAGGAGCTACTTGGAATGACTCGAGCAAAATGGGAACAACTTAGCCTTGTCGATTATCAACGATTGTTTAAAGGGTCAGCAGTTAAAAGAGCAAAGTATGATGGCATAATGCGCAACATTTCAGCCCTAAAGACATAATTTCAGCAAATTATACTATAATCATTATTTAATTAATTACTAAACTTCCCTTTATGATCCAGAATTCTAATCAAAAAGGTCGCGCCATTGCCATTATAGCTATGATCTTCCTTTTCGGAATGATTGCATTTGTAACCAACCTTGCTGCACCTATCGGTGTGATTTGGAAGAATCAACCCGCGTTAGCAGGCAGTAA
This sequence comes from Prevotella sp. UBA5387, assembly GCA_002407775.1. GTDB lineage: Bacteria > Bacteroidota > Bacteroidia > Bacteroidales > Bacteroidaceae > Prevotella. Next base: position 14,509 of record DHOP01000107.1, read on the forward strand.
CACGTTAGGTATGTTAGGCAATATGATGAACTTCTTAGCCTACCTGTTTATGGGCATCCCCTCAGGCAAGTTGCTTACCAAATTAGGTTATAAAAAGACTGCGCTCATCGCCATTGCCTTTGGTTTCTTCGGCATTTTAATCCAGTTTCTATCTGGACAAGTGCTCACAGGCACTCTCCTCGCAGGCCTTCCAGCCAACTTCTATGTTTATCTGCTTGGCGCATTCGTTGCTGGTATTTCTGTCTGCATGCTCAATACGGTTGTCAATCCCATGCTTAACCTCTTGGGAGGTGGCGGCAATAAGGGTAACCAACTTTTGCAGATTGCCGGAACATTCAACTCTTTCTTGGGTACTTTGACTCCTATGTTTGTGGGTACATTGATTGGACAAATCACCAAGGAAACAGCCATCACCGATGTAAACGTCGTGCTTTATTTAGCCATGAGCGTGTTTGCAGTAACATTCCTCATCCTTAGTTTCATTCCAATTGCAAATCCTGACGGCGACCACTCAAAGTCAACGGTATTTGAGCGTTCACCGTTCGCCTTCCGTCACTTCACCCTTGGCGTTATTGCCATCTTCCTTTATGTGGGCACTGAGGTAGGAATTCCTGGTACTCTCAATTTCTATCTCTCAGATACATCACAGGCTGGTGCAGGTTTGGACATCATGTCGGCGGCAGCCATCGGTGGTTTTTCCGCAGGCACCTATTGGTTTCTGATGCTCATTGGGCGTTTCATCGCCGGACTGACAGCTTCCAAAATATCAAGCCGAACGATGATGACATTCACAAATGTCTTAGGTATAGTACTTATTCTAACAGCAATTTTCTTGCCTAAGACAGTCACAGGGTCAATGCCTGTGTTCACGGGATCAAGCTTTGCTATGACCACAATTCCTCTGAGCGCCATCCTCTTGGTAGTCTGTGGACTATGCACCTCGGTAATGTGGAGTTGCATTTTCAATCTCGCCACAGAGGGATTGGGTAAATACACTGCTCAGGCAAGCGGCATATTCATGACAATGGTTGTAGGTGGTGGCATTCTGCCATTGATCCAAAACTCTATTGCCGATAATGCTGGCTACATCATCTCTTACATCGTTCCTTTGCTTGCCATGGTTTATATGCTTTATTACGCTCAGTGGGGATCAAAGAATGTCAACAAAGAGATACCTGTTTAATATCGCATTCAAATTCAATTCAACTAATCTTTAGAGATTAGTTGATACATAGAAGCGCCCCCTTCACGATGTGAAGGGGGCGCTTTCAATATATCTTCAGTAAGCTTTCTAATGTAAGCAGCTTACTTTCTTATTGCATATCATAAACTACTTGCATCAGCATTTTACCTAGATTGTCAGCTTCTTCCATGGTTGAAGCCTCGCTATAGACGCGGATGATTGGCTCCGTGTTAGACTTGCGCAGGTGAACCCACTTATCAGAGAAGTCAAGTTTCACACCGTCAATGTCCGTTACCTGTACATCCGACTGCTGACCATATTGCTCTTTTACTTTCTCAAGTATTGCGTCCACATCAGTGGTAGGCATAAGATCAATGCGATTTTTAGCAATAAAATAGTTGGGGAACGTGGCACGCAGTTGACTAGCCTTAAGTCCCTTCTGTGCCATACTACTCAAGAACAGTCCGATTCCCACCAATGCATCGCGACCGTAATGGCTCTCGGGATAGATTACTCCACCATTACCTTCACCACCAATCACAGCACCTACTTCTTTTATCTTAGTCGTCACATTAACTTCACCAAC
>DHOP01000078.1 GCA_002407775.1 Prevotella sp. UBA5387
AATTGCTAATGCATACTTGATCCGACCAATAGGCCAGATTTATTAACACAAATTCGGTGAACTTTGCAATTTTGCTAGTCATGCTTTGGTTGACGGCACTTTAAGGTTATATAAATTATGCTGTTCTCCAAGTCATAGCACAACTTTCGTTCACCGAACTCATATTAACTAAGGGGCGTTTAAGGACTCGAGATATGTCAGATATGAAGGGTCTGTCCAGCTAAAACATGCATTCCTATACTTAAGAGCATTGAATTCGAGATATATCGCATCTCTACCAAAGTAGAATCTGTACGTTTCGTCTGCTGATATATTTGACCTAAGCCAATAATGGCCGAATATTGACTGATCGATCAGAATAGGTCTCCAACTTGAGAACTTGTCTCCAGCTACGTAACGACCATTTGCAGGTACAAAGAAATACAAAGAATCATTGACTGGCTTACCTAGCTTAACAATATTCTTAATGTATATATTGGTTGTACCCGGTTGTAGAGTAGGCATTGACGATGGGGCAGGCGTTGGATTGACTAAATAACGCTGCTTTACCCATATTCCTCCCCAGCCTTCAAGCTTGTAGTCAACATCACTTCGAATGAGCCAGTGCTGATCTTTATCCCAATGTACGTCACCGTCACTCATGTACCAGTATACATCTTGCAAACTCGGATTGTATTTATCCAAGTGTGATGCATCTAAGGTTGGTTCGGTATTATAGATGGTATTCCCTTTTTGCAAGAATTCATCTTTGTTCCACTTGGCATTGAAATTGATTGGGACTTGAGCATCCCACATATGAGGGGCCATGCTTAAAATAAGTGGGTTATCCGAAGGAATCACTGTTCCGGGATTATACGCATGTGTGTAAACCGTATTAGGCTTGAATGTTTTGGTATCCAGGTTATAAGAGACGGTAGTTGTGGTAATAGTCCCATTTGTATTTTCCACATTCACCTTGTATGTAACGATGAGAGCGTGGGAGCCTGGAGCTATAACCATATAAGAGGCATCTGACGCCTGCGAAAACGTACCCTTAGGGATGGTGAATCCTTGGGTTCCACCAACATTCAACGTGATTTTATTGGATGATTTAGAAGTTACTGGCGTAAGCTTGCCACTTGAGTCAATTGTGAATTCACCAGCAATTGGACTAAGAGCATCGCCATCTCTGTCTTCAATGGTGATGGCCAATAACTTCTTTGTAGGGGTCGTAGTGTCCGAATTGTAGGGCATGAAGCAAATATAGGTAGCTTTATGATTGAGCATAAAGTTAATAGGGAATGTGGAATAATCCCCAACTACATTTGCTACGCCACAATCGCCAGCGGCTCCTATGTGTAAACTATTATCAGGTAAATCTTGTGTCTGTGTACTTGCAATTGATACTATATTGGGTCCCCTTCCATTTGTACCTAGATAGAAGACTGTTTTCGTACTATCTAAAGTAACACCTCTAAAACGAAATTGAGCAGTCGTTCGATCGCCCGAGATCTTCGTCATAATACCGATCGAGGAGTTTTGCAAGTTTTTGGATACATGAAGAACGTCTCCCCATGTCCAATAGAATTTAACGGTGTTATATCCGCTATTTGGAAATTGGCCCGAAAGTGAAGTACGAGTAGCTCCTTGAAAAGGTACATCACCCAATGCTTCCATGTTGGAAGCTACTTGTGTGCCAATTTGAACCACATTATTTTGCTCCGTATTTTGGTCTAATGCTAAAGATTGGCCATCATCGGTTAAGCTATTATTACAACCCGTAACAAGTCCTAATAATAAAACAAATGAAGAGAAAAATTTAAACTTTTTCATAATATAATGCTTTATTTATTATCATCCCACATATTAGTATCCCATCCGACTCGCTTGAAATCATAGAAAGTTTCATCCTCTGTAGGAGTTATTTGTTGTGATTTCTTTCCAAAGTTCTCAGAATCTCCACCTCCTGCACCAGCATTGGCAGAATCAGCCAAAGGGCTAATTACCTCCATATTTATAATTTCGGTGATAGGCCTAACATAAATCATTCTTTTCTGCTTATATGTGACTCTTGATGTTTTCATTTCAATAACAATTTACTGATGTTTTTTTCATGCTTTGCATTTTTTGTAAGCTTTCATATTTATTCCCAGAGTTATCGTCAAGCATGTTGATACGATAAGAAGATTGTCCATAAACTATGGCCAAGTTTATTGATACGATGAGAAGGTTGCTAAAGAATTAGTGCCAAATTTATTGATACGGAAAATAGATTTCTAAAGAGTTGTGGCCAAGTTTGATTTAATGCAAATTTAAACAACATATACAAAAAACACACATATAAAAGTTTCTATAAATTATATATTCGTGTCATATGTGTTAAAATTGGGAACTTTTTTTATAGGAAAATAATCAAAAAAAAAATAATATATTATCTTTATTTCGGATTACCAAGAGAATGAAATTGAGATATTAGTTCCAACATCAAATTGAAATGTATGGACATTTTTTTCATGAAACAAGCAGACCCCAACTATAAGCCTGATCGTATTGTGCGTGAAGGTTTCGGACTTGTGCGTGGAAAAAAAGGAGAATATGGGATGTTCAACGTCTCGGTACCAACTCTTGCTTTTCTTCTTGAAGGTAACATAACCCTCGACTATAACCAACATGTAAAAGATTACTTAGCCAACGGCAATGGTTTCATGTGCGTTTTCCCTATGGCTAAATTTCATAGGGTCAAAATGAACGAGGATACCGTTTGCGTATTCTTGTTCATAATTGGTGATAATTTGTCTTTTTGTCGTAGAATACTCACCGACGAGTCGCTTCGTAACATGCCAAAGTCTACCAATATCCTTCCCGTGCTTCGTATAGTACCTCAAATCCGGGCCTTCGCTGATCAAATGATGAACTATATTGACAAGCGAGAACATCTCACTCGGGATATAAGTCCAACTATGCAATCAGGGCTACAAGATCTGCTCATGGCAAACTACACCCAGAATGAACTTCAGCGACTTCTCCTCCCTCTCTATTATACCGATGAGTCCTTTTATTTCAAAGTGAGTAAGTTGGCAGAAGAATTCCTAAGCATTGAAGAAATGGCGGCGAGATTAAACATGAGTCGCTCAGCATTCTTGAGACGTTTCAAAAGGACTTTCAAACAGACACCTAAACAATGGAGCAGTGAAATAAAAAAAAACATACTCTATCGCGCCTTGAGAGAGACCAATTTACCATTGGAACAGATTTCTCAAAGACTACATTTCTCTTCACTACAGCACATGAATATCTTTTGTAGGAAAAGCCTCAACAAAACCCCTATGTCTATTCGCAAAGGGTCCAGCAAGTACATATCATTGTAGCTGACCCAAACATTAAGGGGCTTGTGCTCTGCCTGTTGAACTAAAATACAAAAATAAATAAAGTGCTAATCAAGCTATATTCTTCTGATAAATAAATATTTGGATACACAAGATATTACATAACCTGCTTTTTGTTCACAAATTGATTATTGTAAATTTAAGATAAATCAAATATATTATGAACACAAAACGATTCTTAGGCATATTTGCCCTGGGCATAGCGATAGTCTGTGTGGGCTTTTTCCTTCCATGGCAAGGAACGATGATAGCTGCCTGTATAGGATTTGCCATAGTTGGTACTTCCTTTTGTCTCGAGAAGGACTACGAACGCTCGGACTAAAGTTAACCACTTACAGCAGCGCAATGATGGATGAGCCAATCAGTAACTTTAGGGGGGAATTGCCATTCCCCCAATCACCACTTGGGGTATAGCTATCCTATTGTGCTCTTGAGGAAAGGTAATCCGTCCTGTTTTTTCAAGGAATTTCTTTTAGGATTTCACGCATAATCATTAATATACATTTCAATATGGTTGTCAAGTCATGAAATTCACAAAAGCTTATATGCTAATTATAATACCATCTAAACCTTAATGAGTAAAGACTAAAAGTTATTTAATCACAAAAGTATGTTTTAAGGATAACAAATAAGGAGGGCTGTGATAGCTCTCCTTTATCATTTAATAACGGTGCTTCCCATATTCATCCAAACAGGCATTCTTCACAACCACGATCGTAAGACCTTATTGTTGAAAGGGCAAGTTGTGGGAGGATACTGACATGACATGGGAAAAACGAACCAGCATGAGAGTATCGAACAATATTCCATGTTTATTATTTGTGTAACTTGTTTTCTCAATACCATGTCAATTCTTGTTCATCTTAGTAACCCCTATTTATATTGCATTTCATTTTCGATACATATTCTTTTCGAAAGATTTATGTAATATATTTTCTTTCTTATTGTAACGTTTTTGAGGTTCTATAGAAATATGGCCAGGGTACTTTTGTATCGACTTTTAATATAAACTAACATTTTTATGAAAGAAAATTACTTTGTTTCAGGATTCAAGGCGATGACGCACAAATCGTTATTCGCGCTGATGATGGCCTTTTCATTTGCCAACACCGCATTCTCCCAGGTGCAGATCGTGTACACCTCGGATTCTCATTATGGTATCACGAGGGCTAATTTCCAGGGTGCCACTTCGGTAGATGCACATGTCGTGAATGCCGCATTGGTGAAGACGATCAACGGTCTCCCAACCGTAACCTTCCCCTCGGACAATGGGCTCTATGCCGGAAAGACAATCGGCCCGATTGACTATGTAATCAACACTGGTGACATCGCTAACAGGATGGAAACATCATCAAGCGTCCAGTCCGCCGCCGCTTCATGGGACCAGTTCAAGATCGACTATCTGGATGGACTTACCTTGACAAATAGCAAAGGCGAGAAGACTCCGCTCTTGCTACTTCCAGGAAACCATGACGCCACGAATGCCATCGGTTTCTACAAGACCATGTCACCACTCATTGATAAGACTTCGATGGTGAACATGTACAATATGATGATCAACCCGGCTACTCCTAAGACGGTCGACAATTACGATTATAAGGTTGACAAGGTCAACTATTCCAGAAACATCGGTGGCGTTCACTTCATGTTTGTCACCTTATGGCCCGATTCGGCCAACCGCATCTGGATGGCTAACGACCTGGCATCGGTAGATAAGAAAATGCCGGTAGTCATCTTTGTCCATGACCAGCCAGATATCGAGACCAAACACCTTACCAATCCCAACGGAACCCACGATATCAACTCTACGGATAAGTTTGAGAACATGGTGGAGGAGTTTTGCAAGGATGGCAAAACGGTTAAGGCCTCATCTACCATAGAACAACAAGCCTTTACCGATTTCGTTAAGGCAAACCCAAATATCAAGGCCTATTTCCATGGCAATTCAAACTACAACGAATACTACACCTACACTGGTCCGGACAATAGCATCGCATTGAGAACGATCCGCGTGGACTCGCCGATGAAAGGTGATATCTCTTCAACCGACGAGACCAAGACTTCCTATCAGGTCATCTCATTGGATACCGTCTCTAAGGTTATGACCGTTCGCGAATGCTTGTGGAATGCCTCTGCCACCAATGGTGCACCCGTTCAATGGGGCAACACCATCTCTTTCGCATTGAGCATGGCCGATTCTCTCCTGAGCGTGGCAAGTGAGAAATCCGAAGCCAACTACACCACTCCTTCATGGACAAAGCTCAAGATGGCTATGAAAGCCGCAAGCCTAAACAAGGACGACGCTTCCGCTAACAGCCTTCAGGCTGCTCTGGATGCCTTGAAAGCCAAAGACATGCCATACAACGTGGTGATGTCGTTCAACGGAGCTCCGACCACACAGATGGGCTTTGCCTGGTACACCAATTCAGGAGTCAATGGTGGCAAGGTAGAGGTCGTATCAGGAAACTCCACGGATTTTAGTGCACCATTGTTTAGCGTACCTGCAACGAGTGTGGGTTTGAACGATGTCAATTACAACGTTTCAGGCAATAACCTTTTGGCCCTGGCCGACATCGCCGACCTATCAAAGAGAAGCTACACAAGCAATAAGGCATTGGTTGCCGGTTTGACACCCAACACCACTTATTCTTTCCGCGTGGGCAAGGACGGAGCATGGAGCCAGACGGGTACGTTCACAACGGCAAAGGACACCAAGGAGCCATTCTCATTCATCTATACCACCGACCCCCAGGCTAAGACGACAGATATGTTTGACATCTCTCAAAGAACGACGCACACCGCTCAAAAAATGTATCCTAACGCCAACTTCTGGTTGAGTTGTGGTGACTTGATTGAGACTTCTGGTAGTACCAATTCGGAGTGGGAATACGAACAATTCTTCGAGACACAACAGGATATCTTCATGAAGAATCCTACCGCCTATATCATTGGTAACCATGACAAGTCGGCAAACAAGAACTTCACCAACCACTTCAACACCCCCACCACTCCATTCGATGATATTCAAACCACTCCAGGCGCCGTATATTCATTTGTTTACGGAGACGCCCTGTTCATGGCCATGAGTTATGAGGATCAGGGAGTACCTGGATATCTGAATGAGTTGGCCAAATGGATGAGAGAACAGGTAGCCGCCAATCCAAACGTGAAATGGCGCATAGCCTACTTCCACAAGAACATGTACACTGGTTCAAAGAGCCACCAGAGCGATAGTGATGGCAAAAACGTGCGTGAGACCATGGGACCTGTGTTCGATGAACTGAATATCGACCTCGCCCTTCAGGGACACGACCACATCTACGAAGTCATGGGCCCGGTCAAAGCTAAGGCCTTGGTTCCAAACGCCGTTCAGAATCAGCTTACCGTAACTTTCGATGCTCGTGAGAACGTAACCGGAAGATTGAACGGAACATTCAATGTGATGAACGGAACGCTTTACTTCCTCAACAATTCGGCAGGCAAGAAGAAATATGAGCCACGTAGCGAAGCCGACATGCAAGCCGCAGAGGGCAGCATTGGAATGACCAACTACTTCGGTCTCTTTAGTGGACGTTTTGGCCAGAGAGGTCTTCCTACATTTAGCAACATCAATGTGAGCACCGACACTATTACCGTTAAGACTTACGAGGTAAATGATGCTGGCGAGGCCACGTTGTTCGATTCGTTCAATGTTGTCAAGACACGTAGCTTCGTTACGGGAATCAACAATGCTTCGGCAGGTGTCAATGCCATCAATTTCTACCCCAATCCAGTCAAGAATTACGCTTACATCACAATGAGCGACTTCCTGAAAGCCAGAGTGGAAATCTATAACATGGCAGGCTCTTTGGTAAAATCCAACATGATCCAGGGATCAGCCCAAATCGACCTGAACGACTTAACCAAAGGCACATACGTGTTGAAGGTAAATGCCGGCAAGGAAAATAACTATGTCGTGAAGTTTATCAAGCAATAACCTTTAGTTACCTGTTTTTTGGGGATATTCAGAATGCCGTAGCCAAGGCTATAGCATTACTGGATATCCCTTATATTTGTTTATTATCCAATTGCTGATTTATCCGAGACAATGTTATAAAAGAATACAAAGTCTCAAACGGCCACTATCAATGGTGTAGCTGTATTCTTCGAATTGTTGGGAACGGCTACCTTACCTTTATTTTGCCTGTTACATGTATTATAGATAAGATTATTCCAGAGAATCGTCGCAACTGTTCATATATGTTCAATCAAGAACTTGATGAAGACGAAAGAATTCCTTAATAAATATTGTTGAACATCAGTAATGACGTGCAAAGCTACAAGTCACAAAACTGGTAACATACAAGAGGTCTCTTCTACGACTTTGAAGTTTTGAGTTAATAAAGTGTGGTCAAAGAAACAAATTTGCACTTTACCAATTAGCCCCAAATATATATTTTCTCCACCTTTCTTAAAAGGAAAATATATTAAATGAAAATTATTGTTTTTAGGAATAGGACACACTCTTATTGCAGCATAATCAAACTCAGGAATATTCTTAAGATGACTTAAGACGTATGGAAATGAAACCTTGGCTAGCTTTCTTTCCCCTTTCAATTCTTTTGCAACCTCAATAAATTCATCAAAGGCAGACAAATCCCCTACCATATCAAATAACTTTTCAGAATGAGCATCGTATTGAGCTTCGCAAATGTAATAGCCTTTACCTATATTTTTGAAAACAGTATCTCCCCACCATTTTGCATCTTCAATACGTGTGTCCCAAAAATAAAAACCTTCACCAAGCCAAGGCTCTTTTACTCCTTGTTTCTGATTTCCTTGAGAATCAATTAATGAACAAAAGTATGGCCCATGCTTTTCTACTTCTGCTTTATTGTTCCGATTTTCAAGTGTCTGATAGATAAAGGTTAATTTCATGAGGAAGTTTATTCCTTTACAATTGTCTTGTTCCGAAGTTCATCTGTGATGCCCATAAGGTTTATAGTAGGTAAAATAACAGGAGGAATGTTAGCTTGTAAAGATAACGTACTAACAAAAGCCCTAATATAAGGGAAAATAATAGCAAGACTATTGGGGTAAAAATAGTTTGGAATATCCTCTTTTGTCACGTTATTCGTGAATATAAAAGAAGCCTCGCATGAAACAGCTATGACTGGTGTATTTGTTTCTTTACACTCAATCAAAGTATCAAATGCTAGTTCAAAACGACCCTCATTTTGAAAAAGTGTCCCTTTTGGCATAAACCCTATGTCAAAAGTTGCATTACCAGGAATATCGAAATTCAAAGATGCTTTTGTGAATTTGTATTTTTCAAACTTAAATGCAACTTCATCCATTTTTATGCTGCTTTACAATAATCAGAATTTGGATTGATAGGATTCGTATCGAGAATCTTACCAGCTTCAAATGTATGTGAACTTTCTTGTTCTTGAACTTCAGAATATTTTAAACTAACCTTACACCGACGGAAAACATCAGCATACTCAAGCACGTCAGGACCTATCTCGTTGAGATAGTCATACCTTACAAGGACCTCTTCTGGAGTTTCTTGAAGATATTTTCTGATACCGTCTAAAAGCCTTCCCATATTAATTGGTTGTTTGTTAATTATTCGATCTACTTTGCAAAGTTACTAAAATGTTTTGAATATTGAAACCTATAGTACTTTAATAATCGGGTTATTAAATATTTTTATCCATAATTGATGTATAGGTATATCTCCATTTTTTATAGCTATCTTTAAAATTATTGTGAAGTATGAACTCATATATGATTATATGCCAATATACAATATAGATCTTGAAAAAGAATTATATAATAAGATATTTCAGTTTCTTTTTAGGATTTAGTTGATTTATCTAGATTCTACAAAGATAAGTCTTTGAATCCAAAATATCTGAAAACAAACATATTCTTTTGTTAATAGTTATTGTTTAGACTTATTTTAACAACCACATTTTTACTAAATAGCAACTAAACAATGTTATTTAATTAAAATTACATCATAAATCCACTCTGTATTGCGATTTTTCCATCTATTATTTCGACTAATTGATTGGAACAGATCTGATTTATTTCTGAAGAGAATACTGGGTAGGTACTAACATGACATGTCATAATGTCATAAGACGCTCCCAAATTTCCTTCTGGAACTTGGGAACATTAGAGTTTTATTTGGGAGTTAAGGGGCTACCTTGTATCATTTCCCCTTTGCGACTTTCTCTATCCAACCATCCTTGCGCCATCGGCTAATGATTTGGGTTAGGGTGTTGTCGGAAAAGGTGTTTCCCTTGATTGAACGGAGTTCCTCTATGCCGAATTGCTCGGGGAGATGGGTGAGCACGTTGGTATTCTTGTCGTTCTTCATAAGGTGCATAGATTGACGTTCATCGACGAGTCCGTCACCAAACATCTTGCATTGTTCCTTCAAGACATACTCGGCCATCATCCAGGCGAAGGCAAGGCAGGCGTCGCTCTCAGCCTCCCCGACCCCTCCAATGGGAGGGGAGAATTATCTTGTAGCGATGCTGAGCACCCTTCCTCTGGGAGGGTCTGGCTCGACAAATAGAAGATTACGCCACAACGGAAGCCTATGACGGCGGAACGCTTGCGATAGGTATCCTTGATATCATCAATGGCTTGGGGGGCTTCTACGCGCTTCTGCCCCACATCTTTCTCGATGTTAACAGTTGCTAAACCCGGAAAGCATAGGTTTCCCTCGGCTAAGGCATTGCCTTAGGGTGCGTAAGTTATAGAGATAGGCAGGCAAAGATGAAAGAATGAAAAAAACGTAGTCAACTACAAAGGGCTAACGCCGCATAGCCGTTTGCAAGGGAAATATCCGCGAAATCCGCATGCCAAAATGAGCGAAGAGTGTTTATCTGCATGCGAAGGGTTTGCAAGTGGTGGGAAGGTTCTTCTCACGCAGATGGCGCAGATGACGCAGATTACCATGCGGGAGAAATGATGAAAAGATTAAAACATGAAATGACGGAAATAATGAAAATATTAAAAGATGAAAGGATGAAAATATTAACGATAACCAGGTTAATTACAAGGGGCTTACACCGCGTAGCCGTTTGCAAAGCAAACATCTGCGTAATCTGCGCCATCTGCGTGCAAAAAAGAGCGAGGGAAAATTGTGTATAGAGCGATGGGGTGTTTTATTTCTCACGCAGATGGCGCAGATGACGCAGATTTACCATACGGGGAAATGATGAAAATATTAAAGGTGATTCGACGTAGTCAATTGCAAAGGAAGCCCTGGGATTAGGATGCAAGCCGTTTTACCTAACCACGCGGAGCCATTTGCGAGGCAAACATCTGCGAAATCCTCCAAATCTGCGTGAGAATAATGCCGCCCATTCGGGGCTACCTCTCGCGCAGGGGGAAAATGTTTAGTATATTTGCGAATAATCGAGGTACTACATGAAAAGCCATCAAAGACTCGGATTTGTATATCCTTCAATAAAACTAAGATGTCGGAAACCATAATCCTTCATTTGTAGCCATGAACTCATTCAAACAACAATCTTTTAAGAATAGGACCATGAAAAGAATCCTTTTTTACTTTCGCTCTATTGATGATGTGCAATAGCGTGAATGCTCAGGAAGTTGTTAGAGATGCAGAAGGCCGTTATCCGGTATATTGCATGTTAATTACATACGGATTTTTAAAAATGGGAGAAGAATCATGTGTAGTCGACTTCGGATTTGCCCCATAATCGAAAAATGTGCGTTTTCGTATCAATGACAAGAATGGCATTGCAATACCATTCTCCTCTAGCATGGCCGCCATTAACTATATGGCCAAAAGAGGCTGGGTGCTGGACCAGACTGCCTATGGAGTAAAGGGTTGTGAAGAGCTCCAATACATTATGAAGAAGATGGTAAAGTCGGACGATGAGATTATGTACGGATTGAATATCTATGGCAGCCCACTTAAACCCAGCACGAACAACGGTAACGACACGTCAGATGGCGGAAATGGCAAGTGATATCTGTTTTAGAACGTAATTTCCTAATACAAATATTGATCACATTTTCGTTTCACTATTTCAGGAATCGTGCTTAAAAGAACCTCACACAACCCTTGAGATCTTAATAAATTCTTCATATTAAAACGTTGTAAATATTCAAACTTGATTCTAACTTTGTGATAACCTTAAAACAATTCATTAATCTACATCATAAGTGATAAAATTGAAATAATTTTCTTAGAAGAGTATAATAAGGAGGAACCGTGATGGCTCTCCCATATTGATTATTAAACCATTACATTTTCACGACATGTTTCCATAGCATCCATGCCACTCCTGAAATATTAACACAACGCCCTTAAAACTTTAACATTAAATAACTATGATTATGGGGCTTTTATACTATATTTGCGAATGACTATTAATTTAAGTGAAATTAGACAAGAGTTTTATTAATCAAGTTATCATTAAATTAAGTGTTAAAGGGGGACCGTGATGGCTCTCCTTTAATCATGAAAACCTTTGCATGTCCTCCGAATTGTTTTTTCATAGATTTTTCATGCCACTCCCCGAAATCTTCATAGGATCTAAATATCATATCTTTGTAATTATTCAAACATTATACTATGTTTGCGATAATAATTACATTTAGTAAGGGTTTTCAAATATCAAGTTAAGGATTAAGGAGGGCTGAGACAGCTCTCCTTTAATTAATTATGTCCATTTTATTTTTTTTGCGATAGGTATTCCGATGAACACCCATATTATCCTAATTCATATAAAACATCATAATTGTTCGTTTTATCCTAAATTTTGTTCTATCTTTGCATTATCAATAAAAACAATATTTGTCAATTTGGATTAAAAAGTTTACTAAGAAAAGACTGCGAGTAGGAGATAACATAATAAGGGGGGCTGCGATAGCTCCCCTTAATTATTTATATATATATATTAACTTTCCTGGATTATTGATCAAGGAATAATCTCTTTAACCTGATACTATTATAGCCCACAACATAATGTTATTTTTTTTAACACATTACGCGCATTATGATACATCTTTAAAGCTATTCTAAAATAATTGCCATAATATTTCATGTTTTCATTCCGAAATGATAACTTTGCGACATCTTACAGACAAAACGTAATTTTAGTCAATTTATAAGTGGTATAAGTGACATTCATAAAAATGTATTAGTATTATTAATAAAGCGTTAACAGAAACAATGCTACTAGATAGGGTAACAAAACAAAGGGGTGCTGTGAAGCACCCCTTTGTTTGTACCATATACCCCAAACTTTCCAACATATTTCTTGAATGTCAATTTGTAATCATAAAATCAGTTAAAAAAAGACACGTCTGTACTATTTTTTTAATTTTTATTTTTACATTTGCAATGATTTAATGTAATATCTTTAACACAATTAATAAAACTCAATTTCAAGTAACATTAGACTGGATTTAGAATAACAAATAAAAGGAGGTCCGTGATGGCTCTCCTTTATTAGGAAATTTTCTGTTGTATTATTTATAAGTTTGTTTCCAATGAAATATTTTGAATCCCCCCTTTATATTCTTTAGACAAAGGTTTGCTCCGAACATTCAATATATTTTCAACGTTCGAATCACTCCTGTTAGAGCTGATAACCAATGGATAATGAAATCAGCGAGGAGTTCGAACTACTAAGCCAATAAGAATCTCTTTCATGATACTTGCATCCTGCTTAAACGAAAAGTTTCGCTTTATAAAGAGAACCGTATATGCCAAATGACGCTTTTCCCATAAAACCTAAAGTATCGTCATGACAGGAAACGACACCCCATCAGGTATAAATTAATCTCAAATGAATAATTTTATCACCTTTCGGGTATAAAAGGTTGAAGTTTAACCAAAAGCAGGACATCACACTATTTGATCCTTCGAAAGCCTACACAACACACCTCCTTCGTTTTGTCTTTTCTCACGCAGATGACGCAGATTTACCCATGCGGGAGAAATGATGAAAATATTAAAACATGAAATGATGAAAACATTAAAGGTGATTCGACGTAGTCAAATGCAAAGGAAGCCCTGGGATTAGGATGCAAGCCGTCTTACCTAACCACGCGGAGCCGTTTGCGAGGCAAACATCTGCGATATCCGCGAAATCTGCGTGCCGAAATGAGCGAAAGAGGAGTGTGTATAGCAAGGTGGGTGGGTTATTTCTCACGCAGATGGCGCAGATGACGCAGATCTACCATGCGGGAGAAATGATGAAAAAATTTAATGATGAAATTATTTAACATGGTTCAATATAGTCAACAACAAAGGGCAAGACACCATCATCCTATCTTCATCCGTGAGTCAACTTAAAGCAGGAATAAAAGATGATGGTCAACAAATATAAGGAATAAGTTTAACAGAGTCAACTTTCGATAGGAATAAGACAACCTTATCAGTATGAAGGTCAACTTATTCAGGAATGTATGTCAAAATAATCAGTAAAACCTGTCAACCTTTTTAAGTCAAAGACAGAAAGAGTCAACCAAAATCAGGAAACGACAACACTTCGTGACATAATGGACTTTGTGACATGTCACATTAGTAGGGTCAGGGTTTCTGGTAATATGGTTTCAAATTATAAGGAATAATACTTGAGGGTGTGTCAAAACAGGCAC
>DHOP01000106.1 GCA_002407775.1 Prevotella sp. UBA5387
TTTTCGCACTTACTATTTGAATGTCCAAAAACTGAGAAGACAATGTGCTTTTTGGATTATGATAAAGTTGCCGTTAAGGCATCAATCGCAGGCCTAAATATGATTTTTTTGCGAAAGGATATCAATGGCGTTGCGATTAGTGCCTAAAGGCATTGCGATTCGATACTAATGGCATTGCGAAAGGATACTAAACGCATTGCGAAAGGATACTAATCGCGGTGCCAAAGGATAGCTATCGCACGTCAATATCTTTCTTGTTGACTTTACCTGATTTCACTAGACACTTTCCTGCTATATTAATTGAACCAGTAGACACTATATTTTTATCCATCCTGATTCATTATACACAATGGTGCAAGTCGTGCTGTTTTGCTTGACAGTCTAAGTGTTCCGAACACAACCAGCCCTGGGTTGCCCGCTTGGCAAGACGGTATGCCCCTTGACGGGACATCCTGCTTTTTGTCAGGATTGCCGCATTACTCCCCCGCCCAGACTTGTCGTTTGGCCGGTAAAGTTACTCCCTTTATTTCAACCACGCCGTCTTTTCCCCGATAAAGTTTGTCCTTCCACACCCTTCTCTGCACTCCCCGCTCCATGTGTGCCACCGACGGAGTCTTGTAGCCGATGCTCATGTGCGGCCGTCTCTCGTTGTAGAAGCGGATGAAGCGCCCCACCACTTCCCTGGCATGCTCCACGGAGGCGAACCGGCGCCGGCGGTAGACGCACTCGTCCTTGACGATGCCGTTGACGCGCTCGGCCACGGCGTTGTCCGTGGGCTTGTGGTCCTCGGTCATCGAGATGGAGATGCCGTGGGACTTGAGCATGGCCACATAGTCGTCGCAGCAGTACTGCACGCCGCGGTCGGAGTGGTGGGTCAGCCCCCCGAGGCCGTCCCTGCCCGCCATCTCCACGGCTTGGGCCACCGCCTGGCCCAGGGCCTCCATGGAGGACGAGGCCCTGAGCGTGTCCCCCAGCGTCCAGCCCACGACCTTGCGGGAGTACGCGTCGGTGACGAGGTGCAGGTAGCCGTTTCCCCCGGCCGTCGGGACATAGGTTATGTCCGCCACCCACAGCTGGTTGGCCGCCGTGGGGACCATGCCCCGCACCAGGTTCCTCCACTTGTGGTAGCGATGGTTGGAGTTCGTCGTGTGGCGCGGCTTCGGCGGGGGGAGCATCAGGCCGTGACGGCGGAGGACCGCGTAGAAGCGGTCACGCCCCATGGCGTAGTCGCGCCCATACATGTCCGTCATCATCAGCCATAGCTTATGGGCGCCGATGCCGGGGTCCTCCCGGCGTATCTCCCCTACGCTCCCGAGCAGTTCGCGCTCGCGGCTTGCCTGGCGCTCGACGTCGGCCTTCGACTGGTAGAAGGCCTGGCGACAATGGCCAAACAGCCGGCAGGCGAGGCTGACCTTGAGGCCATCCCCGCCGACCAGTTCCGTTGCTACTTGGCCCCATATTTTTTCGTATCTGGATGTCGAAGTACTCCTCCGCCCTGTCGATCATCATGTCGCGGGCCTTGGTCTCCAGCTCGGAGAAGGCCAGGGCCTTCTCCAGTTCCCTGATGCGCCTCCTCTGAGACGCGATCTCCTGACGGTAGTCGTCTTTGCTGCGGTTGGGCATCGTATCCTCCTGTGTTTCCTCCGACGGCAAAGATAAGGACTTTGCCGCTGTCCCGTAACGTTTTATCCACTGATTTATTGAATACGCACAGGGGATTCCATGCAGCCTCGCAAACTGCAGCTTGCTCATGCCGGAGGCATGATACTCTCTTAGAAGATGGAGCTTCGCCTCTTCCGTGTACTTCGTTGGACTTTTCCTCATAGGATTTACACTTTTTTATTGTTCATAAATTGTGTCTACCTATATCAGGATAAGTCATATCGCACGTCAATATCTTTCTTGTTGTTTTTCTGGACTTATTGCCTTACAATGTCGTGCAATTAATGAATGTTTTTAAAAGACAAAAAGGGTACAATGAATATTGATTGAGAGAGCTAGGTTAGTGGTTGATGAGTTGCTCTATGGAAGGAATTTCAATTCTCCCTCGACAGAGTTGGATGATGCCTGCGACATCCATGGCATGAAGAACATCGGACACTTGCTCACGGTTGGCATTGACTTCTGCGGCAAGTCTGGTGCGCTTGATATGGAAAACCTTATGCCCAGCGGGATGTGTGCAATGATCCACAAAGAATCTGATGATGCGTTGCTCAAGTGTTTCGGGCACGCTTTTCCAGATTAAGTGTTTTTTCTTTTGATATGCCGTTGATAGGGAGTTAAGGAAATTGAGGCGGAAAATGAGGGATTTGTCAGTGAGATGATGTGTCTCTTTCTTATCAATGCAGATGAGGTTGCATGGCGTGAGCGCAGTGATGGTACTGGTGTACAGTTGCGTCAAACCAAAAGTACACTCGGGTTGGATGGCGTACGGAGCTTTGGTTATCTCCTCAACAGAGTAGCCATGGTCGTCGGAAGAAGTGCTTACAATGACGTCACCATCAATCAGCAGCAGTAGTTGCCCACTTCTACTTCCTTCCTTGACGATGGTGTCTCCAGCTTCTGCTTTACGGAAATCAAACTTAGTTTTGGAAATTACGGCTTCAAGGTCGACCTTGCTCATACCTACAAAGAGTGGCAGAGCAACGAGCTTATTATAAAGGCCGAACTTTTCCATTATACCGTTGAGCTATTCCACAATCTTGTTTTTCATGGAAGGGGAGTACCATACTTGATTTTTGCCTTGCTTATCTGAATAGATTAGATAAACCATCAGTTCGGAATGGTTTTCCAAAAGCTTCTTGGTCTTTTCCAACCCCATGACCATAAACGAGGTGGCATAGGCATCGGCCACTGCGCAACGATCGGCGATTACTGTCGCAGAAAGAATGTTGTGCTGAACAGGATAACCCGTCTTTGGGTCAATGGTGTGGGCATACTTCCTTCCATTCTTATAGTAGAAGTTGCGGTAGTTGCCGCTAGTAGCCATGGCTTTGTCGGTAATGTTGAGTATAGTTTGCAACTCCTGATTGGTTTGCAGGGAATCATCCATTGGTTTGGTGACCCCAATCTTCCATGGCAAACGCTGTTCGCTGAGTCCACAAGAAACAATCTCACCACCGATTTCTACCAAGAAATTCTTTACGCCTTGGCTTCTTAGATAATCCGCTACCACGTCCACGCCATACCCCTTGGCAATGGCGGCACAATCAAGCATGATGCGCGGGTCAGTCTTTATTACACGTCCACCCTGCAACTTTACCTTGTGGAAGCCCACAAAGTTGCGAAGTGAATCGACCACGTGCTTGGAAGGAGTTTGTGATGACTTGAATCCAAAGCCCCAAACGTTGACTAGAGGCATCACAGTGATGTCAAAAGCACCGTCGGTTTTCTGCGAAATATCCTCAGATA
This sequence comes from Prevotella sp. UBA5387, assembly GCA_002407775.1. GTDB lineage: Bacteria > Bacteroidota > Bacteroidia > Bacteroidales > Bacteroidaceae > Prevotella. Next base: position 3,412 of record DHOP01000106.1, read on the forward strand.
GAGTAAAGACGTCAGTGAACATCTTGTTCAGTTCGACGGGTTTGTTTTGGTTAACGAGCGAAATGACTGAGTTGGGGTTGAAAGTGGATAGCGCGTCATCCACCTTTTGTAGCTCTGCTTCTATGCCTTGTTTGAGATTGTCGTCGCTCTGATAAGTGACGTGATATGATGTGCCGAAGACCATTCCCTCGTCATGTTGGAATGGTATATTGCGCTGTTGCATGATGATCATCGCCGTGCCAACAATGAGTAGGGCGAGGAAAAGCAGCTGCGCGATGCGTTTTCTATTGCTTGTTTTGTTCATGACTAGATATCTATTATGACATCAAATGTGCCGCCAAGTCTTGTGCCACCTTGCTTACCGAATCCAGGTACATACCATACATTTCCCATCGTCCCATCATTGTGGGCGATACGACGCTTATATCTTGCGCTCCAACCCAAATGTAGTGGCCCTACGATTTTCGCGTCGATGCCGGCCACTAGTTCGCCCCAATGGTAATTGGCACTGATGTTTTGACCAGAGAAAGGAATCGTTCCACCCCAAACCGGGTCTTTCACGTCAGGATGGTCGAGGTCGAACTTGAAACTTGTGAATGCGTAACGGAAGCCGACGTAAAAACGATAGATGTCGTGCTTGTTTTTTAAGATGTTGAAATCAACACCTATTTTACCATAAGGTGCGGATGTCTTGTAAGAGGTGTTTGTGGTTATATCCTGATGGTTGGTTTGCCCAAGTCCCAGTTCTATGACAGGAAAATACTTGTCTTTAAGGTTCAATTTCAATCCAGCCTCGTACTGGCCATAGTCTGAGACTGCCTTCTGAATGAGTCCAACCACGTCTGCCTTTACCGAAAAGCCACGGAAAAGCGGTATGGAATCGTCTAGTTGTTTGAGCCGTAACTTCTCTGCTGCCTCCTTCTTCGATGTTTGAGCAGGGGAGGGAAGTATCGTCAACAGCATCAAACTAATAGCGATACTCCTTAAAATAAACATAGAAATGCGTTGGAAGTGCATCGTAGGTTACTTCTTTTTGGTTGATGACGATGGAATCTAAGGCGTTGCGGGTATAACGAATGCCCGTAACAGTATGGAAGAAATTGACTCCGCAATCTACTGAAACAAAGTGAGGATGATTCTCCTTGGCTATCCAAACCGTGTCCTTTATGGTGCCGGTTTGGAAGAAAAGTACGTCTTCATCTTGTCCATAGCTCATAGGAAGTGAGAACTTCTGTGCGCTTTGGAGTTGATTCAGCAATATCGAATCATTGCCGTTATGTAGCAGTGTGGAGATAGTGAGCACGTCAGTGAGCTTAGTAACGTTACCCTCAAGCTGAAAGTTAGCCGACACTGTGTTGTTGAGTGGGCAGTCCACACTGGAACAACTTGCCATGACAAGCATGGTAAAAAGCATCGCAACAAGCGATTTTTGATGGTGACGTACTTGTCTCATCAGTCGATTGTTTTTTCTATCTGATAATCGTTGCGCTGAGGATTCTGACGAGTAAGAAGGTCGCCGATGAATCCAGCCAGGAAGAATTGAGAGCCAAGGATCAGTGCTGTGATTGCAATGTAGAACGAAGCATGGTTTGCAAGCAGGTCCCCATAGGTTCCATTGCAGAGATTTATGACTTTTTCGATGCCTAAATAACCCAGTGCAATAAATCCGATTAAGAACACAATACTGCCCAAAAAGCCGAACACATGCATGGGCTTCTTGCCGAAATTGGTAAGGAACCATAATGTGAGTAGGTCTAAATAACCGTTGAAGAAGCGGTTGATTCCAAATTTTGATTTACCGTATTTGCGTGCCTGATGTTGTACAATCTTCTCTCCGATCTTGTCGAATCCAGCATTTTTGGCAAGATAAGGAATGTAACGGTGCATTTCGCCGTACACTTCGATGTTTTTTACGACATCCTTTCGATATGCCTTTAGGCCACAGTTGAAGTCATGGAGATTGTGTACTCCCGAGAACTTTCGTGCAGTAGCATTAAAGAGTTTGGTAGGGATGGTCTTTGTCAAGGGATCGTAGCGTTTTTGTTTCCACCCGCTCACAAGGTCGAAGCCCTCCTCTTTGATCATGCGATATAGCTCTGGGATCTCATCAGGAGAGTCCTGCAGGTCGGCGTCCATGGTAATCACCACATCGCCCTGAGCCTTTTTAAATCCGCAAAAGAGTCCAGGACTCTTACCATAATTACGGCGGAATTTAATGCCTTTTACGTTGTTGTTCTTTTTGCTAAGTTCCTCAATGACTCCCCAAGAGTTGTCAGTTGAGCCATCGTTAACAAAGATAATTTCATAGGAGAAGTGGTTAGCCTCCATCACTCGGTGAATCCAAGCTTGAAGTTCAGGTAAAGACTCCTCTTCATTAAAGAGAGGAACTACAACAGATATATCCATATTTTAGTTTCTGATTTTATTTGATGGCTTGGTCCTTCGGCAGATAAGGGCGATGGGCAAGCTAAATATGACACCGTAAAAAAGATTTTGCATCATGAGGGCAAATGAAAGTTCCAGTGGTGTAAGATCACCGATTAGGCTCATTCCTTGTTTCATCTGAGCCAACGTTTGGCTTATAGCTACATCGCCAGAAGCGTTTGCCTCTTCCATCATTTTGATGCTATTCATCAGTATAGTCATCATCGCGCCCTGGTCAAAGAAACGAAAGTAGACGTACTGTACTATCACAAAGATGAGTGAGGCATAGAAAAAAGTATAACAAGAGAAAACAAATCCTCGCCTGAAAGATATGACCCCGTCGAGTGCATAGTCCCGGAAGCGTGAGAGTAGCCACCCTACGCAAAAGGGAGTTGACAGGGCAAGTAGGCTCCCGAATGAGGAACTGGGTGCCAATACTACTAGTAAGAAGCTCGCTATCCATAGTAGTGATAGAAACAAGCCGTACTGACGGGCGAAAGCCCTGACTTGTACGAGTGCAGCTACATTAATCATAATTGCTTGCAAAGTTACACATTATTATAGAATAACCACATCAGACGTTGGCTGGTAGTTTCAAAAATTATGTTAAATCACTCCTGTTTTCCATGGTCGCACTTCTGTTTTCGCGTTTTAATACTTATCTTTGCAGCCGCAAGTGCAGAAATGCACGGCATACATGGGCAAGTCTCTTACGGTCAGCTCCCTCGGAATCCCCCAGGATGGGAACATAGCAAGGGTACTTGGTTGTAGCGGCGCGATAAGAATAGCTTGCCCACCTGCCTCTTTAGCTCAGTTGGCCAGAGCACGTGATTTGTAATCTCGGGGTCGTTGGTTCGAATCCGACAAGAGGCTCAAAAAAATGGAATATTTAGCAGGTATCAACCATCAAGGTTGGTGCCTGTTGCTTTTTATGGTTGACTTAAAGGCAAATAGAATTGTGGATGCTTACTGTAACTTCCGGTTAGTCATGTCTCATTTTATGGTCATCCGCATGTGACATTTCTTCTTTTTTGCAGTTTTTCGGGAAATATCGTTATTTTTGCAACAAACATTATTAATTATTGATCAATGATTTATGTTATTCGCAACGAACATGACTATGGTCCATACGATGAGATTGTGGTCGCAAGATATGTAGAAGAAGGAAAATTGCTGATGCATGACCGTGCCCGCGATGTGACAACCAGTGAGGAAGGCACGATTGGTGAGTTCTTGGAAAGACGGGGGATTAAACCACAGATTCGCGACAAAGGTACGGTGAATGAACAGCTTCGTGCCATCGGCAGTGAGTTTATCTTCCCAAAGGAAGACATGACAAAACGTATTTGGTTGGAGGATAGGCGATTACTTGTATTGGCTATAGTGGGTCTTTCGCTATCAGTCTTGATGATGTTGCCAGTCGGAGGATACTTAGTGTTCTATGCAGTGTCGCTCTATTTTGCAGTGATATGGGGAATCTTCTTCTATTATTTCTTCCGAACGAGGCAGGTACGCGTCGGTACTACAGTGTCGGTGTTTTTCCTTACACAGCTCGCAGTATTCATTATCTTCTCTGGTCTCAATCGGCTCAACTTCTTTTATGCCTTTACCAACACTGCCTTTCCATTCAACATTTTAGGTTTTGTGTTAGGAGTGGGACTAACAGAAGAGTTTGTAAAGATGTTGCCACTACTCTTTTTGGTGCGTCGAGCCCGTGAACCTCTATTACCACAGACGCTTGTTTACTATGGGTTGATGTCGGGTATAGCTTTTGGTGTATTCGAAGGCGTGCAGTATCAGACTACTATTAATGTTCAGGCAGACTACACAACGGCTTTCCTCCTTAACATAGCTCGACTGACATCTTTGCCTTTCTTGCATGCCCTTTGGGGTGGAATTTGCGGTTATTTCGTAGGATTCGCCAATCTGTACCCACGCTATCGTAAGTCACTTTATGTCTTGGCATTGGCCATTCCTGCTGTGCTCCATGGACTATATGACTCTTTTGCGGGTGTAGCCTATTTCATTTCATTATTCATTGCCTTGGGCAGCGTACTCGCACTGATGACTTATTTGAGCAAGAGCAATCACTTCCGTGAACGCCTGAGAGATTAAAGGTTAGTGGAAGAATAGAGAACTTGAGAGTCTTTTCAACCCTTCCTGATAGGTGATAATAAGACTTTGAAAAGGGCGAATGTTTATACCAATTTGGACATAACATAGAACGGTCGAGGGCAAACATTGTTTGCCCTCGACCGTTCTATGCACGTTTAGATTCTTAATGGTTACTCTTTCTCATTGTAGAGGATAGCGCAAGTCAATCAAAGTCTATCCTTTATTTTCGCCCAAGCATTCGATTGACTAAGAAAACTCTCTTTTACCGTCAGCAACATGGTGTCAAGACGGGACTTGGGTATAGCGAAGCCAAGCTTGTCTTTGTCAATAAATGCGCGAGCGGATGGGTCGAACAATCCGATGAAGCAGCTCTGTCCGCCGCGTCGATTCTCGGTGGTCACGTTGGCAAACATAGCGCTACAGCCTGAGCCAAAGGCGGTCACGATAGCCTTGGGGTCGCTATTATCGTAGAAGGCCCAGCCACATAGTCCTGACAACTCATCAGGAGTAGCAAGAAAAATCATTCCTTCGATATCGTCAATAGTTTCTGACTGATCAACGCGCCATATGTTAAGCCATTCCGCCGGTGCACGCTGAATATTCATTTGTCGTACGGATTGAAGCACTTGGTCAGCTGTCTGCTTGTAATGCTCGGTGGCAGACACGAAATTAGGCACGCGTTCTGGCATGTCAGTAAAGCCTGCATAGAATCGGCCACCGCCACATTGCAGGTTGCTGGTGTTCAGACTAACTATCTCTCCACGGTTAATCTCAACTAGTTTTTTGAAGATGCAACCGCCGAATTTTGGAGTGTCGGCCATTGGTTCGTCAGTATAATTATAGACGATTGGCAAGTCGGCATTCTCTCCAAAGACATCGCGGAAAAGCTTGATAAAGACTTGAGTAGTCATAATAAGGGTGTTTAGACGTAGTGACTATAAAAGTGTGCTTATGCGATAAAATGTGGTGTGTTGAATTTCAACATACCACATTTCGTTTAATTTACTCGAAATAGTATAGGAATTGAGCTTCTCCCTTCAGTGCTGGTTTGCGTTGTCCCTCTATTTCAATGCTGAAGCCGATAGTTGTTTTGCATATCCCACGTAGGTCCTCAATACGGTTGAGCTTGGCAACAAGTCGTACTCGGTTGCCAGTGATAACGGGCACGCCAAAGCGCATATTATCCATCCCGTAGTTGACCATCATTTTAAGGTTGTGGACCTCGATAATTTGCTCCCAAAGACAGGGCAGAAGCGACAATGTGAGATAGCCGTGAGCGATGGTGCTATGGTATGGGCTCTCTTCGCGGGCGCGCTCTACATCAACGTGAATCCATTGGTGGTCAAGAGTAGCATCAGCAAACAAATTGATGCGTTCTTGATTAACTTCTAACCATTCAGATTCCCCAAGTGGCTTTCCTTCGTAGGCTGCGAACTCCTCAAAGGAGTTGATAATAATTTTTTCCATATTGCTTATCTTATTGTTGTATGTGTAAATATAGGCATTATTTTGCACCTTTTCTAGTTCAGAGGCTACATTTTTGTTTTTCTTCAAGATATTTTCTTTCTTGCAAGCCCTTGTCAGTTCGATCCGAATTAGGTCAAGTTCGATATCCGTTACTTAGTTTTGTCATCATGATTCAAATTGAATTACGTTGTGTTTCAAATTGATTCACCTTGTGTTTCAAATTGAATCATGACGTCATAAATGTCTAATGGATAGGCGAGTGGATAGCTGTTGCTAAATGTCTGGTGGATGTCTCTAATATAAACTTTATACCTTGGGATCCAGGAGTATTAGCTTAACTAGGGTATTCCAGGTTTTCCGGTTGAATGACATCCAATACCTCTGTAAGGAATTTGCGCGCTTCCCATCGTGCCATCGGCAGATCATGGAGCAAATAGTTGCCACAGTCGCGGGCAGCAGCACCAGGAATGGGGTCATCATAGTCAGCTATGAATTGGAAGGTGTGGCGCATGAGGTCCACGATATCCCTAGAGTCCAAGTCGCCTTTGAGTAGCAAATAGTTGCCTGTAAGACATCCCATAGGACCCCAGTAGAGTATGCTATCCTTCCAATCAGCGTCGTTTCTTAGGTAGGTTGCGGCTAGATGCTCTATCGTATGCAGTGCACCGATTTGCATCGCAGGCTCGCGATTGGGTTCTTTCATTCGTATATCGAACGTGGTGACGGTTTCGCCACCCACCTGATCTTTACGGGACACGTAGATGCCTCGAAGCAAACGCTCATGGTCAATGGTGAATGAGGGTATCTTATCCATATTGGTTGTCTTATAATAGTTTATGAAATGATTTGATGTAAGAATGCCTTGGTAATCTCAAAGCTTCCCTTGGCCATGTTGTTCCAGAAGTCAAAATATTGTGAGGCTTTGTTATCCTTGAGAGGAACATCACTGATTATACGGAAAGAAACAAAGGGAACATTATAGATATAACATGTCTGTGCAATAGAACAACTCTCCATATCCACCGCTATAGCATCTGGAAAGTGTTGCAAAATTTGCTGCATCTTCTCTCTGCTATCGACAAACCACTCACCGCTCACGGTAAGTCCGCTCACAATTTTGGAAGTAGAAGTATCGTCTTGAAGTTGAAGTACCAAAGCCTTTGTCACCAAGTCTTCAGGAACTTTGAATTTAGCAGGAAGTCCCATGATTTGGCCATATTCTACTTCCTTGCCACAATAGGCATCGTGATAAGTACAAGACGTTGCTACTACCACATCCAATGGATTTAACGATACGTCAACCCCTCCAGCAACACCAGTAGAAATTAAAAGATCGGGTTGATAACAATCTATGAGTTCCACTGCACCAATGGCAGAGTTTACTTTTCCCACACCACATTGTTGTAGAATGACCTCTGCAGAGCCTATCGATCCAATGACAAAGTCCTTGTTATGGTGTTGTTCTGAGCGAGAATTATCTAGGAGTGTGCACAGCTGAACAAACTCCTTTTCCATTGCTACGATTATTCCGATTCGTTTCATACGGCAAAATTACGAAAAAATAATTGATGAGTGTTCAATCGCAAGGGAAATAACCTGCAAACAGATACAATGAATGGAGAACCCCATTATTTGCTGGATGTGGTTATCTTCAAGGTCTTCAACCAGTCCTTGAGTACTTCACCATATTGATGTTGAGAATCGGCTACTAAGATTATGACCCGCGAACCATCAACAAGTGTTGGCCCGAGGCACATCCCTTCGTAGTTGGCTAAGCTTCGACCAAAAAGTGACAGCTTGGTGGTCCAGCTCGAAACTAGTTCTTTTTTGAGGAGATTGGGGTAGAAATGATAGAGTTTGCAACTTACAAAGGCGCCAAGTTTGGCCTTTGGCACATAGAATTCGCGTTCCAAAACCAATAAAGTTCCGTCGTCAAGGGCACAAAGTGTGCCCACGCCATGTGCATAAAATTGAGCCTTACTTACATCACCCTTTGGAGCATCAAGTGAATAGTGAAAGGTGGCCTGAGGCATGAACAGACTATCCATTTGTTGTATGAAGATGCTGTCTGTTTCGTTGCAGGTCCAAAGTGTGCGCGTCTTAGGATTGTATGTCAGTGCTTCCAACCCAAGATTGGGTGGCAGATGTTGGTATCGTGCAGGCAGTTGTACTTCGCGCAGGGTTCGAATACCGTCAATGTTGTATTCTAATATTCGGTTGCCTGCCTCTCCGACGATTAGCAACTTGTCTGTTTCAGGTATGTAAGCTATGTCCTCCTGGTCGCGGTTGGCAAAACCACTGGAATGAAAGCCCAGGTCTCTAGCAGAAAGGATCTCCCCTGAAATAGAGTCGATGTCTATCTGAAATACAAAGAATCCATCATTTGCAGACTTGTCACTCACGACGGCATAGCGATTGCCACCTAGCCAAGCGATGCCGCTATAGTCCCCGGCTGGGATATCATTGGGGAAATGGTGTTGCCGATTCTCAGTGACTTGAATCTGTGCCGAGGTTGACAGTGAGAGTGCTATATATATAAATAGGAGTAAAAGTCGCATGTTCTGTTTTAATTTAAACGCAGTTTTTCTTCCGATATTGCTAATTAAATGTTATGTTCTAATTGTATTTTGAATAGTATGACGTGGTTAATTAATAATATGATACATAACCTTTCTCAACAAGGTTAAACCATAAATGTGCATTTGTTTGATATCTTTGGTAAAGGGCATGTTTTGGTTTGCGTGAATAAATGGGAGTTGATTTTTTGCGACTTCGGTTATTTTGGCTATTTTTGCAACAATAGATAATGTTCGCAAGAATGAAGAAAACGGTATCTCTCTTATTTGTCCTGTGCATCAGTATGGTTCTCATGGCTCAACGGCATGAGGTGCTGAGCCCGCGCATCGCATCCTTGCAGGTGACGGCTGGAGATGATTGGCAATCAATGCCTATCATTACTTTGGGACAGGAGACGCCGATAGTCATTTCGTTCGATGACTTGACCCACGAATATCATCGCTATAGCTATCGCCTAGAGCATTGCGAAGCAGATTGGACAATATCAGATCAATTGTTTGATAGTGATTTTTGCATCGGTTTTTCAAGTGGAAACACCATCGATGACTTTGAACAATCAACGGGCGTGAATCAACTTTACACGCATTATCAATTGCAGATACCTAATCGTAAGTGCCAGTTGAAGATGAGTGGTAACTACCGGTTGACCGTCTATGATGAGCAAAATGATAATACCGAGATGTTTAAAGCATATTTCATGGTGGTTGAACCAACGATGCATGTGGGCTTGAACATGACAACCAATACAGACGCTGATATCAATGGTCGGCACCAGCAATTAGAGATGAGGCTTAACTATGGAGGCACCAAAGTAACTGAACCTACTACTCAAATCAAAAGCGTGGTGCTGCAAAACGGACGTTGGGACAATGCCGTTGTAAATTCACAACCACAATATGTCATGGGGGATGGATTACAATGGAGTCACGACCGTGACTTTATCTTTAATGGGGGGAATGAATATAGGAAATTTGAGATGCTCGATGCGACCCATACAACTATGGGCTTGGAGAGTATTTCTTGGGATGGGAAGATGTATCACGCCTTCATTTGGACAGACGAGCCACGCCCCAGCTATGTCTATGATGAAGATGCCGATGGTGCTTTTGCTTTGCGTAACTCCGACAACATTGAGAACGATACGCAGTCGGAGTACATCATGACACACTTCAGACTGAAGTCGCCACGTCTTTCTGGTGACGTGTATCTGAATGCCGCATGGACCAATGACCGGTTCTTGCCACAGTATAAGATGCAGTGGAATGATGACACTCAGCAGTATGAGGCAGAGTTATGGCTTAAGCAAGGGTATTATAGTTACCAATACCTGCTGATGCAACCCGATGGAGGTGTTACCCCTGTACCTTCAGAGGGCAACTTTTACCAAACTCAGAATAGTTATCAAGCCCTTATCTATTATAAGGGTAATGGAGAACGCGCCGATCGCTTGGTAGCTTACGGCGCGTTAAATCAATAATCTTAGGACTTCTTATCTTCGGGTAAAACCTTCTTCTCTTCTGGAAGAACCTTCTTTTTCTTGGGAAGGTTAAACTGATATGCCCTTTCAAATACTTTTCTTACGTCGTTAACCTCGACAAACGTCGCGCCACCTCCCTCGCCAAATGAGCCGGAGAGGTAGGCAATCTTGTCGTCAAGTGTGACAAATCCTTTCTGTCTGAGCATACGAAGTGCAGCGGTAAACATCTGGTCTGATTTGGTGTGATCTTTTTGAAACACTGAAATCACACCATAAGAGAGGTTGAGCCAGCGCATGGTTTTTTCCCAATAACAGATGGCAAGAATGGGTGTGGGACCACGGAAAGCTGCGAGGTTTCGAGCCGTTTCGCCAGTACCTGAATCGGTGATGATACCAGCCACGCCAAGAAGACGTGTGGCTTGTATAGCCGTGTGAGCCAAAAATTCCTTTTGCGAGCAGTTTTCGCTTAGAAGGATTTCGTCTCTTTGCCAGTAATTGAAACGGTCCTTTTCTGCTTGTTCGGCAATGGCAGCCATAGTTTGTACCGCTTCTAGTGGGTATTTTCCTTGGGCAGTCTCACCGCTAAGCATGAGGGCATCGGTGTTGGAATATACAGCGTTGGCAATATCAGTTACCTCGGCGCGTGTGGGGCGTGGATGCTCGATCATGGTGTGGAGCATCTGAGTGGCCACAATCACTGGCTTCTTCTTTTCCACACACTTATTGATGATCATACGTTGGATACCTGGAATACGTTCCTGAGGAACCTCGATGCCTAGGTCACCACGTGCTACCATGATGCCATAGCAGGCATCGATAATCTCGTCGATATTATCTACGCCCTCTTGATTCTCAATCTTGGAGATGATCTTGATATCTGAATGCCGCTCGTCAAGGATATCTTGTACAGTCTTGAGATCGGCAGCTGAACGAACAAAACTATGGGCAATGAAATCAATATCCTCGTCTATGGCAAGCTGAATATTGTGCTTATCTTTCTCTGTAAGAGAGGGGAGGTTGATGTGAACTCCTGGAACATTAACGCTTTTGTGCGATCCCAACACTCCTTCGTTGGTTACTCGCGCGTAGACTGTTGGACCAATAATGTCGGTAATCTCCATGTCGAGGGCACCGTCATCGATAAGGATGTGATTGCCCACTGTCACATCACTGGCAATATCTGGAACGGAGAGATTGATAATATCATGACTTGACTCCATCTCAGGGCGTCCAAATATCTTCACGACATCACCTATTTTATAATGTATGGGTTCCTTTACGGTAGTGGTGCGTATTTCGGGTCCTTTTGTGTCTATGAGTAAGGCAATATGGGGAGAAACGGTCCTTGTATTCTTGATGATCTTTCGGATGCCATCTGGAGTAGCATGTGCAGTATTCATCCTTACTACATTCATTCCGGCAAAGAAGAGTTTGCGTAGGAAATCAACTTCACAACGGTTATCGCTGATGGTGCAAACAATTTTAGTTTGTTTCATAATTTTGATGATTAACTAGTGCAAAGTTAAACTATAAAATTGAAATTAAAACCGAAATATAGTATTTTCGAACCTCACCGCAAAGGTTTACGTTTATTTAACATGGCATTGTTGACTATGCTTTATGCATAATTGTTACCTTTGTATTAGTTTAAGGATTTTACAAAAAACTACAATTTAAAACAAATCATGAAAGAATTGAAAGCACTCAACAAACGCACGGCTCCTAAGAGTGTCATGCCAGAGAGAATCATTCAGTTTGGCGAGGGCAATTTTTTGCGCGCCTTTGTAGATTGGATCATTTACAACATGAACCAGAAGACTGACTTTAACTCATCTGTAGTTGTCGTTCAGCCTATTGAGAGGGGAATGGCTGACTGGCTCAATGGTCAGGACTGCTTGTACCATGTAAATCTTCAAGGCAAGGAAAACGGCCAGCCTGTTAATACTTTGACTCGTATTGACGTGATTAGCAGGGCTCTGAATCCTTACTCACAAAATGCTGCTTTCATGGCTTTGGCAGAGCAACCGGAAATGCGTTTTATCATTTCCAATACCACTGAGGCTGGTATCGCCTTTGATGATAGCTGCAAATTTACAGATGCTCCAGCATCGAGCTATCCCGGTAAGTTGGTTCAATTGTTGTTCCACAGATATAAGTACTTCGATGGAGACCCTTCTAAGGGTATGATTTTGATGCCATGTGAGCTTATCTTCCTTAACGGACATCATCTCAAGGAGTGCATTTATCAATATATTGAGCTCTGGAAGGAAGACCTCGGTAATGACTACGAGGGATTCAAGACATGGTTTACAGATAACTGCTTCGTATGTGCTACTTTGGTAGATCGTATTGTACCGGGCTTCCCAAGAGATACCATCAAGGAAATTCAGCAGAAGGTTTGCTACAAGGATAACCTTGTTGTAAAAGCTGAAAGCTTCCATCTCTGGGTAATTGAGAAGGCTGAAAACATGACAGTTGAGCAGATGCGCGAAGAATTCCCAGCAGAGAAGGCTGGACTTCATGTACTTGTTACAGATAATGAAAAGCCTTATCATGCACGCAAGGTTACCTTGCTCAATGGCCCACACACTGTGTTGTCACCTGTGACATTCCTTAGTGGTGTAAATATTGTGCGTGATGCATGCGAACATCCTGTTATTGGCAAATATATACACAAGGTTCAATTCGACGAATTGATGCAGACTTTGGACCTCCCAATGGAAGAGTTGCAACAGTTTGCTGGTGATGTTTTGGAGCGCTTTGAGAATCCATTTGTGGATCATCAGGTAACCAGCATCATGCTGAATAGCTTCCCTAAGTATGAGACTCGCGACCTTCCAGGCGTGAAGACTTATCTCCAGCGCAAAGGCACATTGCCAGAGGGACTCGTCTTCGGATTGGCGGCCATCATCACATACTACAAGGGTGGCAAGCGTGAAGACGGTACAGCTATCGTGCCTAACGATGATGCAAAAATCATGGACAAGCTCACCGAATTGTGGGCAACAGGAGATACCCAAAAGATCGCTGAGGGAGTGTTAGCCTTTGATTATGTGTGGAAGGAAGATCTGAATAAGACCGTGCCTGGCTTGACAGACTTGGTGAAGAAAGATCTTGACCTCATCGCAGAAAAAGGCATGCTTGAGGCAGTAAAGACAATATTGTAATTGTCGTTGTCTTCTTTAACTATTAACATAGTTGAAGGGGAAACTTCCAACGATTTTACAATAAGATATGGACCTTCTCCATTACTTAACTGTGCGCGATTTGCGCAATTTTAAGAAATGGAGAAGTTTTTTTGTTAGTTTATTTCATCTTAATTAAGTGTAGCCTTCTCCATAAAAAAGAGGGCAAAAGTCGCCATGCACTTACTAAAATTCGCCACCGCCAGTCAATGATATGCACATGACTGCGACGCCTGAGCGCCTTCATCACGTCATCAGCTACATGGTTCGGTGTCATTGTCATTGGGAAATGGCTGCCCGAGATGAGAGCGGTGTCAACAAAACCAGGGCGAAAATCTGTGAAAGTTATTTTAAGATCGCGACTATGAGAGAGTTGTTCAAGAGCTTGAATATAAGTATTTTGATAGGCTTTTGTTGCACTATAGCTTGGTGCTTGGCCAAGTCCCTTTGTGCCTGCGATGCTTGAAATCACAGCAATATGGCCCCCGCCGTGGGTTGTCATCCATCTGAATGCCTCGCCGACCATTCGCGTAAATCCCATTCCATTGGTATTTACGGTGGTCAATTCCTTCGATTCATTGAGTTTAGGGTTTTGCCATCCTATGCCCGATGCATGGAAATAAAGATCTATACCCCCCATTTTCTCAATGAGATCACGAAGTTGATTGGCTGCGATTTCTTGTGTGATGTCTATCTGTGCTACTATTGGTGGTTCTGCTCCAGGCACATTAATTGTCTTCAGAGCATTCTCACGGCGAGCCGCTATGCCCACTTGCCAGCCTTCTTTGATTAGCCTTTCCGCTACCTCTCGACCTAGACCGGAGCTGGCTCCCATCACTACTGCTTTATGCTTCATGCCACAAAAATAAATATTTTAGTAAATAATTAAAAGTTATTTGTAAGTTAATTCAAGAAAATACTTGTATATTTGCAAAAATAAATCATTATTTTAACTTTAAAAAACAACGACATGAAAGACTTCTTCAAATACGTTGGTGCCACAATTGTTGGTTTATTGATTTTTGGTTTAGTAGTAACAATGTTGGCAACAATGAGTGTTGTCGGCATGGTAGCTTCTTCTGAATCCACTCAAAAGGTGAAAGAGAACAGTGTACTTGTACTTAATCTTGAAGGTATTTTACAGGAACAGGCTGATGATAATCTTACCGCTAAGCTTAATGGGACCACGGGTCTTGGGCTTGCAGAAACATTATCAGCAATCAAGAAGGCCAAAGATAACGAAAACCTCAAAGGTATTTTCATTCAAGCAGGTGTTTTTTATGCATATATGGCCCAAGTCGAGGAAATACGTGATGCATTAGTTGACTTTAAAAAATCAGGCAAGTGGATTGTTGCTTACGGTGATACATATTCGCAGGCATGCTATTATATTGCATCAGCGGCTAACAAGATATACTTAAATCCTCAGGGAATAGTTGATTGGCATGGTATTGGCGGTCAAATGACATATCTCAAAGATACCTATGCTAAGATTGGTATCAAGGTGATTCCATTTAAGTGTGGCAAGTATAAAAGTGCTACCGAGATGTTCACTGAGGATCGCATGAGTGAACCAAATCGTGAGCAAACAGAGCGTTATATTGGCGGATGGTGGCAGACCATGTGCCGAGCCGTGTCTACAAGTCGTGGAATTAGTATCGACACGCTCAACGCTTACGCTGACCGTGTAGTAACTTTGGATGACCCAAAGAACCTTCTGAAATATAAGATGGTTGATGGTTTGCTTTATGCAGATCAGGTGAAACCAGCTATCAAGAAGCTGCTAAAGATTGACGAAGATAAGTCTATCAATCAGGTTTCCGTCATGGGTATGCAGAATGTTCCAGTCAAAAACGAAGGAGATGAGGTAGCCGTATATTATGCCTATGGTGACATTGTGACCAAATCTACACCAGAATCGATATTTGGCAATCATGTTATCGCCAGCGAAGATGTATGCAAGGATTTGGCTGATTTGGCCGATGATGAGGACGTGAAGGCTGTCGTGATACGTGTAAACTCAGGAGGTGGTTCTGCCTTTGCATCCGAACAAATTTGGCATCAAGTGCAGGAGCTTAAGTCGAAGAAGCCGGTTGTAATATCAATGGGTGGCGCTGCAGCTTCCGGCGGTTATTATATGAGTGCAGGTGCAAACTATATTTATGCCGAGCCAAATACGATTACGGGAAGCATTGGTATCTTTGGGTTGACAGTGGACCGTTCGGAGCTGATGACGCAGAAGTTGGGAATGCACTTTGATGAGGTGAAGACTAACCGTAATGCACTGATGGGCATTAGCGTCAATCCTTTGACAGCTGAGCAGATGGGCTATATACAGTCATCTATAGATCGTGGCTATCTGCTCTTCAAGAGCCGTGTAGCCCAAGGTCGCAAGATGAACATGGATAAAGTTGAGGAAATCGCTCAAGGTCATGTTTACTTGGGGAGTGATGCTCTCAAAATGGGTTTAGTCGATGCGTTGGGCGGACTCGACAAGGCAGTGGTTAAGGCTGCACAGCTTGCTAAGTTAGATACCTATTACACCGAGAGCTATCCTGGCACTACAAGTTGGTATGAGCAACTCATGAAAGATAGTGAAGATAGTACCAATAAGCTTCTTGATGACAAGCTGAAAATGTATCTCGGAAATTTCTATGAGCCATTTGTGCTTATGCAAACCGCTTCTAATCAATCTGGTTTGCAGGCAAGAATGCCATTTCTTCTCAAAGTAAATTAACAAATTCAAAAGTACTATCAATGCGCTCAGAAGGCGATCTCATCAAAATCAATGACTGGCTTCTTCCCTTCAGCTGGCTTTATGGCTTGGGTGTGGGCATAAGAAACCAGCTTTTTGAATTGGGACTTCTGAAGCAGAAATCGTACGATATTCCAGTCATTTCGGTTGGAAACATTACTGTTGGAGGATCTGGCAAGACACCTCATGTTGAATATTTGGTAAGGCTACTTAAAGACATTGGTAAAGTAGGTGTGCTTTCGCGTGGGTATAAACGAAAGAGTAGTGGATATATTCTCGCTGATTACAATTCCACGATGCACTCCATTGGCGATGAGCCATGCCAGATGAAGAAAAAGTTTTCTGATATTTACGTAGCGGTTGACAAGAATAGGTGTACAGGAATAGAACGGCTCACGACTGATGAAGAGACCAAGGATGTGGATGTAATTCTTTTAGATGACGCATTCCAATATCGTTATGTCAATCCTGGAATTAATATTCTTTTGGTTGATTATCACCGACTAATCATTTACGATAAGCTTCTCCCGGCCGGCCGTTTACGTGAACCCATGAAGGGAAAGAATCGTGCAGATATTGTCATTATCACGAAATGTCCTAAGGATTTGAAACCAATGGAATTCCGGGTGTTGACAAAAGCAATGGATCTTTTTCCTTATCAAGACTTGTTCTTCACTTGTATTGACTACGATAAACCGCTCCCAGTATTTCCCAACAGTAATATCACACCTGTGCCTGATGAAGGGGACGTCAAGAGTTTCCTTTTTAGAAGGAACGTGTTATTGCTGACGGGCATCGCTTCTCCTGAGCAGATGCGGATTGACTTAAATCCGAAATGTCACTCCATCACGCCATTATTCTTTGGCGATCACCATGCCTTTAATGCTAAGGATGTGGATAAAATTAACGAAGCTTTTGCAGCCATGCCTTCTCCAAAGGTAATAATTACAACAGAAAAGGATGCTACTCGTTTGGTCAACCTTGAGGGTCTGTCTGACGAAGTCAAGGCAAACCTTTTTGCTTTGCCTATTAAAGTGAGGTTCATGTTAAAGCAAGAGTCCAAATTTCAAAATAAGATCATTAGTTATGTACGAAAAAATTCAAGAAACAGCATCCTGGTTAAGAGAAAGGATGACAACAAACCCAAGGACAGCTATAATACTGGGGACGGGGTTAGGACAATTAGCTTCCGAAATAACTGATGCCTACGAATTCTCCTATAAAGATATTCCCAACTTTCCAGTTTCGACAGTTGAGGGGCACGCGGGCAAGCTAATATTTGGCAAGCTTGGCGGAAAAGATATTATGGCCATGGAAGGCCGTTTTCATTTTTATGAGGGTTACTCCATGAAGGAAGTGACTTTTCCTGAACGTGTAATGTACGAATTGGGCATCGATACCCTCTTTGTGAGCAATGCAGCAGGGGGAATGAATCCAGATTTCAAGATAGGCGACCTCATGATTATAAATGATCACCTTAATCTTTTCCCTGAGCACCCGTTGCATGGTCCTAATTTTCCCACTGGGCCAAGATTCCCCGATATGCATGAGCCATACGACCACAATCTCATTGCACTAGCAGATGAAATTGCCAAGGAGAAGGGTATTGAGGTTAAACATGGCACTTACGTTGGTGTTCAGGGTCCAACTTTCGAGACCCCATCTGAGTATCGCATGTATCATTTGTTAGGTGGTGACTCTGTAGGTATGTCTACGGTGCCTGAGGTAATCGTGGCTTGCCATTGTGGCATTAAGGTCTTTGGTATTAGTATCATAACTGATCTCGGTGGCTTTGATGTTCCGGTTAAGGTCAGTCATGAAGAAGTGCAGGAAGCCGCCAATGCAGCGCAGCCTAAGATGACGGTGATAATGCGCGAGATGATTAGTCGTTCATAAATCAATTGCAAATATGGAAATTTCCAAACTAGGTGAGTTTGGTCTTATAGACCGACTTACCAATGATATCAAACTAAAGAATCCCTCATCCCTTTACGGCGTGGGGGATGATTGTGCAGTGATGCATTATCCCGACTCGGAAGTGCTCATCACTACTGACATGCTTATGGAGGGAATCCATTTCGACCTCACTTATATCACCATGCAGGAGCTAGGGTACAAGGCTGCCATGGCAAATATCTCCGATGTTTTTGCTATGAATGGCACACCTCGGCAGATGACGGTGTCGCTGGCCTTAGGTAAGCGGTTCAAAGTGGAGGATCTCGACGCTTTCTACCTTGGTGTAAGGCAAGCTTGTGATAAATGGAACATCGATGTTGTGGGTGGAGACACAACCACTTCTCTTACCGGACTCGCCATCAGCATTACTTGTGTTGGTGAGGCAAAGCATGAGGACATCGTTTACCGCAATGGAGCAAGAGAGACGGATCTTATCTGTGTTTCCGGTAACCTGGGGGCCGCTTACATGGGGCTTCAGCTCTTGGAGCGTGAGAAAACAGTATATTATCAGCAAATCGATGATATCAACAATAAAATCAAAGAGGCTCAGAAGGATGGCAACGATGTCCTCGTGAAGCATCTACAAGAGGAGGGAGCTAAGCTTTATAACTTCCAACCGGATTTTTCCGGTAAGGAATATCTTCTAGAAAGGCAACTCAAACCTGAGGCGCGGGGTGATATTGTTTCCTTGCTTCGTGAGCACAACATTCATCCCACAGCTATGATGGATATTTCTGACGGGTTGAGTTCCGAACTTCTTCACATCTGTAAGCAAAGCAATTGTGGCTGTCGTATCTATGAGAAAAATATTCCCATAGATTATCAGACGGCTATAATGGCAGAAGAGTTCAATATGAATGTTACAACCTGTGCAATGAATGGTGGCGAGGATTATGAACTTCTGTTCACCTGTCCAATAGGTGACCATGACAAGTTGGAGTCTCTGCTAAGTCAAGATATTAGACAAATAGGTTACATCACAAAGCCAGAACTCGGTGTCAAACTTATCTCGCGTGACCAGCAAGAGTTTGATATCACTGCCCAAGGATGGAATCCTTTAAAATAAAAGATATTGTTAATAAAGCATAATGGCAGACAAATAGTTCTGCCATTCTTTGTTTCCTTAAGTATTTTACGGTAAATTTGCACTCGCAAAATCAAGGGGTGCCTTAGCTCAGGTGGTAGAGCAATGGACTGAAAATCCATGTGTCCTTGGTTCAACTCCAAGAGGCACCACTCCTCCTTTCATGGGTCCGGTTCTCGTTTTGAGGCCGGACTTTTTTATTATCCAATAATCATGGCAGCTAATTCATCTTGTTTAGAGAATGTGAAATATAGTTAAAAAGGTGGTTGTTGGTCTATTATCCGATGAATTGGTTTATCTTTGCTAAGAATAAACAAACTCTTAACAACCTATTTATGAAAAAATCTATAGTCGCCGCTTTGGCGTTCCTTTGGGTTTCAACTTTGTCTGCCCAGACAGATTATTCATCCTATTATCGTGATCTTCCTAAACCAATGCTTGTTGTCCAGGCTCCTGTCATACCAGACTATACAGTTTATTTGACGGATTTTGGTGCAATTGGTGATGGATCGGCACTCAACACACAGGCATTTGAAAAGGCTATCTCTGCTCTCAACAAGAAAGGCGGTGGACATCTCGTAGTCCCTGCTGGTATCTGGCTCACTGGACTCATTTCGCTGAAGGACAATATTGACCTCCATTTGGATCGTAATGCACTTGTAGTTTTCTCTCCTGATAAGCGAGATCTGATAGAAGTGAATGATGGTAAGGCCGAGGACAAGGCCAGACCTAGTCTTTCTGCCTCCAAACGAAAGAATATCTCTTTGACAGGAGAGGGTATCATCGATGGTAACGGCGAGTATTGGCGCCCTGTAAAGCGAGGAAAGATGAGTGATACAGAATGGAATCAATATCAAGCTATGGGAGGATCAGTTTCTGATAAGGGCGATCTGTGGTATCCGTTCAACCTGAAGCATTATCCTAACGTGGCTCCTAACGCTGAAGAACAAGAAAAGATGCGCGCGCATTTGGTTCGCTTTACTGATTGCGAGAATGTACTTGTACAGGGTGTAACACTTCGCAACTCAGCAAGATTCCATTTTGTTCCTCAAAGATGTAAGAACGTTATCATAGATGGCATAACGATTGCTTGTCCTTGGAACGTTCAAAATGGTGATGCGATTGATATCACCAATTGTAAGGATGTGCTTATTGTGAACAACACTATCAATGCAGGTGACGATGGCATTTGTATGAAGGGTGGCAGTGGTAAGAATGGTTTGGCTGATGGTCCATGTGAGAATATCAATATCCAGGACAACACGGTTTTTCATGCTCATGGCGGTTTCGTCATTGGTTCTGATGTAAGTGGTGGCATGAAAAACATCTTCGTTTACAATAACACCTTTGCAGGGACTGACACTGGTCTGCGTTTCAAGAGTGCAGTCGGACGTGGTGGAACTACTGAGGATATTAATATCTCGAATATTACTATGACTGATATTAAGGATGAAGCTATCGTTTTTCAGTGTGACTATTTTGACAACCATGTTGGTGCGAAGGCTATAGAGAATAAGGCCATGGCTTTTGCCCCCAACTTTACCGACATACGCATCTCCGATATAACATGCTATGGTGCTAAGACTGGTGTGAAAGCTACTGGCCAACCAGGTATGGTCCACGGTATCACCATTAAGAATAGTACTATCTTTTATACCGACAAAGATCAGGAAATATCTTCTGATTGTGATATAAAGATGGATAACGTAAAGTTCACGACATTCGCTCAATAATTCCATCTGAAATTCACCCTTTTGCGAAAGGTATCACATGGTGACTTATATCAGATTTACT
>DHOP01000028.1:0-2836 GCA_002407775.1 Prevotella sp. UBA5387
TTGTTATTACCGTACTTAAAGACGCCACGCAAAGGAGCGGCGGCACCTTGGCACTTCTCGGGAGCCTCCATATTGCCAGCCTTGAAGTTTTTATAAATGCCTGCCATGTTCTTAGGATAAACATTGGCACATCCGGCAATAGCACCAGTGGCACCATGCTCAAGAGCCTTCAAAATCAGGGCATCATTGCCAGAAAGAACACTAAAATTTTTATCCTTAGTCAAGTCAATATATGCTTTGAGATTGTCCCAATTACCTGATGAATCCTTGGCACCAATAATGTTATCTACATCAGCTAGTTTCGCTACAGTTTGTGGCTCGAGAGCATTGCCTGTACGAGCGGGAATGTTATAAAGGACGATCGGCATATCTACAGCCTTGGCGACACGCTCGTAATGCGTAATAAGTTCTGATTGATTCGCTTTGGCAAACGATGGCGTAATGATAGACAAGACATCAGCTCCGAGATCTGCTGCCATCTCGCTTTGCTCAATAGTTTCTTTAGTTGAGATACAACCAGTACCAGCAAAGACAGGTACACGTCCGCCAACTTCATCGATAACTGTCTTTAGTACAAGAGTTTTGTCTTCCTTGTTAAGGATATATCCTTCACCATTAGTACCAAAACAAAAAATCGCATGAATACCTGCAGAGATCTGACGCTCAACTTGATTTTGCAGCTCTGCTACGTTGATGGTCTCATCTTCACGCATCGGCGTAATAATGGGAACAACAATACCTTTCAATTGCACATTTTTCATAATACAAATCCCCTTTCATTATTTGGATTTTGTCTACACTGTTTCTTTAGAGGATCTGCTCATAGATAGCTTTTGCATCAGCTGGAGTAACTTCACGTGCATTGTTGACGAGCAGACGCTGAACTTGCATCCCCGCCTCGACAAGTTCATCTACAGGAACATCTTTCACACCAAGTTCTTCAAGTTTTTTAGGCATATTGAGATGTTCAACAATCTCATTCATGCGTTCAAGCATTGCATTGGCCTTTTCATCGGTTGTTGTAGCTCCACCAGCTATGCAACGCTCATATGCGCAAGCAAGGCGATCCTTAATAGCGGGCAAATTAAAACGCATAACGGGCATCAACAATATGGCATTGGAGACACCGTGAGCTACATGGTAGCGACCGCCCAATGGATAGGAAAGCGCATGAACAGCTGTAGTCCCCGAAGCCGTAATAGCAATCCCGCCAAAGAAACTGGCAAGCTGCATTGCGCGCTTGGCCTCAACGGCATCTGGATCGTCACAGGCAGTTTCAAGATTCTTAACAGTTAGCTCAAGAGCATCAAGAGCGAAGGCATCTGATATCGGATTTGCTTTATTGCTAGTGAAGCACTCAATCGCATGGCACAGGGTGTCAAGCCCAGTAGAAGCCGCAATTTTACGAGGCAAGTGGGCTATCATCTTATCATCCAAGATAACAGCGTCCGCTATCATATCGTCATTAACGATACCAACTTTAAGATCCTTTTCCGGAACAGCAACAATTGCATTTGGAGTAGTCTCTGCACCAGTCCCGGCAGTTGTTGGGACCATGATGCTTTTCACTTGTTTTTTAGCAAGCTTTGGATTATCAAGCAAATCTTTTACTGAATACTCATCAGTTGCAAGAATACTTGCAAGTTTGGCCGCATCCATAACAGAGCCTCCACCAATTGCGAGGATACAGTCTGAACCCGATGCCCTAAACCAATTAACCGTCTCTTGAACTTGAGTATACGTTGGTTCGGCTGGAAGCTTAGAATCAATGGTGACTTCTTTGCCTAAAGATTTAATTACACCAATGGCCTCATCACATAAACCCACAGAAATGATTTCAGGGCTTGTAAATAAAGCAACCTTCTTATTAGTATTATCAAGGATAAGTGCCAGTTTTTGCATAGCATTCTCACCATCATAGACAGCCTTTGGAAGCTTGAGACAGTATTCCTTTAGCATGTAAAACCCCTCATCTTTACTAAGGTACTTTGAAAACTAACTATTCTTAGAAGCATCTGCATCACGATGAACCTGCGCTAATGTGTCCCTTTCCTTCCTTTTCTTTTGCGATTTGAAGAAAGAGGTTCTTCTCGCCAAATCCACCAGACTTTGATACAAGCTCAAGCCTCGAGTCGCCAATCTTGATATGGGAAGCAACCACACCAGGTGCAATTTCACCGAGTGGAAAAAGCGAACGAGTTCCAAGATTTGTTAAAAACGAAAGTAAGATATCGCCTCCCATAGCCACCACGGTGCCTTTAGCAGAGTATTGACGTGCAATGGCACCTAGAATTGCACCCAAATTCTTAGCAACTATGGCACGGTCAACAGAAGAAGAATCAATATCCCTATTCGCATCCCTTGTATCTACCGAACTCATAACCGTAAGCGCATGTGTAGCCCAACTTTTACATACAGATGAGACAAGTTCTTTGCCCTCAGTGCTCTCAACCCAGTCACTAATATTGCAAGCTTCAGAGCTTAGGAAAAATACAGGAGCTCCAGCCCTCTTAGCGCATTGCACTTGGTCAAACGAGACGGAATTAACGCTTCCACAAAACACAAGAACATTGCCCTCTTTACTGATATATTGAGACCGGTGGAAAAACCCCATTGCATTAACGAGGGCTTTGGCAATTCCACCACAACCAGCAAGTGCATGAGGCGCTTTATCTTGCAAAGCAGTACGTACCGCAAGCTCAACCGCAGATTGAGTCGTAGAGTCATACACCGCAATGCCTGAAAAATCCTCGTTAGGTTGACCTCCTTCAGGGATATTACAGGTGGGTATACTCGTCTGCTCAGCAATAATCTCATTTACGAAATCATGCCTGAC
>DHOP01000028.1:3106-4816 GCA_002407775.1 Prevotella sp. UBA5387
TCATAGTTCGACCGGTCTCAGGAAAGGCAGGAATGAAGTGGAGCCTATGTGAGCCAGTTTTACGCCACATAGCTTCAAGCTCAGCGCCTACGTTACCGCGCAGTCCAGAATCTGTTTTCTTTAGGATTACGGGAATACCAGCAGCAACAGCTTTACCAGAAAGCTCTGAGACAACCCGCGCAGAATCAGCAGCACAAAGATGACGCGTACCCGCACAAACAGACAGTACATCCCAATCTTTTATGAGAAAGTCATCAATTCCAACTGTAGAAAGTGAGACTTCAACCTTCGCTCCAGTACTTGCGAATGGTACCGCCGCATCGAGCGCGCCTGTTAAATCATCTGCTATTACGAAGAGATCTCTCATTAAAACTTGCTCCATATATTTCAAAATTGATTTTCATTAAAGCCCTCTAAACTTGCATGATTATGTTGTCTCGAATCACCGAGATAAAGAAGTGCATATGACTGCTAATAGTGTTTAATTTTGAAACCCATCTTGTGGTAACGTTTTATTTTGAAACATATCTACACAATATGAGGAAGTAAACAGATGCGACCACTCAATATTCTTGTTATTACGCCTTATTCTGAGATGCTACCTCTCCTCAGAGATGTTGCCAGTGATTTCCCTGATGCAAACTTCACCTTACAAACCGGTGATCTCGATCAAGCGGTACTGACTGCAGCTAATAGCTATCATGCAGATTTTGATGTAATCGTTTCCAGAGGTGGCACAGCTGAAGAACTCGCAGACGAGGTAACTCTACCCATAGTAGAAATCCATTTGAGCGCTGAAGATGTCCTCAGAAATCTGATTGAAGCTAATCCCGACCAAGGCCCCACAGCTATTGTTGGTTTTAAGAGCGTACTCAAAAATTTTGAAGGAATCGGCGATTGCCTTAACTACAGGCTTGATCTCTATGAGGCTGACTTCGATGATGAGATAGATGACTACTTAAAAGAAGTGGATCGCTTGAACTATTCCGCTATCCTATGTGACACAGTCACAAATACAAAAGCTCAAAAGATGGGAATTGACTCCCATCTTTTAACTTCTGGTCGCGCCTCCATCGAGAGAGCTTTTGAGGCTGCAATGAAGGTCTGCTCGCTCGATGATCGCCTTCGCAATGAAAATCACCTACTTTGGGAACTCATACGGGGACAAGGTCTTCATCTGGCTGTATACGACGACAAAGGCTCTTTAATTTACTCTGATCTAAGCGCTGATATGAAAGGAGTATCTGATTTCATCTCTCAAAATCGTACTGGAAC
Organism: Prevotella sp. UBA5387; assembly: GCA_002407775.1. Taxonomy (GTDB): domain Bacteria; phylum Bacteroidota; class Bacteroidia; order Bacteroidales; family Bacteroidaceae; genus Prevotella. The sequence goes on from DHOP01000028.1 coordinate 4,382, forward strand.
AGATACGAGACGTTTGGTAATCAGAAGAGATGGTACTCCTTATTCGATTACCCCTCAGATAATTGAAGCTGATCAAAGCTACAAAGCTTTCATAGTTCGCACTGCAAAAGGTCGTGCAAAAAATGAATACTTAGGACTTGCTATTACTAATGAACAAGAAGTACGACATGACTATGAAAGTAGTATTTTCTCAATTATCGACGCGGGGACTAATCTAATGCCGATTATCAGGAAGCTTTCCTCCACTAATGCCCCTGTAATGATTGAAAGCGAAATTGGTAGTGGCAAGGAACAAATTGCTCGCCTTCTCTATCTTGAAGGAAGGCACCACAATGCTCCTTTTATACAAATTAACTTCCGGCTACTCAACGATCGAGGATGGGAGTTCCTCATCGAAAGTAATCATTCCCCACTCTATGATTCAGAGCAGACGCT
>DHOP01000072.1 GCA_002407775.1 Prevotella sp. UBA5387
TAAAGTAAATCTGATATAAGTCAGACGGGACGCGTGGGAGGAGCCAAACGCTGCCAACCTCCCCTACACATCATTTTTCCGTTCTAAAAGGAGTAAAAAAAACGGTGGTCTTCAAAAAATCAACGAGTAAGCAAAACGCCGACTTTGCTTGCAGGTTAAAAGCGGCGTGCCTGGGAATCGCCACACTAAGGCATGGCCGTCGCCCGCCCATGTCCGCACGGGAAACCAATACCTCGTTTTCGATTTGCCTAAATTCTATTAAAAAACGGGGGAACCCTCCAATGTGTACAGGCTTTTTTGCTACCTTTGTTGGACATGAAACAGAAAAAATACATGTTTGAAACGCGCATGGATGTGCGCGATTATGAGTGTGACATACAAGGAATTGTCAACAATGCAAACTATGTTCACTACACCGAACATACGCGACACCGCTTCCTGCATTCCCTTGGGGTAAGCTTTGCAGAACTGCATGAGCGCGGCGTAGATGCGGTCGTGGCAAGAATGAAGTTGCGTTTCAAGACATCCTTGCGCTCGGATGACGAGTTTCTATCACGCATGAACCTGCACAAATCAAACGTGGGCTACATCTTTGAACACGACATCTACCGCGCCTCCGACGAGCGATTATGCTTCCATGCAGACGTAGAACTAGTGACACTCATCAATGGTCGTTTTGCTCCAAGCGAGGATTATGATCGTGCATTCTTGCCCATCATTGAGCAGTTTGAACGAGAAAGTCATTGATTTGTCGCCAAATTAACTTTATATCGATAAGAAATGGATCGTCAGACAGAGCTTCTCAATACCGCCATCATTACCCGACTAAGCTACTTCCAACTCAATGCGATGGTGGAACTATATCGCCATTTGGGGTCAGCCACGGCCATCATTGAGCAGCGTGGTGAGCTGAAGACACTCTTTCCAAGTATTCCACAAAAGGTGATCGATGCCTTACAAGACGTGGAGGCCGTCCGCACAAGGGCACAGGAAGAATTGGACTATTGTGCCGCACACGATGTGAGAACCATCTGTCTGAACGATGACGACTATCCGAGACGACTGAAGGAGTGTCCTGATGCGCCATTGATGCTCTTTTACAAGGGTACTGCCGACCTCAATGCTCGGCGCACCGTCTGCATCGTCGGCACTCGTCGTGCCACGCCTTACGGTGAGGACCTCATCCGAAACTTCGTTGCCGACCTGAGCAAAATGTGTCCAGATGTTGTCATTGTCAGCGGATTGGCCTACGGAATCGATGTCTGCGCACATCGCCATGCATTGAAAAATCACTTGGAAACAATAGGAGTTCTGGCACATGGACTCGATGACTTATACCCTCCCCGACATAGGGACGTGGCTAATGAAATGGTGCTTCACGGAGGTTTGCTTACCGAATTCATGACGCATACCAATGCCGACAAACTCAATTTTGTACGTCGAAACCGCATCACTGCTGGCATAAGCGATGCCTGCATCCTTGTGGAAAGTGCAAAAAAAGGAGGTGGGCTTATCACTACTCGTATTTCAAAAGAATACGATCGCGATGTATTTGCCTTCCCTGGTGTCGTGGGTGCTAAGTCAAGCGAGGGATGCAATAACTTGATTAGGGATAATGGAGCAGGACTGATAACCTCGGCAGAAGACTTCGTGAAGGCCATGGGATGGGAAGACGACTTGAAGATAAAGGCGGCATTAGATAATGGAATAGAACGCGAACTTTTCCCCAACTTGTCGCCTGAAGAACTCAAAATTGTCTCCTTATTGGATAAAACCAATGACCTCCAGCTTAATATCATCAGCGTAAAGACCGTCATCCCTATCGGTACGGCAAGCTCTCTGTTATTCGGTTTGGAGATGAAAGGCGTGGTGAAGCCTTACGCAGGTGGGACGTATCACTTGTTGAAGTAGCCATTTATACCTACTTCGGAAACCTTTATAAGCCTGAAAATTGTGACAGTTTGAATGAGCTTGTAAAATAACAAGCACTCCTTTACTTGCCAAAAGGATAGGTTTTTTTGTAACTTTGTGCCCGAATATGAAGATTGGAAATATAGAATTTGGCAATCATCCATTGTTTCTTGCTCCGATGGAGGACGTTACCGACATCGGTTTTCGCAAGCTTTGCAAGAGGTTTGGCGCTGATATGGTCTACTCGGAGTTTGTTTCCGCCGATGCCATCATACGCAGTATCAAGTCCACTTTGGACAAGATGCGCATCGAAGACGATGAGCGACCCGTGGGGATTCAAATCTACGGTCGCGACGTCGACTCCATGGTGGAGGCAGCCAAGATTGTTGAGACTTTATACCCTGACATCATCGATCTCAACTTTGGGTGTCCCGTGAAGAAGGTTGCCATCAAAGGCGCCGGATCAGGACTTCTCCGCGATATTCCCAAGATGCTTGAAATCACACGCGCCGTTGTTGCGGCGGTGCATACACCTGTAACCGCAAAGACACGGTTAGGATGGGATTCTAACAATCTCATCATCACCACGCTTGCCGAGCAACTACAGGATTGCGGTATCTCGGCCCTCACTATACACGGCCGTACGCGTTCTCAGATGTACACTGGAGAGGCAGACTGGACGCTTATTGGCGAGGTGAAACGCAACCCTCGTATTCATATCCCCATCATAGGAAATGGAGATATTACCACTCCAGAACAGGTAAAGGACGCCTTTGAGCGCTTCGGCGTGGATGCTGTGATGGTTGGTCGAGCCACATTTGGTCGTCCTTGGATATTCAAAGAGATACGCGATTACCTCCAATCCTCATTGGGTGGCAGCCTCATAGCAACTGCTCCCTTGACACTCAACGATAAAATTGACATTCTAGAGGAGCAACTTCGCATCAATATGGAGCGCATAGACGAGTACCGTGGCATCTTGCACACACGCCGCCACCTTGCAGCCTCCCCCATCTTCAAAGGCATTCCCGACTTTCGTCAGACACGCATTGCGATGCTTAGGGCCGAGACCGAGAAGGAGTTGATAGATATTCTGGAGAAATGCAGAGGCATATTGAAGACATAGCAACAAAACATTACTAGTCCGGAAGTCTAATTTCGGAAATTATTTTGTTGCTTTTTCCGGCAAGAATTAGTTTAACACCCTCTATCGTAAAGATGCTTAGGCAATGAATTTATTGTCTATGATGTGGCGTTGTGCAAGCCCATTCTGTCCATCATCTTGTCACGATATAACTTATTTTTCTTCCCTTTCTCTTTGCCGTTTGAAACGAAAAACGTATATTTGAAGAACTTTTTACATGAATTATTAAAACTTTTCAAGACTATGCAAGACTTTATATATTATGCCCCTACCGAGGTAGTCTTCGGCAAGGAATCAGAAAAACAGGTGGCACAACTCATCAATAAATATGGCGGCCACAAGGTATTGGTGCACTACGGCGGCAAGAGCGCCAAGACATCAGGACTTTTAGACGAAATATGCGGGTATCTCCGTGAGGGTGGAGTGGACTATGTCGAACTTGGAGGAGTAGTTCCTAACCCTAGACTTTCACTCGTACACAAGGGCGTACAGATCGTGCGTGATGAAAAAATAGATTTCATTCTGGCTATTGGAGGCGGAAGTGTGATTGACTCAGCCAAAGCAATCGCCTTCGGTGCAAAATACGATGGAGACGTGTGGGACTTCTTTGTTCACAAAGAAGAAGCCACTGATACGTTGCCAGTTGCAACCGTTCTCACCCTCCCTGCCGCTGGAAGCGAGATGAGCGAATCATTAGTCATCACTAATGAAGATGGAAATGTTAAACTGGGATATTCCAATGACCTTTGTCGTCCCAAGTTTTCCATCATGAATCCAGAGCGTACTTTCACTCTGCCAGCATGGCAAACAGCCGCTGGAGTGACTGATATGATGATGCATACCATGGAGCGTTACTTCTCCCATGACACGGACATGACGCTCACTGACAATATCGCAGAGGCCGTGCTGCGTACACTACGCGAGTGTGTCTTCGCCGTGCTTAAGGACCCGAAAGACTATCGCAACCGCGCACAAATCATGTGGGGAGGAAGCGTTGCGCACAATGACCTCACCGGTTTAGGTCTTATTGGCGACTGGGCAACGCACCAGATTGAGCATGAACTGAGTGCTATGTTCGATGTTACCCACGGTGCCGGCCTTGCCGTCATGTGGCCAAGTTGGGCGCGCTACGTCTACAAGGAAGACATACTACGTTTTGTTCGCTTCGCCGTTAATGTCTGGGACGTTCCCAACGACTATAACGACCCAGAGGCAACAGCCCTTAAAGGCATTGCCTGTGCAGAGCAATTCTTCCATGCCATTGGTATGCCTATCACTATCCATGAGCTTATCGGTCGTGACGTTACCGATGCAGAGATACATGAGATGGCTAGCAGGTGCACACGCAGAGACACTATCACTCAGGGTAACTTCAAAAAATTGAACACCGATGACATCGAGGAGATCTACCGCATGGCACGATAACCCAGCGACAAAAAATTGATATTTTTGAGGCGATACATGTTTTTCATGTTATCGCCTCAATTTTTTGCCACCATAATTAGTCAGTGGAACTAATCAATAAGACAATGAAAGCTGTACGATCTATGTTAAATCACGCTTCAGCGAAGGCCAAGCCACCATGTGATTACTATGCAAAGATCTCATGAAACAATTTGATTCACCGCGTCAATCAATTTGATTCACGATGTAATTCAAATTGATTCACACCGTGATTCAATTTGATTCATAGGGCCGTTGCGTTCCTTTCATAGGCCAGAATAACATCAAAGGGCAGTTCTATCAATAGTTAATAGAAACTCAGTCCATTTTAATCTCAAAACAATTTAGGTAAGAAGATATTGAGATACTTACGCCAATTGCGCCACTCATGGCCGCCATCACTCTCCAAGTATTCATATTTTGCACCCATTTTATCAAGATTTTGGCGCAAATTTACATTCTCTTTATAAAGAAAGTCATCCTTGCCGATAGCGATGAAATAGAGCTTTGGCTTACTGCTCATCTGATTTTTCAACTTATTATCGACATCCATGTAGATTTCGCTCACGCCCTGCTTTCGGTCTTCATTGAGTGCAGCAGAGAACAAACCAACATAGCTGAACAATTCGGGAAAGTTCATTGACGTGTAATAGGAGTGGAAACCTCCCATTGAAAGGCCAGCTATCGCACGGTGATTGCGATCCGCGAACGTGCGAAGATGACTGTCTACCCACGGAAGGACATCATGAGCGAGCGCTGTTTCAATGCCTCCGTCAATTGTCTTAGAATTAATGAAACTCGGCTGATACATTGAGTTGGCGTAGGTACCAGGCATCGACTGCTGTGCGCCATTGCCATTGGGCATCACTACAATCATCGGTTTAGCCTTTCCTTGGGCAATCAAATTGTCGAGTATCTGTATCGCACGACCCAATTCACTCCACGCATTCTCGTCACCACCAGAACCATGAAGTAGATAAAGTACTGGATAACGTCGTTTCGGATGATCCTCATAACCTGCAGGAGTATATACTGTGAGTCTTCGTTGCTCCATGCCAAGGGTTGGAGATGGATACCAAAGCTTACTCACCGCCCCATGTGGAACATCACGTACAATGTAGTTTTGGGACAATAGTCCATCGATGAGAAAGTAGTTTGTCCACGTCGCAATATCACGCTGAATATAAGCATTGGCAGGGTCGAGCAGCCTGATACCATCGACAAAGAAACAATAAGTGTATAGTTCAGGCGACAGCTCACCAGATGTCCATTGCCACAAACCGTCGGAGTCACGAGTCATGCTTATCGTTGGAGGAAACAACTGGCCGGACACTGGTGTAATCGGAGCCAGAAGATTACTCTGAATCTCCACTTTCTTTGCCTGTGGGGCATAAAGCCTAAGGGTAACTCGGTTATCGGCACTGATTTCTGGAGAAACAACATCGGCCACGCGCTGATTAATGGTCTCTTGTCCATGGACTGTCCCAGTGAAAAGCGTAGCCAGAAACAAAAAAATAATTATCGGTCTTCTCATTGTATGAATTATACTATAAGTTAGAGTTTAGTCTCCGTGCAAATATACAGAATAGTTTTTTGTTTTTACTTAAAAATATCGCTTTAAGCATCAAAAAAAGCACAGAAAAAAGTATCTTTGTCGGCATCAAACATCCCCGATTGACCACTCATCATATTTAATTGGCGAAATCCAACAAAGTCTATTGAAAAATCTGGTCATTCCAAATGCATGAACATGTTGATGCAGAAACAATTATAAACTTATGGGAAAGCTCAATTTTTTATTGATGATGACATTCCTTGTTACGTTGAGTGCCAATGCAGAAGCATCTGTCGGCAAGGCCGACTACAATGTGGTACCATTGCCAAGTGAGGTGAGACTCATCGCTAAAGCGCCATTTGTGCTCAACGGCGACACAAAAATTATATTTCACAATGACAATGCCGACATAGAGCGAAATGCCCATTTCTTGGCTCAATACATCAAGGACAACACTGGGATAGACATCGGCGTTACCTCCGACAATGCCAAACAAGCCATTTACCTCGTGCTCAACAAGAAGATAATAGGCGATGATGCTTACACCATAACTGTTTCGAGTAAAGCCATGACCATTGCCGGCAGCACACCACGTGGCGTGTTCTATGGCATTCAGACACTCCGCAAGGCCACTCCTGTTGCCGATACCATTACACAAGTCGAATATCCTGCTGGTGTGGTAAGTGACTCTCCTCGCTTCGGCTACCGCGGCATGCATTTGGATTGCGCCCGTCATTTCTTCCCAGTGAAGTTTGTTAAGCAGTACATTGATATGATGGCTCTTCATGGCATGAACGTGTTTCATTGGCATTTAACTGACGACCAGGGGTGGCGCATCGAGATTAAGAAATACCCTAAACTCACTGAAATCGGTTCCGTCCGCCTACAGACAGTGTTGGGCCGCAACTCCGACATCTATGATGGGAAACCCTATACCGGGTTCTACACACAGGATGACGCACGAGAAATCGTACGATATGCAGCTGAACGCTATATCACTGTCATCCCCGAGATAGACATGCCGGGCCACATGGAGGCTGCACTTACGGCTTATCCAGAGCTTGGTTGTACTGGAGGGCCTTATCAAGTGATACAAGAATGGGGCGTTTTTCCTGATATTTTGTGTGCTGGAAAGGAGAATACTTTTCAGTTTATGGAAGACGTAATCAGCGAGTTGATTGACATTTTCCCAGCAAAATACTTCCATATCGGAGGCGATGAGGCGCCCAAAAAACGTTGGCAGAAGTGCCCCGATTGCCAAAAGCGCATTAAGGAACAGCAAATTGTGGCCGATAACAAGGTGTCTGCAGAGGACAAACTCCAAGGATACTTCACCAATCGGGTAGAGAAATTCCTCAACGATCATGGTCGCCAGCTCATAGGATGGGATGAGATATTAGGTAGTGAAGTGAACCAAAGTGCCACCATCATGTCCTGGCGGGGGGCAGAGCCCGGAGCAGTGGCTGCAAGACAAGGTCACGACGTCATCATGGCACCCACTACTTACTGTTACTTCGACTATTATCAGACAGATAATCAAAGAAACGAACCATTACTCATCGGCGGTAATGTACCCATTGAAAAGACCTATAACTTCGAGCCAGTTGACTCGACACTTACACCGGAAGAAGCCAAGCACATTATTGGAGTGCAAGCAAACCTCTGGACGGAGTATATCGATGCGAAGCAGTTGGTCGAATACCAAGTGCTACCACGTATGGGGGCACTCTCCGAGATACAATGGATGCAACCCGAGAAAAAGAACTTTGAGCTATTCAAGTCCCGTTTAGGCAACCTTGTTAAGATTTACGACAGATATGGCTGGGTCTATGCCCGCCACCTTTGGAAATACAAAAAAGATGTCCAATAAACCTTAATTTTCATTTACAAAACAACCCATATTATTACCAAAAAATAAAATTACAAACACATTATCATGAAAAATTTAGGGTATTTAGCCGTTATCACGGCTTCAGTACTAATGGTGAGCTCTTGTGCTACAATCATCACTGGAACTCAAGCATCAATCAACATCAATGGCCAACAAGAAGAACCGGTAACGATTAAAACACACAAGGCCACTTATGAAAACGTCTCCTTACCCTTTGTGGCTAAGGTAAACAAGAGACATCTCAACGACAAGATCACGGTAACTTCGCCCAATTACGTATACCGCGACTTCATACCAGGACGCAAAACCAATGGCTGGGTGTTCGGAAATATTGTCATTGGTGGACTTATTGGACTTGGCATAGATGCAATAACAGGCGGATTGTATGACGCACAGAATAAGACTATCGAGTTAAATTGTAGTCCTAAGTTGGATGCGCCCAAAACTATCGAAGTACCAATTAGTCCTATTGCTGCACCCGTCGACACTATAAAGACCATCCACTAGCGTCTATTAAATTCTGTT
>DHOP01000068.1 GCA_002407775.1 Prevotella sp. UBA5387
ACAGAATTTAATAGACGCTAGTGTATGATTTTCAAAAAAATGATTAACTTTGCATCGGTTTACAAAGTGTAGACTAAGGGTGCTCACTTATTGGTGGGCTGAGATTAAACCTTCTGACCTGAACCGGATAATGCCGGCGTAGGAACCAAGAATGTTGTCTTGAAGTGCATAGGATAACTCGAAATTTCGCTTGAAGACTCCCCCCTTGTTCATTTATTTTATTTAAAAGACAATGAAAAAGATTTTTGTTGCAGTTTCTGTTTTGTATGCTACTGGTGCATTTGCTGGTGAGCCAGTAGACTCTGTGAGAACTTTTGATTTGCAAAATGTTCTTGTCACCGCCACTCGCGCCGACCAAAAGACGCCGATGGCAGTTTCTGACTTGAATCAAAATCAAATCCAAAAGCTAAACTTTGGGCAGGACATCCCACAGTTGCTTTCTCTAACTCCATCCGTGATTTTTACCTCTGATGCTGGTAATGGAATTGGTTACACATCTATGCGTGTACGTGGCAGTGATCCCTCGCGCATCAATGTTACTGCCAATGGCATTCCAGTCAATGATGCTGAGTCTTCGACGGTTTTCTGGGTGAATATGGGTGATTTTGCCTCTAGCCTTCAAAGCCTTCAGATTCAGCGTGGTGTGGGTACGTCGACCAATGGTTCAGGTGCGTTTGGTGCCACATTGAACATGCAGACAGAAGATATCGGCGCAAAGCCTTTTATTGGTCTTGATATGGCTGGTGGCAGCTATGCGTCGCATAAGGAGACTCTAAGATTTGGGACCGGACTGCTCGGTGGACACTGGGGAATCCAGGGAAGGTTGTCAAATATTGGCAGTGATGGTTATCTCGAACGTGCATCCACAGACTTGAATTCCTATTTCATTCAGGCTGGATACTTCTCCGACAATACGATGGTGAAGTTCCTGACATTCAACGGAACGGAAAGAACCTATCATGCGTGGAACTATGCTTCCAAGTACGAACAGAACCTTTATGGACGCCGTTACAATTCATGCGGAGAATATTATGATGCAGAAGGAAACGTACATTACTATGATGGTCAGACAGATAACTACCATCAGCAGAACTACCAGTTGCATTTGAACCAAATTATCGATGACAATTGGAACTTCACGGCGACATTGCATTATACCAAAGGAGCAGGATATTACGAAGAGTATAAAGGTTCTCGCACTTGGGGCGAGTATGATCTGACTACCGACTGGAATATTTTGGGCGACCTGGTAAGGCAGAAAAAGATGGCCAACGACTTCTATGGCGCGGTGGCTTCACTCAGCTATGAGAACAAAAAGGGATTGTCAGCACACCTTGGTGGCGGTTGGAACCTTTACGATGGTGATCATTTCGGAAAAGTAATTTGGACAGGAGCCCCATACATCATGGTGCCAGATGGAAATGGAAAGGATGTTGCAGAGTACATTCAGACTCCGGCCGATTTGCAGCCAAATCATACCTATTATGACAATAATACGAAGAAGACCGATGGCAACATCTTTGGCAAGATGAATTATGATATTACCGATAAGCTGGGAGCGTATCTTGACTTGCAATATAGACATGTGGGCATTAAGATGAATGGACCAACCGATGTCATCGACTGGAATACGATGAAGCGCATGAGCTACAATTTCAAGAAGTCATACGATTTCTTTAACCCTAAGTTCGGGTTGAACTATGACATCACGTCTCAGCATAGACTTTATGTCAGTTATGCCATCGCGCACAAGGAGCCGGTACGCAACAACTTTGAGAACAATCTCAATGCAGGACTGGAACAGCCACGTGCCGAAAGGCTCAACGACCTTGAACTGGGTTATCAGTATACCGGTCGTTTCTTCTCAGCAGGCGCAAACATCTATTATATGGATTATAAAGACCAGTTTGTGTTGACCGGAGAGATAGACAAGATTGGTGAACCTATCACGCGCAACCTGCCAACCAGCTACCGTTTGGGCGTTGAGCTTCAAGCAGCATGGAAGCCGGTTGACTGGTTCCGATGGGATGCCAACGCCACTCTTTCAAGGAATCGCGTGAAGGACGTTGCCGTTCAGGTATCAAATAATGAGACTGCCGTCATCAAGGGTGATAGTCCATTGGCTTTTTCACCAGACATGATTCTCAACAACATCTTTACTTTCAAGTACCGCAACCTCGATGCCAGCATCCAGACGCAGTATGTGAGCGAACAGTTTATGACAAATACAGGCATCAGAAGTTATTCTACCGTTGGCGACGAAGGTAAGCCCGTAGATGTTAGCATGATGTTGGGTGATATTTTCAACACCAATTTCAATATTGCCTATCATTTTGACTTGCCTTCACTGGGTGTTAGAAAACTGACTGTTGGCTGCACGGTATATAATCTTTTCAGTGCCAAGTTTGATAACAATGGCTGGGCAGCACCAAACTTCAAGGCTGATGCCAACGGCAAGGTGACGGCCTATACAAAACCAAGTGATGGTCAGTATATGGCGGGCTTTGCCCCATCTGCTCCCATCAACTTCATGGCAAGGGTGTCAATGAATTTCTAAACACTTTCAGTCCATCCCCAATTCATTGGGGATGGACTGATAATAATAGGACAGGCACAAGAGTGTTTTTAGCGCAAAATGAACTAATTTTGCCCAGAATAACTTATCTCTTATAGTCGGAGGAACCAGGTTTTTACTTATGTCCGCATTTATCTCTACTCATTGGCTGGATATCTTGACCACCATTATTGGGTTAATCTATATCCTTCTCGAATACAAGGCCAGCATTTGGCTTTGGTTCGTTGGGATTGTGATGCCCGCCCTGGATATCTACTTGTATTGGACCCATGGCCTTTATGCCGATGCTGGTATGGCGGTGTATTATATGTTTGCAGCCGTTTATGGTCTTTTGATTTGGAAGTTTGGACACAAGTACCAACAAAAGCAAGACGAGGAGTTGCCCATCACTCATATGCCAGCACGACTTTATCTTACTTCTTTCATATTCTTTGCTGTCGCATGGTTTGCCGTTTATTATATATTGATTAACTTTACCGACAGTAATATCCCCATCCTTGACAGCTTCACCAATGCGCTAAGCTTCGTAGGTCTGTGGACCTTGGCTCGCAAGTATATCGAGCAGTGGCTGTTTTGGATTGTCGTCGATGTCATTAGTTCTGGACTGTATATTTATAAGGGCATACCCTTTAAGGCAGGACTCTATGCGTTGTATGTTGTCATCGCAGTGATGGGATATTACAAATGGAAATCAATGATGAAAAAAACTTCACATGTACCATCAGCTCATAGAATCGACAACACCATTTGACGTCGTTGTTTTGGCTGGTGGAAGCTATCCTACGCATCCTCTTCCACGAGCCATACTGACCCAAGCCAGCCATATTGTTTGTTGTGATAGTGCTTTCCAACTTTTGGAACCATCACTCATCAGTAGGGTGGAAGCGATAGTGGGCGATGGTGATTCCCTTCCAGCACCGCTCAAACTAAAGTATCAATCCCTGTTACATATCGAGAGTGAACAGGAGGATAATGACCTGACAAAGGCCACACGCTATTGTCGAACGAAAGGATACCGTCGGTTGGCTTACCTCGGTACTACAGGCAAACGCGAGGATCATGCCCTTGGCAACATCTCTTTGCTCGTTGAGTATATAAGGGTTGACGATGTACAACCTATCATCATCACCGATTATGGCACTTTTGTTGCGTGTAAAGATGACGCTACTTTCGAATCATTTGCGCGTCAACAGGTTAGCATCTTCAATATTGGATGCACCCAGCTGACCTCAGAAGGATTGAAGTGGGATACCTATGTCTTTAAAAATTGGTGGCAAGGCACGCTCAATGAAGCCACGGGCTCGGCCTTTACCATTCATGCAGACGGACCTTATCTGGTCTATCGAACGCATGAGGCAAAATGATTCTGAGGGCGTTATGTAATGTTTGTCTTTTCTGGCGAGTAAGAGATTACATCCATGATGTTGTATTCAGTCTTGATAAACAGGTAATCTTATATTTGTAAACTATTGCAATTGCATGCATAAATATAATATTACAAAAAACCTTGGCCACTCGATTTTACTAGGAGATTTATAGATACATCTCGTGCGAAATACCTATCTTTCATTGAAGGTAAACAAACACTTCTGCGAAAGGATACCAATGGCACTGCGATTGATATCCTTTGGCGGTGCGATTCGGCATTAAACGCACTGCCATCAGTATCCTTTCGCACCGCGATTAGTATCGAAACGCTGTGCCATTAGGCATCAATCGCAAAAGGGGGTAAATAGCAGAGGAGGATGGGGTAGTAGGATAGGGGCATAAAGAAAGGCACGGATGCGCTAACGTAGAGCATCCGTGCCTTTCGAAATGTCTTGAATAATGACAGGAATTTTATTTTGATTCGCTAGTCAATTTATAGTATTCCGTGGACCCCAGTAAGAAACATCCGAGACCATAGTCCTCAAAATCAGGTACGCTGGTGTATGTGACGGGTTGTCCGGCAGATGGTTCTTTGCCAGTGCCTTGGGTAAATCCGAGGAAACCGTCGGCGTGAACGCAGTCATTGCGTAAAGCTTGCCAAGCACGGTCGCATATTGGACGATAGGTCTTTGCCTTTAGTATGCCATTGCGAATGCCCCAGCTCATGCCATAGAGGAATAGTGAAGAACCAGTTAGCTCCTTGCCCTCGTAATTGGTTGATACAAGGCTTGCATTCCAAAGTCCGTCTTCACGTTGACAAGATGCAAAGGCAGTGCTCATCTTGATGAAGTCTTTCTTCAGCTGATTGTAATATTTATCCTTCTTCCCGATGGTCTCCATCACGCGCACAAGAGCTGCATAGACCCATCCGTCGCCACGACTCCAATAGCAGTCTTTACCATCTGGCTCCTTGTAGGGAGGAACGTAGTCTTTGTCACGATACCAAAATCCGTTGCTTGTATTATAGAGTCCGCCTCCACATACATTCCTTGTCCATTCATAACTCTTGATGGCATAGTCGATGTATTTGCGGTCGCCTGTAACCTTATATATTTTGGCATAGAGAGGCATTCCCATCTGTATGGCGTCGATCCATGTCCAGTAGTCATAGCGTCCAGTTGAAATCTGATGGTCGAGGTTCTTGATCACTTTCTCCAACAGTTCAGAATCGGATTTGCCTGTATAAGGCAGCAGGTCGATATACGTCTGTCCACAGCACTGGTCGTCAGCGTTGGTAACCTCAACTCCATTGCGTGGTGACCATTGGTGGAAGTTGGCCCAATCCATGGCATAGTCAATGTAACGCTGCTGTTTGTCAACGGCGTTGAGCGCCATCAGTCCCTCGTAGTATACCGCACGTGTCCAAAGGTTGCTCGTGCGAACCTTGTTAACGAAGGTAGGGCGAGTAGGGTCTGAATATTTTGCCATGAAATAGTCATTGGCTTTGCGTGCAGTGTTGAGCACGTCACTTGTAGATTGAGCTATCATCGCTATAGCAAACAGACATAGCGAGATGGTTGTCAGGGTACGTTTCATCATAAAATTTGCGATTGTTTTAGTGATACAAAGATACAAAAAATTAGGCAATCCATTAAGAATGACCGTTTGTTTTTACCTTCTTTCGATAAAAAGCCGTAATTTTGCGATAATAATCATCACAAATATCTATAGATAAATGTATAGAACAAAGACTTGTGGAGAGTTGCGTCTCTCCGATGCCGGTACGGAAGTGACGCTTGCCGGTTGGGTGCAGCGTACCCGCAAGATGGGTGGCATGACCTTTGTAGACCTCCGCGACCGCTACGGTATTACCCAGTTGGTTTTCAATGAGGCTAACAATGAAGAACTTTGCGAACGGTGCAATAAGCTCGGTCGCGAATTTTGCATACAGGTAAAGGGAACGGTTTCAGAGCGTCAGAGCAAGAATCCAAAGCTTGGTACTGGCGACATAGAGGTGATAGCACAGGAGTTGAACATCCTCAGTCCTTCACTCACCCCACCGTTTACCATCGAGGATGATACCGATGGTGGCGATGAGCTGCGTATGAAATATCGCTACCTCGACCTTCGTCGCGCTAACGTTCGCAAGAATATGGAGTTGCGCCACCGCATGACCATACTTATTCGCAACTTCCTTGATAGACAGAATTTCATAGAGGTGGAGACACCAATCCTTATCGGTTCTACGCCAGAAGGTGCACGCGACTTCGTGGTGCCCTCACGCATGAACCCAGGACAGTTCTATGCCCTGCCTCAGAGTCCGCAGACCTTGAAGCAGTTGCTCATGGTGGCTGGCTTCGATAGATACTTCCAGATCGCCAAGTGTTTCCGTGACGAGGACCTCCGTGCTGACCGTCAGCCTGAGTTTACTCAGATAGACTGCGAGATGAGCTATGTGGATCAGGACGACGTGATCGATCTCTTCGAAGAGATGGCACGTGTGCTTTTCCGTGAGATTCGTGGTGTAGAGATTCCTAAGTTGCAACAGATGACCTGGGCAGATGCCATGTGCCGTTTCGGTAGCGACAAGCCGGATCTTCGCTTCGGAATGGAGTTCGTAGAGCTTAAGGATGCCTTCAAGGGCAAGGGAGAATTCTCTGTCTTCGATGAGGCTGCCTACATCGGTGGTATCTGTGTGCCAGGATGTGCTGACTACAGTCGAAAGCAACTCAACGAGTTGACCGACTTTGTGAAGCGTCCTCAGGTTGGTGCCAAGGGCTTGGTGTTCATTAAGTACAACACTGATGGAACCGTCAAGAGTTCTATCGATAAGTTCTATACTCCCGAGGCTCTCAATGAGATCAAGGAAGTGATGGGTGCGAAGGACGGCGACCTTGTGTTGATCCTGTCTGGCGACAACGTCAACAAGACGCGTATTCAGCTTTGCAGCCTCCGTTTGGAGATGGGTGACCGCCTTGGCTTACGTGATAAGAACGTGTTCAAGTGTCTCTGGATCATCGACTTCCCACTCTTCGAGTGGAGCGATGAGGAGCAACGTCTCATGGCTACACACCATCCATTCACTATGCCCAATCCAGATGATATCCCATTGCTTGACGAGCATCCTGAGCAGGTGCGTGCTAAGGCTTACGACTTCGTATGCAACGGCATCGAAGTTGGTGGTGGTAGCATTCGTATTCATGATACTCAACTGCAGGAACGTATGTTCGAGGTTCTTGGATTTACCCGTGAGCAAGCCGAGGCTCAGTTCGGTTTCTTGATGAATGCGTTTAAGTATGGCGCACCTCCTCACGCTGGTCTTGCCTTCGGTCTTGATCGCTTCGTGAGCATTCTTGCTGGTCTAGATAGCATTCGCGATTGCATCGCATTCCCGAAGAACAATAGCGGTCGTGACGTGATGCTCGATGCACCGGCTCCACTTGATCCCAAGCAGCTCGACGAACTGCAGATTTCGGTCAAAGCGCCAAAGTAAACGCTAGCAGACAGAATAATTTGTCTTTTACAGACAACAATAATATGGCCTCCATGCTACATTAAGCATGGAGGTCTTTTTATTATCTATGTCAGTGACAAAGGACTGAACGATGGATAATAAACAGGTAACATGATACTGAGTTATTGGTTTTCTTGTTCCTTTTTCAGTTGTGACTTGGTTTTAAATCCTGAGCTTATGGCTTCATCCTCGGAAATATCTTTGGACAATAACCAGTGATAGACATTTTGGCTCGCAACTGTTACTACATAAGCTTGCTCGAATTTCCAGCCGAGTTCACCCATGTAGTTCATGGCATCAACCATAGAGTTGAAAGTGATACTCTTCCCTTTTTCATCGACGAGACGGGAGTTCTCATAGGGATTCTGCCCAAAGTCAACAGACACATTGCATTTCTGACTGAGGAACTTCTGTGTACCAAGGAGTTCGCAATACACTCGATGTAATTTCTCTACAGACTGAGTCTCCTGAGCAAATGCAGTAATAGAGAGCAGAGTCATAACGATAAGACTAAAGAAAACTTTTTTCATTATTTAGAAGTTTAAAAATGGTTGGATAACGCAAAGTTACAAAACAATGATGCAGTCTTTCTGCATCATTACCGAAAATCTGTAGTGGATAGTCATAATTGCAAAGGAACTCAAGGGCATAAGGTAAAGCTTAGAAAAAAAATTGATTGTATAATATTTTTGTTTGAGAAGGCGGCTAATGTCAGAAATAATCACTAATTTTACAAGATGCGTTGTAATCGGCAAACAAGAGCCTCACAAGATGGCATGATGATTTCTGAGTGCTGCCAAAATCATACTATTCGAATATAATCCTTAACAAACATGGAGAGCCATCAACCGCATCAACTTGGTGCTTATCGTACTCAGACGAATCAATATGTGGCAGACATACACTGAGACCACAAATTAAATAGGAAAAATATTAAACTAGATATAACTGTGCAGCTCTGCTGCATACTTGAACTATAATTTTGCAACTGAAATACTAGAATTATTAATTAAATAGATGGAACAACAACAATATAGCAAGCTATTCTCATTTCTTTGGAACATTGCAAACGATGTTCTTGTACAGGCATTTGATCCTTCGGATTACAAGAAAATAACGCTGCCCTTCATCGTGTTGCGTCGTTTGGATCTGCTTTTGGAAGACACTAAGGAACAAGTAATGAATCTTAGCCAAAGTGAGGGGTTCAAAATGCTGCCAGAGGAAAGTCAGGAGCAACAGCTCTATCTCATCACTAGACATCCGTTCTTTAACACGAGCGGATTTACTATGAGCAAGTTGAGGGCTGAAACGGATTCAACACGACTCCATCAGAACTTCCTAGCCTATTTGGATGGCTTTAGCCGTCATGTTCAGGACATCATCACCAAGTTTGACATGCGCCACTTTACAGAACGGTTATCGTCACTGAATCCCCCACGTCTTGGCGCTATGCTCAATAAGATAACCGATGAGCAGATCAATCTCGGGATAAATCCAGTGCTTGATGATGATGGCAACGAGAAACTCCCCGGCCTTGACAACCATACCATGGGTACGCTTTTCGAGGAGTTGATTCGTAAATTTAATGAGACCTATAGTATCACCGATGCCGGACTGCACTATACCCCACGTGACTATGTGGCCATGTTGACCGAGCTAGCCATCCTGCCTGTCGTGGACAAACTGAAGAATGGTAGCTATGAGATCTATGACGGTGCCTGCGGTACCGGTGGCATTCTGTCTTTGGCACAAGAACGTTTCGAACAGATTGCCACGGAGAAAGGTCGGCGCTTCAAGACCTATCTCTATGGTCAGGAGCTCATGCCTGAAACCTTTGCCACTTGTGAGGCTGACTTAATGCTTAGTGGTAGCAGTACAAACTTCTATTATAATCAGAATGGCGTTTCACGCTCGCGCTTTGCCTTCGGTAGTACCATCAGTCAAGACGGACATCCCGGCAAGCAGTTTGACTTCTGCATCAGCAATCCACCTTTTGGCACACCTTGGAAGAACGACCTCGACAACTGGGGTATCTCCAACAAGAAGGACATCATAGATAGTCGTTTCAACAATGAAGAGAGGAGCTTTATTCCTGACATTGGTGACCCACAGATGTTATTCCTCGCCAATAACGTTAGTCGCATGAAGAACAACGAGCAGGGCACACGCATCGTCGAGATTCACAACGGTTCCTCCCTCTTCACGGGTAATGCTGGCGGAGGCGAGAGCAACCTGCGCCGCTACATCATCGAGAACGACATGTTGGAGGCCATCATTGCCATGCCTCTGAATATGTTCTATAATACAGGTATCGGTACGTTTATATGGATTGTAACCAATCGCAAAGAGGAACGTCGTAGAGGCAAGGTGCAGCTCATCGACGCCACCAACATCAGCACCCCGCTTCGCAAGAACCTGGGCAACAAAAATTGTGAAGTGACCGAAGACGATCGTCGTGCCATCCTCCAGCTCCTCCGTAACTTTGAAGAAACGGAGCAAAGCAAGATCTTCGACAACCGCGAGTTTGGCTATTGGCAGATCACCGTGCAACGACCCTTGCGCTTGCGCGCCCTCTCTGACATCGATTGGTCTGAGGTGGGTTTGAAAGATGCCGAGAAGGCAGAGTGCCAAGCAGCCATGGAAAGTGTTCCGGCCGGCACTCCCCTTGACGACTGGGACAAGTACGAAAAGAAGTTGAAGCTCAAGAAGACATTGACGAAGAAGCTTCGGCCTTACATCACGGTGACAGATCCCGATGCCCAGCCCGTAGCGGGTGAGGCCGACCCCAAGTTGAAGGACACCGAACAAGTGCCCCTCCTCTATGACGGTGGTATCGATGCCTTCATGCAAAACGAGGTGTTGCCCTACGCTCCCGATGCCTACGTGGACCAGAATGCCACCGTCATTGGCTATGAACTTTCCTTCACCAAATACTTCTACAAGCCTGTGGAGCTCCGTTCCATTGCCGACATCAAGGCCGATATTCGTGAGATAGAAGCGAATACCGACGGACTGCTGGAGGAAATATTGGAGGGGTTGGAATGAAAAAGTATCCAAAATATAAAGACTCTGGAGTTAGCTGGATAGGGGAGATTCCGGAGGGGTGGAAAAAGATTAAATTAAAATATATATGCAGTGGTTTTAGTAATGGAACCTCCCAAACTCAGATTGATAAAACAGAAGAGTCGTTTCCTGTCACTAGGATAGAAACAATCTCTACGGGTTCAATTAATTTTGATAAAGTTGGCTATGTAAAAAAATTCGATAATTTAGAGAATTACCGCCTATTTAAAAATGATATATTAATAAGCAATATTAATAGTTATGAAAGAGTAGGAAATTGTGCTATTATAAAGTCAGATCGTCCTCTTTATCATGGGATGAATCTTATAAAGGTTACTCCTAAAGATATAATTAATGTTGATTATTTGCTGGACTATTTTAGAAGCGAAATATTTCTCTTTAATATGAGGTTTATGTGTAAACCCGCTATTAATCAAGTATCAGTGTCGGCAACTAATTTAAAAAACATCCTGATACCTTATCCTACCCTTTCTGAGCAGCAAGCCATCGTCTCCTATCTCGACAAGAAGTCCTCTCAAATAGATCGTTTCATTGTATCAACAGAGGCAGAGATAGAAGCTTTGAAAGAACTGAAGCAGGCAGAGATTGCTCGTTTGGTGACCCGCGGCGTAAATCCTGATGTACCCATGAAGGATAGCGGCATTGCTTGGATAGGGGAGATTCCGGAGTATTGGGAAGTTAGCCATCTAAGGAAATATCTCAAATTGATTTCTGAAAAAGGTCATGGAAGTGAGCAGTTATTATCTGTAACGAGAGAACAAGGAGTGATTGTTAGAAACGTAGATTCTAAAGAAGAAAATCATAATTTTGTTCCTGATGATCTAAATGGGTATAAATTTGTAGAAGAAGGACAATTTGTTATTAACAAAATGAAATCTTGGCAAGGTTCTTATGGTGTATCTTTATTTCGTGGAATAGCTAGTCCTGCCTATTTTGTTTGCGATTTAGACTTTAGAAATAAGGAATTCTTTAATATTGCGATAAGAAGTAAGGCGTATGTCCCATTTTTCACACAATACTCAAAAGGAATCAGGGTAGACCAATGGGATTTATCTCCAATAGCATTGAAAAATATTCCCTTCATTGCCCCCCCTGTTGAAGAGCAATCAGCCATCGTTTCCGCCATCGACACACTTTCTTCCAAGATAGACCACATGGTGGAGCAATTGGATACCCAGATTTCCCATCTGAAGGAACTCAAGCAACGCATCATCAGCGATGCTGTGACCGGGAAGATAGATGTCAGCCTCTCCCCGGCCCTCCCCAGTAGGGGAGAGAGGTAAGAGAGCAAACCTTTAGATAAGCGAGATGGAAAGAGACGATAGGTTCCTTAAGCAAAGAGGTGACGAATACAAGCTGTTCTACTTCTATCAGAAGGCGGAGGTACTCTACGACATCACCAACTACTTTGCCCATACCTACGTGGCCCACAACGACCGCACGCGCGACCAGATGATTCAGGCGGCAAGGAGTGGTAAGCAAAATATTGTGGAGGGTTATGCCGACGGCGCCTCCTCGTCATCTTCGGAGATCCACCTCACTACCATCGCCAAAGGGAGTCTACTGGAGTTGGCCGAAGACTATAAGGACTATCTGCGGGTACATGGCGGCGAGCGATGGCAGGAGGGAAGTGAGAAGTTTGAACAATGTCGCAAAGTTTGCGCCACGCATAATGACTCTGCCTTCTACATGGAGCGTATCTCCGAACGAAGCAATCTGACCATTGCCAACATCGCCCTGATCCTGCTCGCGCAGGTGGACTATCTGCTCTTCAAGCATATCGAGAAGCTGAAGCGGGAGTTCCTGGAGCGGGGTGGCAAGAGCGAGGAGATGATGAGGGTGAGGAAGCAGAGGAGGGGGTGGTGACAACTCTTAGGATTCTTAAGATACTTAAGGAGCTTAAGGGTCTTAAGGGACTTAAGAAAAAACCAAAAAACCAAAAATAAAAACCAATCATGACAACAGACACATCAGAGAAAGGGTTGGAGACGCTCATCGAGGAGGGGTTGCTCGGTGGCGGTTATCTCAAGCGGTCGAGCTACGACTACAACAAGGAGTTTGCGCTCGATGAGGGAGTGTTACACCAATTTCTTGAAGAAACTCAACGCGAGAAAGTAGAGCGTACACGTATATTTGCCAACGAGCCAAACACCCGCAAATTCTTCGAACGACTTCGTAATCAAATCACCCAGCGTGGAGTGGTGGATGTAATACGTCATGGCGTGGATCATAATGCAACAAAGTTCTTATTATATTATCCAACACCTATAGGTGGAAATGTGGCAGCAGCTGCTCAATATCGTCAGAATAAGTTTTCGGTAGTACGGCAGTTGCATTATTCACAGAATACGCCCTCACTGAGTGTCGACATGGTATTGATGCTCAATGGTCTTCCCATCGTCACCATGGAGTTGAAGAACAGCATGAGTTGTCAGACCACCGACGATGCCGTTCATCAATACTGCACTGATCGTGACCCGAAGGAACTACTTTTTCAGAGGAAGCGGTGCGCCGTACACTTCGCCGTAGACGACGAGACCATCATGATGTGCACTAATCTGTCTGGACAGGACTCGTGGTTCCTGCCTTTCAATAAAGGCGTGAATGATGGTGCTGGAAATCCAGTTAACCCTAATGGGTTGAAAACATCTTACCTGTGGGAGATCATTCTCCAAAAACCTTGCCTAAGCGATATCCTTGAAAACTTTGCATCCGTCATCAAGGAGACCGATGAGGATACAGGCAAACAGAAAGAAAAGGTCATCTGGCCTCGTTATCACCAGTTGAAGGCTGTTAACCGACTGATTGACGATACGAAGGTGAATGGTCATGGACATCGCTACCTCATTCAGCATTCGGCTGGTTCGGGCAAGAGTAACACCATCACATGGCTTTCGTTTAAGCTTGTGAATATGAAGGAAGCCGATGGTATCACACCTCACTTCCGCTCCACGATCGTGGTGACTGACCGTGTCCTTCTGGACAAACAGATACGCGATAATATCTTTGCCTTCATCAACAATAAAAGCGTTGTGGCTTGGGCCGACGACAGTGATGCGCTTCGCGAGGCTCTGAGTGGAGGAAAGAGCATTGTGGTGACTACCATCGAGAAGTTCCCATTTATTCTTAAGACACTCGGTCAGGAAATGGCTGACAGCAATTTTGCCGTTATTATTGACGAAGCGCATAGTAGTCAGACAGGAGGCATGGCAAGTGCCCTCAACCGTATCTTGGCGGGTTATGGCTACAAGGGACAGAAAGAAATAGAGAACGAAGACGGACTGAACGTCCTCATGGAATATGTCGTTGATGGACGAAAGATGGCAACGAATGTGAATTTCTATGCCTTCACCGCTACTCCAAAGAATAAGACGCTGGAAATGTTCGGTACTCCTGTGGCGCGCGATGATGGAGAGACAGGGCATGAGCCATTTGATGTCTACTCGATGAAGCAGGCCATAGAGGAAAAGTTTATCCGTGATGTCACAAAGAATTATACGACATACGATAGTTTCTATAAGATTCTGAAGGATACAGAGGATAACCCGGAGTTTGACCGTGACCAAGCGTCAAAGAAGTTGCGTGTATGGGTGGAGAGTCGTCCTGAGACCGTGGAGAAAAAGGCTCGCATTATGGTGGAACACTTCCATGAGAGCATTTGCTATAAAATAGGTGGCCAGGCTAGGTGCATGGTAGTGTGCAACGGGATAGAACGAGCTATAGATTATTTCTATGCCATCAATCACTTACTCAAAGACCGCAACAGTCCATACAAAGCTATAGTCGCATTCTCAGGGACAAAGGAATATCATGGCAAACAGCTTGATGAAACGCAGCTCAATAAGTTTCCATCCTCTCAGATTGAAAAGAATTTTAAGAGTGGAGACTATCGCTTCCTTATAGTGGCAGATAAGTTCCAGACTGGATACGACAATCCATTGCTACATACAATGTATGTGGATAAGCCATTGTCGGACATCAAGGCAGTACAGACGCTTTCACGATTGAATCGTGTGCATCCTAAGAAAGCGGACACGTGTGTGATTGACTTTGCAAATAAAGCAGAAGATATCCAGAAAGCATTTCAGAAATACTACAAGGAGACATCATTGGGTCGCGAAACGGATATTAACAAGGTGAGTGACCTGTTGGCGGTGTGTGATCAGAGCCTTGTATATACAGATGAAGAGGTGACAAATTTCAATCTGATGTTCTGGAAAGACGAACCTCGTCAGAAACTTGACCCTATTCTTGATAAATGTGTTGAACAATTCAAGGCCATTGGAGTAGAAAATGGTGAAGATCGACAAGCTGAAATCAAGGGAGCCATGAAGATGTTTGTTCGTACTTACGAATATCTAGCAGCCATAATGCCCTATAGTAACCAAGACTGGGAGAAAAAGGATGTGTTCTTCCATCTTCTTATCAGAAAACTTCCAAAGCTGAAGCGTGAAGATTGGGCAGAAGGCTTACTTGATCTGGTTGACTTCGACAAATATCGTGTTACGAAAAAGGCCGATGAGAATATCCGCTTAGCAAATGAGAAGACAGAGATCGATCCAGTTCCTGTAGGTGACCCTCACGGATTCACTCAAGATCCCAACATGGAAACGCTGGAGAAGATCATTGATGACTTTAATAATATCTTTGGCGACATCGAATGGGGTGATGCAGACCTTGTCAAACAGCAGGTGAAGAAGGTGGTTCAGAACTTGCAACAGAGTGACGAAGTTCGTGACACGCTTCTTAACAATGACGAAGGCATGCAGCTACAGGTGGTACATGATAGCATTTCGCAGGAACTGGGCGTGATTACTGCCAATAGCTCTGAAATGCAACGTCGCTATATTTCGGAGCATGACATTCAACAGAGGCTTGACACTTTAGTGCTCATGCGCCTGCAGGAACAACTTAATCCGGAGATCAATGAGAAATTACTCCAGGAGAAGCTAGTGGAGGAATTCGCTCAGGACTTCATGGAGTTGTGCGGAGTTAGCTACCGTTCGATGGAGGAAGTGGCAGAATGGCTCTTTAAGGTTCTTGATGCTAGTACAATCAAAAGTCTTGATGGGATAAAGAAGATTCGACGTATTATCAACCTTGTCTATCGTACACAAGGACGTGATGAGGATATGCAGGATTGGTTGCAATTGCTGCTCAGCGGTTTCGAACCATTTATGAAGAAAATGTATTATCTGTGTGAGGGAAAAGAACTGACTCGTGAAGATGGAAGAAATGTTCAATTCCTTGATGCTGCCAAAGCTATGAAGGTGAATAGGCTTCATTATGATATGCCAAAAGAGTATGATATAATGAAAGTTTATTATGAGTTCGTTCATACTCAGCGTAACGACACATCCCATAAGGCTCCTGTGATAGAGAACAAGGATGTCAAACCGGGCATTCATATGACAATGGCCATGTACCTATACTCGACGATGATAACTATCACTGATATGGAAATGGGTGGAATCATCGACGGCACACCTCATTTTGGCCCTCATGTAGAAGCACCATCGTATAATAGTGACTATTCAGAAGCGTTTGAAGCAAGTCAAGCAGGTTATGACATGGCAGCAGAAGCAGGACCAGAAGATGACTAATGTTCAGATAGAGTCGATCTTCTATCTTTAGGCTAGTAATAATCACAATAATGCAGAACGATTGCATTGTTGTGATTTAGCTTTGTAAACACACATAAGAAGTCAAACGAAAGACTATGGCAACAAATAAGAATGCACATATCCGCTATCTTGCTTTGGACAGATGTCTGGGTAACTGGAGTCGTCGATACTATATTGACGACTTAGTGGATGCTTGTAATGATGCTCTTCTTCTCTACAATGGTGAGAGTAAGAAGAGGGATGGGGTGAGGAAACGTCAAGTTCAAGAGGATCTCAAGTTTATGGAAAGCGAAGAAGGCTATTGTATGCTGATTGATGCCATACGCGATGGCCATAAAATGTACTATAGGTATCGTCATCCCAACGACTCTATCAGTGAGCACCCATTAAATCAAGAGGAATTGAATATCGTGTCCGACGCGCTGTTGTTGTTGAAACGTTTTGAAGGTGTACCACAATTTGACTGGCTGGAGGAGTTGGATAAACAATTGTATTCGACTAGTCAATTAGGTAAGAATGTACGTTCTGTCGTAAGTTTCCAGCATAACCCTTACTTAAAGGGCATGGATAAGGACTATTACAAGCTGATTTTTGATACCATTGTGAACAAGGAGGCCATTGAACTTGACTACCATCCTTTTGGTAAAGATGTCGAAACTTCCATTGTAAGTCCTTACCATCTGAAGCAATATAATAACAGGTGGTTTTTGATAGGAAAGAAAAATGGCCATGACACTTTGACAAACTTTGCTATTGACAGAATCGAAGGGGTCAAGGAGATAGGGCGTTCTAAGTATGAGCCGTTGGATGACGAATTTGATTTCGACGAGTTCTTTGAAGATGTTGTCGGGGTGTCGGTAAAGGTCGCACCGGTTGAAGATATTGTCATCTATGCTAATGAGAAGGCGTTCAACTATATTTTCACAAAGCCTTTGCATGAATCGCAGGTGGTGAAACATGAGTTGTTGCCTGATGGCAGAAGGGAGATTGACCTGAAGGTGAAAGACAACTATGAACTAAGAGCATTGCTCCGCTCATTTGGCAGTCAGATCGAAGTGATTAAGCCAGCATCTCTACGGGAAAAGATGAGGGCCAATGCGGAGGCTCTCACTAGAATGTATGGAGATTGATAATCATTTAGAAGAATGCAGAATCCCTGCATTGATGCTTTTTATCTTTGCTATGTAACATTTAATCAAAGTATTATGAATGAATTGAAATGTCCGAATTGCGGAACAATATTTAGCGTTGACGAAGCTGATTATGCTTTTATTTTAAGCCAGGTTAAGACTGAGGCTTTTGATGCTGAGGTGGAGAAAAGAATCACGGAACTTCAAAAGCAGAAGGAGGCGGAACAAAAAGCAGCCATCCTGATGACAGAACAAGGATTTAAAGAACAATTGACGGCAAAAGAATCCGAAATCTCGGGAAAGGATACTGAGATTGCAATGCTAAATGAGAGGCTGAATAGCATTGCTCAAGCAAAGCAACTCGAACTGAATGAGAAGATTTCTGGGAAAGACTTTGAGATAACTCAGCTTCAATATCAAATTTCCAGTTTGCAAAAGAACAAGCAACTGGAGATCGAGAATTTGGTAGCTGAGAAGGAGAAGAAAATACTAGAACTTGAGGCATCGCTTCAACAGAAGTCACAAGAACAGCAACTTGCAGTGATGGAGGAAAAGAGCGCTCAACAGGAAGCTGCCCAGCAGAAACAGTTGCGCATCACGGAGTTGGAGGCTAAACTCTCAGAGAATGAAGCGAAAGCAATACTTAATGAGAAAAACTTGAAGGACTACTACGAACGTAGTCTGAAGGATAAAGATGAAGAGATAGAGCGTTACAAAGATTTT
Source organism: Prevotella sp. UBA5387 (assembly GCA_002407775.1). Taxonomy (GTDB): domain Bacteria; phylum Bacteroidota; class Bacteroidia; order Bacteroidales; family Bacteroidaceae; genus Prevotella. The sequence continues at coordinate 18,019 of DHOP01000068.1, forward strand.
AAGATCAAACAGTCCACGAAGATGATCGGTGAAAATCTCGAAATACATTGTCACAATGAGTTTGACTCTGCTCGTTCTCTTGGTCTGTATCCTAGCGCATATTTTGAAAAAGATAATGATGCAAGCAAAGGCTCAAAGGGTGATTTCATCTTCCGTGACTATGTCGAAGATACAGAATACATTTCTATTATGTTCGAGATGAAGAATGAGGCCGACACTACTGCTACGAAGCACAAGAATGAGGACTTCTTCGATAAGCTTGACAAAGACCGCGATGCTAAAGGATGTGAGTATGCGGTTCTTGTTAGTATGCTCGAACCAGAAAACGATCTTTATAATAATGGTATAGTAGACGTCAGCTATCGTTATCCAAAGATGTACGTCGTGCGTCCCCAGTTCTTTATGCCTATCATTTCGCTTCTATCAAAAGCATCAAGAAATGCAGTGGATTATAAGCGCCAGTTGGCTATTGCCCGCAATCAGTCTGTGGATGTGACAAACTTTGAGAATAAGCTCAATGACTTTAGAGATGGGTTTAGTCGTAATTATCAACTTGCTAGCAAAAAGTTTAATACGGCAATTGAGCAGATCGATGAGTCCATCAAGCATTTGCAGAAAGTAAGAGAAGCACTGGTAGGTTCTGAGGATAATCTTCGCCTGGCAAACAAGAAGGCAGATGAACTAACGATAAAGAAACTTACCTATAATAATCCAACAATGAAGGAGAAGTTTGAAGAAGCCCGAAAGCTTGAGGGTGTGGATAAGATTGAAGAGGGATGAAATATAGGTGATGAAAGTAATGGATTTTTAAACGGCTTCAGCCTAATAGGTGTTTATTAAGTTTGTTCTTATGCTGACATTAAAAAGGCCTCCATGCTATACAACATGGAGGCCTTTCTTGTTATTTAGGGGTTAATACTTTACTTTCCCGTCAACGGTGCTGCCTGTACATAGGTGCGTGTTCCAAGCTCTTTGTCGAGCATGTAAATGCCATATCCGTTGTCCTTGATCATCTTGAGGTTGTCGATGATGGTACGAGCATTGTCCTCTTCCTCAACCTGCTCGTCGATGAACCACTTGAGCATGCTTTGTGTGGCAAAGTCATTTTCAGTATGAGTCAAGGCATACAACTTGTTGATGCTAGCTGTTACTTGCTGCTCATGATTAAGGGTTTCTTCGAAAATATTGAGTAACGTATTCCATTCCGTGGGTACGGCATCAATAGCTTTCAAAGTAACTACACCATTACGCTGGATAACATAGTTGAACAAGATCTTGGCATGGTCCTGCTCTTCCTGAAATTGTACGTTATACCAACTACCCATTCCGGTGTATCCCTGCTTGTGGCAATATGCTGACATTGATAGATAAAGATAAGCTGACCACAGCTCCAAGTTTATCTGGGCATTTAGTGCCTCTTCAATTTTCTTGCTTAACATAATTATTTCTCCTTTTTGATTATTCTACGTTTGTAACATTGCAAAGATAACAAATTCGTTCTATACTTCCAAGTAAATAATATCTAAAATAAGTGAAATATTTTCCATGCGCCAATTATATTTTTTCAGTGCATGAAAACATAGATCTCACTGCAGTGAAATGGGCAGATCTGACCCATAAGTGACTAGGCTTTGGGGAGGTTTTTCCCCTTGTGATTTATTTGTAATTATTTGGAGGTTCAAGAAAATTGTAATATCTTTGCAAACGCAAATCGCCGATATGGCTCAGTTGGTAGAGCAACGCATTCGTAATGCGTGGGTCCCCGGTTCGAGTCCGGGTATCGGCTCCAATTCAATAGAATAGAGTACGAAACCGTCTTGACATTTCTTTATCAGTGGATAATTTTGTGTTGGGTCATGCGGAATTAGCACATCGGTAGTGCACGGGCTTCCCAAGCCTGGGAGGCGGGTTCGATTCCCGTATTCCGCTCTAAGCAGAAACATTTGTTTCTGCTATTTTTTATTTATATTACTTGTTCGATATTTTCGTCTTGAAAAGTGGCGTAAACCATCTTTATTTAATAATAGCTATGCAAGAGGGCTTGCTCACATAGATCGTGTGTCCTGTATCGGTGAGCTTTCCTGTTTTTGAGTTGATGCTGAATACCTGAATCTTGTTATCATCGCGACAAGCCACGAGAAGGAAACGTCCATTTGGTGTGATGCCAAAGTTGCGAGGATGACGTCCAGTGGGCTCATAGCCCACCTTGCTTACTTTCCCTGACTCTTGGTCGATGCGAAAAATCGCGATGCCATCCCCTTTCAATCTGTGGGAAGTGTAGAGAAACTTTCCATCGGGGGTGATATGAATATCTGCACTGCCATGACCACCATTTTCGTCGGCCATCACTATCTGTGTTTGAAGGAGTGTACCGTCATGATAATCGAAAACCACAAGTTGGCCACCCAATTCGTTGATTAAATAGGCATGATTGCCGTCCTTGTCAAATACGAAATGACGAGGTCCCATGCCATTTTCACCTTCCCAAGCGAGAACAGGGTTGTTCAGTGACTTAGCATGCAGATCATAACGGTAGATACAGCTATTGCCAAGGTCTGTAACAAAGGCATACTTTCCATCGGGTGATGGGAGTAGACAATGTGCATGAGGAGCCAAAACAGTGGTATCACCACCAAGTTTATGATGTTGGCTTTGAAGCTTTAGGCCTCCAGTAACACTATCGATGGGAAAGACACTGATGTCTCCACCTGTATAGTTGGCTGTAGCCACAAATTGTGGTGTAACGAAGACGTTGCATGGGTCTCCACCAGAATAGATTATTCCGTCATCGCTTGGAGAGACGTTTGCCAGATCTATTGTAGTTCGCCAATTGACTTCTTTGAGTTTTCCATTGGTGGTGTTGCGCTCAAAAGCATATAAGCCCTGTCTACCGTCGTGGTATTCGCATACGGCATAAATCATACGATCATTGCTGCTTTGAGCAACAAACGTGGGATTGCTTGCACGAATAGAATCCGATCTGCTATCGGTGAGTCCGGTGTTTTGATTGAAGTGATAGGTATAGATTCCTTCGGAGTTTCCGCCCTCTGTGTATGTGCCGATAATCATATCTACCCAAGCGGGCTGTGTATCTTGCGCCAATATACTGATTGGATACAATGCGAGAGCTAATATAAATCCAAGGACTGTTTTCATAATTATATAATGTTTGAGGACAAAGATACATTTTTTCAGATAATCCATCGTGTTCAATTGGCAGATTATTGTGAAAACAATCGATTTCTATAATTATTTAATGCTTGAGAAATTATAGCGGAGTACAAGAGAGGAGTTCGTGTTTAGTATGATAAATTAAAATGGCCGCACGAATATTATCCGCACGGCCTAGTAAACTCTCTAATTTGTCATTCTGAAATATCTTTTTACCTATTATTTAAATTCTCACTTTATCTTGTTTTATTGGTCTTCCAATCCGAGCTGTGCTTGTATCATCTACGATTACCGAAGTGTCCACCAGAAGAGCGCGAACCGCCAGAGTTTCCGCCACCGAAGCTACGAGAAGGAGCTGATTGTGAGGTTCCTCTGCTCATGCTGCTACTAGAGCGAGTTGATGGGCTGAATGAACGTGACGGAGCCGATTGTGAACTACCAAAGCTTTGTGACCTTGAACTGCTGTTAGGTGTAAATGTGCGGCTAGGAGAGCTCGGCATACCGGAGTTGCCAAAAGAACGAGAGGAATTAGGCTGTGTTACAGTGGCGCGAGTGCTACTTTGCGGTAAGCTCCGATTACCGAAGGAGCGTGAGCGACTCTGCATGTTGTCGTTGTCCATTGAACGAGTGCTGTTTTGCGAATAGTCATTTCCAAAGGAGCGTGTGCGACCCTGTGTAGCATCGTTGCCAAAGGAACGTGTACGGCTCTGTGAATCATCGTTTCCGAAAGAACGTGTGCGACTCTGTGTGTTTCCACTTCCAAAGGCGCGGGTGCGGTTGTTCTGCTGTGTGTTGAAGCGTGTACCGTTGCCAAAGCTACGGTTAGACTGTGAAGCATAGTTGGAGCCACGTCCATAGTCACCACGAGCGAATCCGTCACGCATGCCAGCATAGTTGTTCCTGTTGCTGTGTTGAACGTAATTGCGTCCATTGTACCAGCTACGACCACCGTTGCGATACCAGCTGTGATCGCCACGATAACTCATATAGAATGTTGGACGACCGAAGTAATAATAGTCGCGGTGCGGATAGCGTGAATATACGCTGAAGTGCCAGTATCCATTATTCCAATATAGCGGGCGATAGAAATAACTAGCCTGGAGATAGCTACGGTATTGCCAGTCGAGAAGGATATAGCTCAGATCAAGATTGCGCTGATTCCAGTAATTTCCGTAGAGGTCGTCATAGCTATTGATACCCATGAGGTAGTCGAGGTTTACTTCGTAGGCAGCCTCATACTGTTCATCTGTCAAATTGAGTTCATAGGCCATCTTATCGGTGAGGAAAAGAGCCTGTTCGCGAGCCTGTTCGTAGCTCATGGCTGATGCTTGGATTGTTACTGTGAACAATGCTACAAGTGCAAGAATTAACTTTTTCATATCCTTAGTCTTAAAGAGTTCAACATTTGTGAGTGCTATTATCTCTTATTTCACATTGCAAAGATATATTGAAAAATGGCTATATAGAAAGGTTTTTCCCTACATGGGTAGGGGTAAATCCCTAAAATGTACTATCTTTGTAATCGTACATATATGATAGGATTGCCTCTAACAGCTGTGTATCATATGTTGGACGAGTGGAAGCAAACGATAACTCTGATAAACAGAAGGCTTTACCACTCTAGAACTTATTATTTGAATGGGTTTGTAAACGAAAAATAATATCTTTTGCTAATGAAACTTTTGCCAATCCTCATATTACTTTTGGCTACATCATCGAATGTTTCTGCGCAATACGCGTGGCAACAATATGAGAATGATGATACCATGGACCTGGGTAGAGACATCCACTACAAAGTGGAGATGCAGGGGGGGGCTTCTGATGATAAGACACCATTATGGCTTAATGCCAACAAATATGGATTGTCGTCATTGGAACCGAACAATGGTTATCTGCGTGGTCAGGTAATTCGTCCGCTACAAAACGACTCAAATCGACTTTGGGGTGTGGGCTATGGGTTGGATTTGGTTGCGCCTGTGAATTATACAAGTGATTTAGTTGTCCAACAAGCATTTGCAGAGGCACGGTGGCTTCATGGGGTACTTAGCGTGGGTGCTAAGGAGTGGCCAATGCAATTGAAGAATAATAGTCTCAGTTCTGGTTCACAGACTTTGGGAATCAATGCACGGCCTGTACCTCAAGTAAGAATTGCATTACCTGAATATTGGACGATTCCTGGTTTTAGTCGTTGGCTGCATTTCAAAGGACACATTGCTTACGGTAAGATGACCGATAATAATTGGCAACATGATTTTACAGCAATGAAATCGAAATATGCCGACAATGTGTTATATCATAGTAAGTCAGCATTCTTTAAGATTGGTAGCGAGGATAGGTTTGTACCGTGGTCAGTCGAGATGGGTTTGGAATCAGCTACGCTATTTGGTGGAACAAGCTATAGCCCTGATGGGCAAGGTGGTATGCTAATAACAAAGAACGGGACAAGTGTCAGGAGTTTTTTTCGGGCATTGATACCTGGTGGCGGTGATGTGCCTGAAGCAGGTACTAATTATCAGAATGAGGAGGGCAACATTCTCGGCAGTTGGCTGATGCGTGTAAACTACGACGATGACAGTTGGCGTCTTGGTATTTATGCGGACAAGTATTTTGAGGATCACAGTTCTATGTTTCAACTTGACTATGATGGCTATGGTCAGGGCGATGAGTGGAACACGAAGAAGAAAACACGTTTTTTCCTTTATGATTTCAAGGATATCATGTTGGGTGCGGAACTCAATTTGAAATATGGCAGCTGGCTTAGAAATATAGTGGTGGAATATCTTTATACCAAATATCAAAGTGGGCCAGTCTATCACGACCATTCAGCTGGACGCTCAGATCACATTAGTGGAAAGGACGATTATTATAATCACTACATCTTTACAGGGTGGCAACATTGGGGGCAAGCTATTGGCAATCCTTTATACACATCACCTATATATAATAGTGATGGACGAATCATTTTCAAAAACAACCGTTTTGTTGCATGGCATCTAGGATTTGATGGTCAGCCAAGCGAACGCTTGGGATATAAGGTCTTGGCTACTTATCAAACAGGGTGGGGGAGTTATGCCGACCCCTTTACACAAAAGGAGCATAATGTAAGCTTTTTAGTTGAGGCTAACTATCAACTACCGCACAACTGGAATGTACGAGGAGCTTTCGGAGCAGACTTTGGTCGAATATTAGGAAATAATGTGGGTGCCCAACTGACGATCTCTAAAACTGGAATTTTTAGTCTATGAAACGAATACTATTAATGTACTTTGCACTTCTGACGATACTTGGGTTAGCCTCTTGTGGTGACCTTCTTGAGACATCGAACAATGGTAAAATTGATGGCAATTGGCAGCTTGTAACCATAGACACTCTAGAAACAGGCGGTCAACTGAACATGGTTGAGGATAGAAAGTTTTATGCAGTTCAGGGAACAATCTTTCAGGCTTATGACGTTGACGAAAGTATACAATACATTTTCCGCTTTACTTATGTCGATAATCATCTGTCACTCTCAGATGCTAGGATAAATGAACGTACGCAGGGAGACCCTGCTGTCACTGACCTTGCACTTCTCCAACCTTTTGGAATCAATAAGCTTGAAGAATCATTCACCGTAGAGTTGTCTGGTAGCAGAATGATACTTACAAGCAACCAGCTACGGTTGACATTTAGAAAGTTCTAAATTGAAATGCTGATTATGTCTTAGTTTGTATAAAGATAGTTTGTTACTTCTATTCTGTTTATTCAGAACTTCTTACCAAACAAAATTTTGAGAAAGGTAAGGGCTAAGATTTTGGCATCCATCCACCAAGAGCGATTTTCCAAATAGTAGAGATCAAGCCTAAGGCGTCGAAGCATTTTCTCCATTGTATCTGTGTAACCATTGTATAGTGTAGCGAAGGAGGTTACCCCAGGTCTAATCTGATAAAGGTTTTCATATCGAGGATCATGCTTCATTATTTGGTCGATATAGAACTTACGCTCGGGTCTTGGCCCAACAAAAGCCATATCTCCCCTAAAGACATTCCATAACTGAGGAAGTTCGTCAAGATGGTGCTCGCGCAAGAAACGACCTACCTTTGTGAGGCGCATATCATTCTCTCGATCTGTCAATTGAGGACCATCTTTCTCGGCATCCAAGCGCATACTTCTAAATTTATAGATGATGAAGGTCTCCCCATAAAGCCCAATCCTCTCCTGGCAGAATATGGCAGGGCCACCATCTTCTAGCTTTACGGCAATATAAAAAAGAAGTATGAGGGGAGAGAATACCACAAGACAAATGGCTGAGACAGCAAAGTCGACCGTTCGTTTGAAGTCCTTCTCCACTCTGCTCATTCCATCTTCAATTTGAATATCCTCATCAATAGCTGCAGCTTGAATATATTCTGGGTAGGGATTTGTCATCGTAAAATAGGTTTGTGTTTGACAATATAACGTAAGCAATACACCTTTATTATAAGAATATCCAATTACTCCTAATAAAAAGGTGAAAAAGTTGGTTGGATTATGAAGGCAAATTTATAGTCTTAATCAGAAAATTTTTCCGAAAATAATGTTGATAAATGTTTTGACAAGAATTTTTATGTCAAACCACCATGAACGATGCTCTAAGTAGTAGAGATCGAGGTCTAGACGTTTCAGCATTTTCTCGATAGTATCGGTGTAGCCATTGTATAGTGTGGCATAGGAGGTAACGCCTGGTCGTATCTGATAAAGAAATGTATACCTTAGATCGCGCGCTATGATTTGGTCTATGTAAAATTTACGCTCTGGTCGTGGCCCAATAAATGCCATGTCACCATTGACTACATTCCACAGTTGTGGAAGTTCGTCCAAATGGTGGGTGCGCAAGAATCGACCAATGCTTGTCATCCGCTCATCCTTATCATGGCCAAAGAGTCGTGGTCCATTTTTCTCAGCATCCACCTTCATACTACGAAATTTATAGATGGTAAATGGTCGTCCGAATCGACCAATGCGTTCCTGTCTGAAGATAGCAGGTCCTCCGTCCTCAAGCTTTACGAGGATATAACAAGTAAGAATTAAGGGAGAGAATAAGATAAGACATATAATGGCAACTACAAAATCAATTAACCGTTTGATGTTTCGTTCAAATTCGTTCATACCGTCTCGTATGAAGCGAGTGTTGCTTACGTCATCATTCCACTTAATATAGGAGGGAATATTTTCCTTCATAGAGTTTTTTATGATAGAAAACGTTTTTGCTTAATCTTTATTATTAAGTTTAGAACTCTTTCAAAAATTATTGGGAGAAGTAATTTGATTTATTAAGAATATTGTTATATATAGAATATCATATTAATTTTTTTTTGCATGCTCTTATGGCATAATGTATGTAATAAATAGAAGATTTCCAAGTGGACAAATGTTCTTTTTTTTTGTATATATCCCATTGCCACCTGAGAACTTTTACTTTTTTTGCAGTTAAAGAATGTGTAGAGAGGCGATATGCTGCAGTTACCGTATTGGTGTTTTTTGCTACAAAACCTTGCTTAAGAATATCTAACCACATGGCATAATCTTCATGGTAAATATTTAACACTTTAATCTTACCAACCTTCCTTGTATCATAGATACCTGTTAGATTGCCAATCGAATTTCCTTTTAGAAGATCTTTATAGGTTATGTAAGAAGGGGCAGAGATAATGCGTTTGTTTCGTACACCCTTTTCGTTCATCTTTTCATAGTTAGAGTAGACGATAGCAGTTTTGTCATCATTGAACAGAGGGATTTGCTGCTTTAGTTTATCCTTAAACCAGATGTCGTCACTATCAAGAAAGGCAATAAATGTGCCAAGAGCCCGCTCTACGCCATAGTTTCGTGGTGCTGAAGGCATTCCTATGTGATGAGGATTTGTGTATACCTTGATACGAGAGTCTTTGTCTGCGTATGACTGGGCTGTGCGAACAGAATCGTCTGTGGAGCCATCATCAATAATAAGCAGTTCCCAGTTGGTGTAGCTCTGGCAAAGAACTGACTCAATAGCTTGCCCAATGAATGGTTCTGAATTGAACATGGGCATTATAACGGAAACTGTATGTTGTGCTTGCATGAATAATTTGAACCGCGATTCTATGGTAATGCAAAAGTACCTATTTTATTTTCATATAACAAAAAAAACGTTACTAAAATGTCGTTGGAAGTCTTGCAAGTTATGTTGTAAAACGGTATTTTTGCCTAACATAAAGAAAAAGGTGATGAGAAAATATAATATTATTTTATTATTCGTTGTAATTCTCGTGTGTGATTCAGGAAGGATGCACGGACAAAATGATTTGCAGAAATGGAAGTTGGTTTTTGAGGACGACTTTAACCTACCATATAGTAGCCCGCCAGACACCAGTAAGTGGAAAGCTTGCCAAAGGGAACCTTATCTATGGGCAAGATGGATAAATAATAATAAAGATAATGTGGAAGTGAGAAGAGGACATTTGGTGTGTCGAGCAATACCCAATTATAATCTTCTACAAGATACCGCCATTATGATGACAAGTGCGATACGAACTAAAGACAAATTTGCCTTGACATACGGGAAAGTGGAAGTAAGATTAAGAACCAACAGCAACCCTGGAAATTTTCCAGCAGCTTGGCTTCTACCAGTTTCAGTAGGCAATCCTTTTCGATATGGTGAAATCGATATTTTCGAATCTTTTGGTGGTGACGGTCAAGCTTATCAAACTATACATTCTCACAGATCCCAGATTCTTGGAAAACAGAAGCCAACTTCAGTCTCAAAAGCAATAAACCTCACACAGTGGCATATATATGGCGCGATTTGGACTCCAAAGTCCATTAGTTTTACTCTTGATGGTGAGGTGACAGCTGTGTACAATAAGTCAACTGATCAGAGAATTCTCGATGAAGGACAATGGACATTTGATCGACCTTATTATCTAATCTTAAATCAAAGTGTGGGTAACAGTAAGTGGAATACGCCAAATACGAAGTCAATATATGAAACCCAAATAGATTGGGTACGTATGTATCAGGCTCAATAAGCTAAAAAAAGGATTTTTGGAAAAATTAGTTGTCTCTTCTAGCATATTCAAGAGGGATTTTTCCTAATTCTGCGGCGATTTGGGAATAAGACGAATAGTTACTTCCTATAATTTTGTTTGTTTTGCTGAGTGTAAAGAGCTCGGCTACGGCAAACTTCATTCCTTCTAGGCTATCGCGTGAAACGACATTGTCTCCAATGAGGATACGATTTGGAAATTTCTGTCTCATATAAGTTTTGACCTCCTTGTCATCAGAAGCCAGATAGAAGGAGACATCTGGATCATCATTCACTTCCTTTTTTAATATGTTGACAAATCCCTCGATAGGAGAGTCCTCAATAGAGAATGTGTTGTCTGTTCGGCGTATATGTACACCTATGGTATGAGTTGTAAACTGCTGTGTAGCAAGATTGATCATTTCCTGAATTTCTGCTTTGGGAACAAACAGACTATTGGGTTCGTACAGATCAGACATAGGGTAGCAAGAAATGAGAAGCAGACTTTTGGCATTATTTTTAATTTTCTTGAAGATGTCACCTCCTGCGTATATACTCAGATTATATATTACTTGGGAATATTTGCAAAGGAAAGGACGCCTAATAAGGTAATCTTTAGTATAATTGATTGCAAATTTCCAATTATAGTTTTCTTCTAAGGTAGCAATCTCAGCCGGAATATTTTGAAACAAATCATCGAATCTTGCATGAAGGCCTTCGTATTGATTCCAAATAATGTGTAGAGGGCAATCAAGTTTTTTTGAAATATAGACAGCAGAAGCAATAGCCCTCATTCTATTGCAAAGTCCTGCTGTAGGTATAATATCGATATGTCGTGTATTTACTATCATTTGATTCAATATACATTTAATGTTGTTATCTGAAACTAGGAACTCTACTTAAGAGCGAAGCAAACACATAGCGTTCTTAAGGATAGCAAATAGACGATTGAGAAAAAATGGCAAGTTGTATTGAGTTGGGTGGGAAAAGTAGGTTGAAGTATACTTATACACTAAAAGAATCGTGTTAATAGCTACTTGGCCTATCTTATGCTTTGCTCGTGAAGCTGAATTTTTGCGTTCCCTTATATAATAAATAGTATTGGGAGGAGCTAAGATGATGTATTTTATACGATGACTTATTGTTGCCATAAAATAAGCATCTTCACCTAATGGTAAAGCTTTGTCAAACTTCGCCCCGTGTATCATATTACTTGGAATTAGTTTACAACATGATGTTGAAAGAAATGTACGTCCCTTTAGTAAAGTGAGGGTATCATTATGAAGGCACTTTTTGTATGCCTGGGCAAAGAATTTATCTTCGATTTGTTTTGTCTGTTCATTATAGTTTTTTGCGTTGGCAATAGTGATGCAATTATCTCCTTTCATACAAGTAAGAAGATTTTCTAGATAGTTGTCTGATAGCCAATCGTCATCATCTAGAAAGGTGACATACTCTCCCTTTGAGGCCATAAGTCCTAGATTTCTTGCATTCGACACACCTGGCACATCAGTTTGTATGATTTGTGCAGAGAGTTGAAGTTTTTCAATTTCTTTTTTTATCATTGGATAATATGGTTCGTTACAACCATTAACAATGATAATCAGCTCAAAAAGATCATGATTCAAAGTTTGCCGAGAAACACTGTCCAAGCATTTCATTATATATGCATGGGGTTTGTATGTCGGTATTATGACTGAGATCTTTATAGAAGTAGTATTGATATAACTTTCTTTCACTTGATGTCCGTTTCTGGAAGTTGAATTAAATATTGACCCAAAGACAATCGTTACTTAATTTCGTCTTTTAATGCATTCAAGAATCCATGTCCATATTTTAAATCTGGTTCCATATAGTTACCTTCTCCCCATTCATTCCATGAACGTAGAAACAAAATCTGGTGTTCTTTTTTCTTATTACGGATTATCTGAAGTGCATTATGTATGTGTTCTTTGAAGTTATCTGGGGTTGCATTGATATAAGCCTCTTCGTGATTGCCAGTTCTTGGTGATCTGTCCCATTGTGGCATAATTGTGGGGAAGACATTTTCCCAATTATCTTCTGGGGCATAGAAGTTTTTTGTTACCTTACTATAATCATAAAGCGTAGTAGGTAAGAAAGGAATATAACGTTGCAATATTTTTTTGACGTTGCGTTGATAAATTCCATGGTCGATCATTTCTCCACGTGATTTACCAAAAGAATTGATGCCTTGAAAACCTAGACTTAATATTTTGTTATAAACCTCTTCACTGCTTTTTAAATTTGGCAACACACGCTCGATACCTCCATCTGCAGTTCTCTTAATTGTTGATGTAGAACTAATCATGGCAACAAAATAAATTCCTTTCAGTCCATTTTTTTGGGCTAACTGTTGCCATAGGTTCATAAAACTACTAACATCAGCAAAGGCATACGGATCGAAAATTGCAAATAGTGGCTTTTCATCTATGGTAATATAGCGTTTGTCTTTAAAAGCTGGAAGTACATTGAGGAAGTGTCGTATATAGTCCTCTTTACCAGCATAGAGTTGTTGTGCAATCATTTTCTTATCGCCTCTATTCTGCCATGTTGCCGTTGTCCAGTTGTGATTAGCCCAAGCTAAGCAGAAAGGAAAGTCGGGTTTACCCGAAGCCAAAACTTCGTTGAAAGGACGTTCCAAGAGTTGCTTGCCATTTCCAAACCAGTAATGCCAATAACAGAATCCCTCTATTCCTGCGTCACGCGCCATTTGTGCCTGTTGTTCTCGGACTTCAGGAAGGCGTAGGTCATAAAAACCTAAGTCTGCAGGAATGCGTGGTTGATAATGTCCACGAAATAGTGGTTTGGCCTTTGCCACGTTGGTCCATTCGGTAAAACCAGGTCCCCAAGCTTCATCGTTTTCTGGAATTGGATGGAATTGTGGAAGGTAATATGCAATAACTCTAGCTTTCATTCATTCGATTTTGGGTTGATGATTTTAATAACTTTTGCTGGTACACCAGCAGCAATGCAATATGGAGGTAGATTATTGGTAACAACAGCATTAGCTCCGACAATAGCACCTTTTCCTATGGTGACACCGCCTAACACACAGACATTATTACCCAACCAAACATTGTCTTCGATCGTAATGGGCCCTTTGTCAACAAGGGGTCTTTCTTCCGGTCGAAGTTCCATATCTTTATACGTACTATTTCCATGACTGTTGTCAGAGATGAGAACATTTGTGCCTGTTAACACATTATTGCCAATGGTTATTTGTCCAACTGCGGTAATATGTGCATCTCTTCTAATACAACAAAAGTTACCAATTTTGATGGTTGGGTGAAAGGTTTGATCCCTGAATTTTTCCCATGCCGTCAATTGTATGTCAGATTCCAAGGTTGTGTTATTTCCCACAGAAATATATTTTAATCCATTTAGCCTTTGTGATCTCCATCCCAAAGTTGAGCCTGTGCCCCAATTGGCAAATCGTCTTTTGTATATGCCAACGTATAATTGGCTAAGCAACCCATGCATCCTTACATGAGTTTCAGTTGGCAGAATCCATGAGAAGAGCCATCCTATAGATTGAAAAATATATTTAAGTATTTGGTTCATAACTTATTAAATTACACTTTCCAGAATAGGTCCAATCCAATGTCAGGCAATGAGTAATTAAGATACAACAAGCCTAATATTGATATAATTGTGATAGAAGCCCATCGTGGATTAATGGTATGGTAAATGTCTGCGAATAAAATGATGGTTACAGCTTGAAGTAGCATATTAATTCTTTGTGCAAATACCGGGAAAAAAGAAAATAGAGCGTAAGCTGATACTCCACATGCGAATAACTTCATTAGAATTGGATAAAACTTGTTGTATCGCAGAATAGTATCTTGAAAATAAAAGAGATAATAAAATAAGGCAATAGTTGCCAATTGTAAAGGACTGAATATGTTGACTGACGCAAAATCACCGATTCCTTTCTCGGTAGCAGCTTGGTAAAGTGCAAGTTTGTCGCTCACATATGGAATCTCGAATGGCAAATTCATAATTATGGCAAATCCCATGATTGATAATACATATCCTGCAGGTATCACTGATCCCCAAATCATTTTTTGTTTATGAGTCATTTCTTTATTTGACATAAATAGCATGGGGAACAGTATCAAAGCCGACATATGAAATAAACTTCCAATGAGGAGCAACATGAATGCTCTTTTCTTTTCACCTTCCCCCATTGCAATTATCGCAAGGAGCATTATTCCAGATAATATTCCAGTACGAATTTGCATGCATTCGTGAGTAACGTAATAATAGCTGATGTATATCAACAAAGGCAAAAAAACAGTTTTTTCAAACTTTGTAATAGCAAACATTTTGAGTCCTACTCCAAAGAAGGCATAGAAAAGAAATAGAATATGAACATCGGAAGTGATATGGCTGAATATCTGTGAAAGAAATATATAAGAATATTCCACTGTGCCACTCTTCAGATTATCAATATTTTGATAAGTATATTCATAGTTTGCTGAATCAGGGTCAATACCAACTTCTCTCAATCCGGCAACTAATATCAAAATAACACCTATAATCCAATAAATGAACATTCGATATTTCCCCAAGTACTTTTCGTATAAAGCAAGAAAAGCAGTTGCAACGTATATAGAGAGTACAAGGTAAGCCATATTATCTAAACAAAGTTTGTCTTATGAAAACATTCATTTGTTTCCTTTCATTTCTATTAATTCCAATAATGTAAGCAAGTATAATTGTAATAACCAATGATGCAAAGAATACAGTAATAAATTGAATTAATTGATTAGTTATGTTATAAGTAAGCCATTCAGAAAACAAGGAATTGATGATCACTATACAGGCAACAGGGATAACAAAAGTTATCAAATACCTTCTCAGACTAAAAGCAGGATATTGTTGTTTTAAAATGATAAGTCTGACAATATGTGCAAACGAACATGTACCAATCAATGATATGAAAATCCAATAGGATGGCATACCCATTTTAAAGAATATCCAAGTCAAAGGAACACTAGCAATTGTAAAACTCTCGACAATGAGAAAATAATACTTTATCTTTCCTATTGCTTGTATGATAATGGTTATGGGATTTTGTAATGCAAGGACTACTGTATAGATAATAAATAGTTGCGAAAATAATATCATTTCGTCAGTAGTTTGTTTTGAACCCAACCAAATATTGAGTATTGCCCTTGCTTCATAAACAAAAGGGATTGCAATTGCTGTAAGAAGATAGGCGAGTGCCTTATTACTTGCTGAAAATAACTGATCTAAGTATGTACGATTATTACTCGAATAGGCCTTAATCATTGCAGGTCTAAAGGCTAAAACAATGCTATTGCAAAGTGTGTTGAGAGCATTGTAAACTTGATTTGAAATGGCAAAGGCTGCATTAATCGCTGGACCAAAAAAAGTATTAAGAAGAATTATGCTACCTTGTATCATACCAACACCAGCCAGAGAACCGTAGAATGTCCAACCGGAGAAGCTTATGAGACTTTGATATAATTGTGGATCTTTTACTTTAACATAATGACATTCTGCATATCGAGTACGTGCAATAACAATGTAGCAAATCATCACTAGACAAGCTTCAACTGCCATTGCGATACCATAAAATACAAGATTGTCAATCGGTGCACTCTTTATTAAAAATGCTATTACCAGTTTTGCTAAACTGTCGAAAGTAGAGATAAGCGTATATACTCCCATATGTTCGCGAGCAAATACGGTTCCCATAAAAGGTATTTGAATGATACTAAATACGAATGACAACAACGCAAGTTGGAAGATCCAATTTGCTGCTACCATTCTATCTGATGGAATAGTCATTTCGCTATTTACAAACCATAGTCCACCAGTTTCAAACAATATCATAATAACCAATGTAAGTATAAGCGTTAGATTTATGCTAACTGAGAAAATATCTTTCAGCTTATCTTGGTCGCCTTTACCAATAGCAAACGAATAGAATCTTTGAGTTGATATGGCCAATACGCTAGTTAGACATGTACTCGTAGTTACTACTCCGCCTATGGCATTGAAGATGCCATAATCTACAGTGCCTAAGCCGCTGAGAACCCAACGTACGGTGTAAAGATTAACAACTGTAATAACGAGCATACGAAAAAACAAAACGAGCGTATTTGATGCAATTCGCTTCGTTTTGTTAGTATTTTCGTTATTGGTTAACTTTTGTTGGGACATGAGAATGTGATGGAGAAATTATTCCGAAAAAATGACTTCACGTGAATACCAAAGTGTTAATAGCACAGCGGCAATAATGGTCATAGCAAATGCGAAAACCATGCGTTTAGGGCCTGATGGTTTGATAGGCACCTCCGCTCCTTGAATGGTGGTAAAAGCCGGTGTACGATCCTGTAGTTTAGCTTTGGCTACGTTGAGCTGAGTGAGCAGCGCGCTATAAGCATTAAACTTTAACTGCATGTCGTTTTCCAAATCTTCTTGTTTCGACTTAAAACTTTCTAGGATCACGTCCATATTCGCATCACTATATGCACCATAAGCCTGTCTTACCCCTTCATATTGTCGTTTGGCATCATTCACTAGATCTTGGTAGTGCTTGACATCATTTCGTGCCTTGCTTGTGCGGTAGTCTGTGATGTATTGCTGTAGGAGTGAGCGCGTAGAATCTGCAAGAGTTTTACAAACCATAGGGTCTTGTGCCTCTGTGGTAATGCTGATTACTCCTGTTTTCTTGTCGGTAGTTATCTTGATGGAGCTTCTGATGGCACCGGCTAAATCATTATCTATCTTCGAAAGATGGTAAGGGTCAAATTTGGTGTACCCTCCAGCCTGTCTGTGAGTCGAGCTCAGTTTTGCCTTCATCCACTCTAAGGCCATTGTCCACCATGGAGCCTTGTTATGTTTTAAGAGATAATCATAGTAGGTGGCATTCACCTGTCCGTCTATTGTTTTCACTTTCACTTTAAAGAGCTTGGAAACAAAACCATTGTCACTCATTAGGTTAGGATAGAGCAGAGGGGATATGGCATCGACCGTCTGCCCTGATGGTAGGTCTATTCCAAATGATGATGCAAGATCGCCAATGGAGTTCAAATTGACAGACGAACCCATCTCTGGGGCCATTACCGTGCTGCTGCTATAAGTACGTGGCTTCGCTAAAATGAGCAGATAACTCAGTATGAGCACCATCGGCAATGTGATTAAAAAAACTTTCTTATGTACTTCAATTCTTTTATAGATAAGTTTTAAATCTATTCTTTTAACCTCATCGTTGTTATTCATAGTTTTATGCTCTATTTGAAGACAGAACTTTATTTTACCATATTCGCTATTGTGGCAATCATAGCGGCAATACTGGTTATGCCAGAGCCAACACTCATTGTCTCGGCAAGGCTCATTTTGCGAGAAAGTTTTGTAGGCACAATGATTTCACAGCCAGGTTCGATTTTTGCACCAGTGCTTAACTTGGATACCATACCATTCATGTAGATAATGTAAGAATTGCTCTTGCGGGCATTTTGGGCAAAACCGCCAGCGGCATTGATATAGTATCTAGCGTTTTTCCCTTTCAAGAAAGCCACTGTGTTAGGATACATCACTGCACCATTGATCTTCACTGTAGCCGTGTATCTTGGCAAGATGAGTCGGTCTCCAGCACGCAACACAAGGTTGGCATCACTAGACGGATCGTTCAAAGCTTTGTCCAGTTCTATTCCAACAGGGATAGTATTAGGAATTTCATATTTCTCTAGTAGTGTGTTTGTGGTTTTTTCACCCACTTGTTGAATTCCGCCTCCACTATTAGCGTTCGTTGCCAACTGCAACATCTGTTGTTGTAGTTGCTCTTGTTGCATCTTTAGTATTGCTTCCATTCGTTCACGTTCAACAGCATTTGGAATGCGTTCCAACCGTGCACCTTTGATATAAGCAAGATCAGTGACACCACCAGCCATCTTCAACAAGTCAGTAAGCCGTGCATTACGCCTAGGCAGTGTGTAGGAACCTGGAAACATCGCCTCACCATCCACAGTAACATTTTGTTGCTCGGAGTATGCGGGGCTTTTACGTACATATACCTCATCATAAGGCATCAATGTGAAACCGGGTTCTCCATCAATTACAAAGCCATCTTTCAGGGCAAAGCTATAGGTTTGGGCAATGATACTGTCTGTCGTAAGTGCCTTTGGTTCTTTTACGCGGCGTGCCACGTCAACTTTTACTGTAGATGCCGTTTCCTTGAGGCCTCCGGCTTGAAGGACAAAGTCTTCGAGAGTTTCGTTGTCGGCATACTTATAGATTCCAGGATATTGCACTTCACCATGGATAGTGATTTGACGCTGGGTCAATTGCTCTTTTTTATCAGGAATAAAAAGAACATCGTTTTCTTTTAATGGAACATCTGCGACTTTACCACTCATAATACCAGCAACATCTACGCTCACGACTTCTAGCGTGCGGTCTGGTTTCATTCGATGCATCACTGCACGATTGGTAAATGCAGATTCCGTAAGTCCTTCTGCATGCTGGATGAGTGTACGGACACTATTGATGTTTTCACCCATCTGGTACATGCCAGGACGGAACACAGCGCCCTTGATCTCCACCGTATTGTTGTAACGGGGTAGGATAGAGTCTACGCTAACACTGTCGCCGTCGGCTATTCGGAAGCTACTCATGTCGAACTCCTCCACATTGAACACAGCATACTCGCGTCCAGTCTTACGATTTACGCGTACAGCCTTGGTGTAAGCATCCCCGGTAAAGCCACCAGAATAGCGTAATAGACTCTCGATGCTTTCGTTTTTCTTCATCTCATAATACATCGGACGTTTCACTTTTCCAGTGATATTGACCAAACAATCATAAGGACCGACGATGATAACATCGCCATCAGTCAAACGAACATTGCCAGTCATCTTGCCGTTGAGGATGTAATCGTAGATGTCGCACACACTAACCAATCGGTTTTGGCGATATATCTTGATGTTGCGGAGCGTGCCGAGATCGTTGGTTCCTCCTGCCATATAGAGGGCATGGAAAACACTGGCAAAGGCCGACAGCGTGTAAGTACCGGGGGCTTTCACTTCTCCCATTACGTTGATGGATATGGTACGTGTTTGCCCGAGTGATATTTTGATTTGGCTACTCTGATAGCGAGTGCCCAGCCGACTTCGTATGCGGTTGTTGGCTTGTGCCACGGTGAGTCCGCTCACTTGAATGGGGCCATAGTTTTCTATGACGATTTCACCATCGGGAGATATTGTGGAATTAATTGTTTTCTGAGAGGCGCCATATATATCTACAATTACCGCATCGCCAGGTCCGAGCCTATAGCTCTGCGGTGTAGCAATATTCATTGCAGGTTCAAAGGTAAGGTCTTTATTGTTGAATATGTCCCGACCAAACACTTTCTGCTTCTTTTTATCTCGATTGTCTAGTATCTTTCGCAACATTTCCAAAGAATCCTTGGGTGTCATGAGCCCAAGTTCACTCTGCATTAGGACAAATTCTTCGCTGTTCTCATCGTATTCTTGCTGCCAGTTCGGAGTGCTCTGTATGTGTTGGGTGGTTGTTGCGTTGCGTTGCGTTTCCACCTTCATTGTCTCTTGCTTATCCTTTGGCTTTCCGTTGTTGGCGCGCAAGCGATCGTCTTGCGTGTTTTTTTCTTTCACGGTGCCCAATCCGGAGTTGTTCATCTGTCGCTCGTATTGCTTCCTTACGCGCCGGATTTGTGAGATGTCAACACCGTTTTGCATTAGCTTTGTCACTATTTGTGCCTGTGATGTGCCTCTTGACACCTCTTGCTGAACGAGATCAGCCACCTGAGAGTCGGTCATGGATGACTGTGCCCATATATTCAATGGACACAATGCAGCCACTATAATACTTATAATGAGTTTCTTCATGTTTGTTCTTCGGTAGTAATGTAGTCTGCCTAATAAACGGAATTCTTCTTAAAATATTATTTATGATATGCAAAGATACAACAAAATTCACCGAACATTGTTGTTTTATTAGCTTTTGTGCGTGGGCGGAGACGCCCTCGTAGTGCCCCACATTAGTCCGTATGTTTATTACTCAGGGAAGTGTTAGTTTATGTCACCCGAAAGGTACGTCAATTTCACATGAAAATAGCGTATTGTTACTAATCTCAAGTCATAATACTTTTTTCTTCCAGTCTTATATTAATGTGAGTTTGACGAATTTGTGAAGCAAAAGGTCTTGACTTCCCGATGGGTTCGCGAAAAGTGGCATTCTAGGGAGTGAATCAAATTGAATCACCAAGTGAATCAAATTGTTTCACTGACTAAAACAAATTGAATTACTCAGTAATTCAATTTAACTTAACCTGTCAAAGGCGTCGTTTTTTGACAGAAATATATTTCGTCGAACTCAGGTTATATCATTAATCCATAGACTTTGCCGATTAGGTGTTTTTCCAAGTGCGAAAAAAAGGGAAGAATATCGGATGATTGATGACTTGGTAGTCACATATCATTCGGCATCCTTCCCGGATATTTATCGTCCTCAGTTTAAGTTATACCCCTTGAAGGGTAACTGAGATTGATTACTGATGTTTTACTTCAGTTTGTTGTAACCGTACTTAGCGCTGTCACCAAGTTCCTCCTCGATGCGGATGAGTTGGTTGTACTTAGCCAAGCGGTCCGTGCGGCTCATAGAACCAGTCTTGATTTGACCAGAGTTGGTAGCGACGGCGATGTCAGAGATTGTGGTATCCTCAGTCTCGCCAGAACGGTGAGAAGTTACAGAGGTGTAGCCGTGACGATGAGCCATCTCGATAGCTTCGAGGGTCTCAGTCAGGGAACCAATCTGGTTAACCTTGATAAGGATAGAGTTTGCTGCGCCCATCTTGATTCCCTTTTCGAGGAACTTCACGTTGGTCACGAACAAGTCATCACCTACGAGCTGGCAACGATCACCAATCTTAGCTGTGAGCTTCACCCAGTTTTCCCAGTCGTTCTCATCGAGACCATCCTCGATAGAGTCAATAGGATATTTGGTGATAAGTTCTTCCAAATAAGCGATCTGCTCGTCTGCGGTGAGCTTCTTGCCATTAGGATCCTTAGGCATACCGCTCTTGAGCTGACGGTAGTCATAGTACCACTCGCCATTCTCTTGAACGGCGAACTCGCTAGCTGCGCAGTCCATAGCAATAGTTACGTCCTTTCCCGGCTCATAACCAGCGTCCTTGATGGAAGCGATAATGGTGTCTAGAGCATCTTCGATACCATTGAACTTAGGAGCAAAGCCACCCTCGTCGCCTACGGCTGTGGAGAGACCGCGCTTCTTCAAGTTCTTAGCCAATGCATGGAACACCTCAGCACCCATCTGTACTGCCTTTTTCTCGCAGCATGCACCAACTGGGCGAATCATGAATTCCTGGAAAGCGATAGGAGCGTCAGAGTGAGCGCCACCGTTGATAATGTTCATCATAGGAACGGGGAGCACGTATGTGTTAGAACCGCCGATATAACGATAAAGAGGGATATTCAGAGCCTTTGCAGCGGTATGAGCCACAGCAAGAGATACACCGAGGATAGCATTGGCACCAAGTTTGCTCTTGGTTGGAGTGCCATCGAGAGCCAACATCTTATAGTCGATTTTGCGCTGCTCAAGTACACAGTCACCCTTCAAAGCGGGAGCGATGATGTTGTTCACATTTTCAACGGCTTTCAACACACCCTTACCGCCATAACGATTTTTGTCGCCATCACGCAGTTCGAGAGCTTCGTTCTCGCCGGTAGATGCACCAGATGGAACGCTTGCACGACCCATTACGCCATTTTCCAACGTTACTTCAACTTCAACTGTAGGGTTGCCACGAGAGTCAAGTATCTCGCGAGCATGAATCTTTTCAATTTTCATCGTTTACCTAATTATTTTGTTTGAATTAAAAATGTTTCCTGATTTTTGATGATACAAAGTTACCGCCAAAAAACGAGATAGGCAATGTTTTATCGTTATTATTTGTTGGTTTTTGTTTTTTTTATCAAGATGAGAAAGAAAGGGAATGACCCTTTTTAGAAGACGGTGTCAATGACTAAGGAAAGCGCTACCTCGTTGCTAATTGCAGAACTGATATTAGGGTAAATCGAAGAGTCTGAATAATCTGTGTTGCCCATTGATTCCAACAACTTTGCCCAAACAAAAAGAGGTTGGTGCAGGATGCTACCAACCTCGAATGATAAATTTCGCTACAAAATAATATCGCGAAACCATCAAAAAACATTAGCAAATATAGGTTTTCTTTTCTATCAAAGCAAATATTTTATGCTTAATATGTGATTTTTAACACTTTACATTCTGTAAATCGGCATTTCTTCCTTATCTTTGTGCAAGAAAATAAAGTTAATATGGGGGTGTTGCCCCATCAAACTAATTAATGGTTGAAGGTTTTGTGTCTGTGAAGACAATGACCTTTCTTTTCCATTTGATTTTAAATTGGTATTGCAGGCTCAATCTGTGAAGATGGTAGCCTGTTTTTTTGTAAACAACTACAGACAAAATCAAATCAAAAACTAAGAATATGAACATTAAAAAATTAACGACGTTACTGGTCATCCTTTTTCTGCCGCTTATGATTTCGGCTCAACAGTGGGATGAGGCGATGTATCGCAGTATTGAGAAAAGCATTCGCCAACCTCAATTCTCGGACCGGCAGTATAGTATCATCAACTTTGGTGCATCGACAAAAGCCACAGCTGCCAAGAACCAGCGGGCTATCAACAAGGCCATTTCCACCTGTTCCAAGAAAGGTGGTGGAAGTGTCATCGTGCCTAAGGGCGAGTGGCATACAGGTGCCATCCGTTTGCTGAGCCATGTGAATCTTGTTATTGAGGATAGTGCGACCTTGAAGTTTGCTTTTGAGCCAGAACTATACCCATTGGTCAAAACAGCATGGGAAGGACTGGCCTGCTGGAACTATTCTCCTTGTATCTATGCCTATGAAGCCACTGATGTTGCCATTACAGGTAAGGGAACTATCAATGGCAATGGTTCCAACGAAACCTGGTGGGCATGGTGTGGAGCGGACAGATTTGGTTTTGTTAAGGGTAAGACTACCGAAGCGCAAAGTCTCGGATCCCGTGCGCGACTCCAGAAGTATGCCGAGGATGGTGTGCCAGAGGACGAACGTCGCTTCGGCAAAGGTGAAGGATTGCGTCCCCAACTTATAAACTTCAATCGTTGTGATGGGGTGTTAATAAAGGGAGTGACCATGCTCAATTCGCCTTTCTGGGTAATACATCCCTTGCTTTCAAAGAATGTCACCGTTGATGGTGTAACTGTCTTCAATGACGGTCCCAATGGAGACGGCTGTGATCCGGAGGCATGCGACGGCGTGCTCATTCAGAACTGTACATTCCATACAGGCGATGATTGCATCGCAATTAAAAGTGGACGTAACAATGATGGCCGTCTTTGGAATCAACCTTCTCAGAATATCATTATTCGCAACTGCACAATGGCCGATGGACATGGTGGTGTAGTTATTGGCTCTGAGATTTCTGGCGGTTGTCGCAACGTATTTGCTGAGGACTGCTACATGGACTCCCCTAACCTGGACCGTGTGCTTCGCATCAAGACCAACAACTGTCGTGGAGGTGTCATTGAAAATATCAACATGCGCAATGTTACTGTGGGCCGATGTAACGAGTCTGTGCTGCGCATCAATCTTGATTATGAACCGCGTGAAGTGTGCTATCGTGGCTTTGAACCGACGGTGCGTCGGGTTTATATGGAGAATGTAACTAGTCAGCAAAGCAAGTATGGGGTGCAGATCATCGGGCGTGATAACATTGATAATGTGAGCGACATTACGGTGCGCAATTGCCATTTCAATGGTGTTTCCCTTAAGCCCATAAGCATTACGGGACGTACAAGCAACGTGAAGTTTGACAATCTTTTCATCAACGGCTCGCTTGTTCTTAATGCTGGAGAACAGCCTTACAACTACTATTCTCAATGGATGGTTGCCTCGGAGATGAAGCGCGTGCCCCAAAGCTACATGCTCGATTTTTCCAAGAAACCAAAGTGGAGTTATGTGATGGGCATCGAATTGGAGAGCATGCTCGACACTTATCTTCGTTACAAAGATCAAGCCATCCTCGAATACCTGCGTTCTTATCCTGCCAAGATGATTGATGAGAAAGGAAACATCACAGGATATGAATATAAGGACTTCAACCTAGACAATGTGCGCACCGGTCGTTTCATCTATCGCATGAATCAAATGGAGCCACAGAAGAACCTGGACAAGGCCATTGCAACACTTTTCAAGCAACTTGAAAATCAGCCTCGCACCAATGAAGGTGTGTGGTGGCACAAGGCAATCTATGCTAATCAGGTTTGGCTCGACGGTATCTATATGGGACTTCCATTCTACACCATGGCAGCTCCAGAGGTCAAGGGAATGAAGAAGGCCATTAAGAAATATTGGCCAGACGCTGTTGATCAGATCACAAAAACTGACCATCGCACCTATGATGCTGCTACTGGACTGTGGAAACATGCTTGGGACGAGACACATACTGCTTTCTGGGCTGACAAGACAACTGGCCAGAGCCAGCACACTTGGGGTCGTGCACTCGGATGGTATACAATGGCCATGGTCGAAGTGCTCGATGCTTTACCCGCCAACTATGAACGCCGTGGCGAGGTTATTGACCTCTTCCAAAAGGCTATGAAACAGGTTGTGAAATATCAAGACAAGAAGACTGGAGTATGGTATGATGTGATGGATGTGAATGATCCGCGCAATTATTTGGAGTCAACATGCTCATCGATGTTTGCCTATTGTTTGCTTAAGGGAGCTCGTCTTGGTTATCTCGATGATAGTTTCCGTAAGGCTGGCGAGCGTGCATACGACGGAATACTCAAGGAGTTTATCCGAGTTAATGCCGACAAGACCATTTCTCTCACACGTTGCTGTTCTGTCAGTGGTCTCGGCCCTGCCCCTGGACCATTCGTGAAAGAACCAAACTTCAAACGTGATGGTTCATTCGACTATTATATGAGTGAACCTATTCGTGACAATGATGCCAAGGGTGTTGGTCCGTTCGTATGGGCTAGCTTGGAGATGGAGCAAGCTGCAGCAAAGTAATCGTTAATCCCAATTCATGCAGATGTTTGGATTGGGGCTGCAAACAGCAATAAATAAGGGGTGGACAAATGCCCACCCCTTATTTATTGGTAGTGTTTGAAGAAGCAACCCAATCCTCTTCATTAATTCTTTACATCATAGTACTTGGCATACCATTGGGCAAAAGCACGCAACCCGCTTCTCAATGATGTTGATGGCTTAAATCCAAAATCCTCTTCAAGTGGTGTTGTGTCTGCAAATGTGATTGGGACATCACCGGCTTGCATCGGAACAAGTTTCTTGTGAGACTCGAAATCATAGTCAGCAGGGAGCACGCCAGCAGCAAGAAGCTCCTCTTGAAGTATCTGAACGAAGTCAAGAAGATTCTCGGGCTGGTTGTTGCCAATGTTGTAAACCTTGTATGGTGGCACAGGAAGTCCATCTTCGCCAATATTCTTTTCAGGGGCATGTTGCATTACGCGCACTACACCCTCCACGATGTCATCCACATAAGTAAAGTCTCTTTTACAATTTCCATAATTGAAAATTTCTATTGTCTCGCCTTTACGGAGTTTGTTTGTGAATCCGAAATAGGCCATGTCTGGACGACCAGCTGGTCCATAAACAGTGAAGAAGCGAAGAGCTGTCGAGGGAATATTGTAAAGTTTAGAATAAGCATGCGCCATCAGTTCATTACTCTTCTTAGTGGCAGCGTACAAAGAAACAGGATTGTCTACTTTATCATCAGTAGAGTAAGGAATCTTCTTGTTGGAACCATACACAGAAGATGAGGATGCATAGACTAGATGCTCGACACAGGCGTTGTTTCTGCAACCTTCTAGTATATTGAAGAACCCAACGAGGTTACTCTCTATATACGCACCTGGATTCGATATCGAGTAGCGGACTCCTGCTTGAGCAGCTAAATTAACGACAACTGCTGGTTGATACTTTGCAAAGAGCTCATCTATTGCAGATTTGTCCGCTAAATTCCCTTGAATAAAAGTGAAGTTATCATACTTGGCTAACCACCCTAGTCGCTCTTCTTTGATGTGAACATCATAGTAGTCGTTAATATTGTCAAAGCCGATAACCTTAACTTCATCAAACTCCTTTAATAGTTTCATAGCCAAATTTGAGCCTATAAAACCAGCGGCACCAGTCACAAGAACGGTCTTGCCTTGTAAATCTATATTATATTGCAACATGTTCTTTTATTTATAATATTATTAACCAAAAATCTTCTTTGCCTCCTCGTAACTATCCAGGCTGCCAATGTCAAATCGCCCTGCGCTCATCGGCCAAGCATGCATGATGGTGTTATCAACCATATAGTGCGCTAAGTTTCCAGGAGCATCCTTCCCGCAGCCATTTGCTACACTTGATCGTACTATGTCCAGATCTTTTCTCAAGTAGATATAGAATGGTGGTACTGCCCAGTGACTCTTGGGATTCTGCGGCTTTTCCTCCATATTCAGAACCTTGTTGTTTTCATCAAGGATTACAACGCCAGTTCTTTGCAACAACTCGATACTCGGTTGCTCATGGCACATGATGCAGGATGTCTCTTTTGCTTTGGCAAACTCAACGAATTCTTTGAAGCTAAACATTAAGATATTATCGGCGGCAACAACCAATAGGTCATCGTCAATGCCTAGTTTGTCCATCGCAAACAATAGATCACACACGGCACCGAGACGAGTTTCGTTTGTGGACGTCCCGTCATCGACAATCGTAATAGGTTTCTTATAAGTCTGACTCTCCGCCCACTCCTCAAAGATATTAGCAAAGCGATGATTTGTAATGATGATATGCTCGTCAATCTCATCAATCTTATCGATATCATCAAGCATCCGCCCCAGAATGGTGGAGCTGCCAATCTTCAAAAGAGGTTTGGGGAAATTCTTTGTAAGCTCGCCAAGACGAGTGGCATAGCCTGCGGCAATAACTATATTCTTCATGCTTTATTATGCTTCAATAAATCGTGCGCCGTCATCTGTTTTACAGAAATATATCTCAAACGATTGAGAATACTCTGGGAACATGCGAAGGTATTCGCTTCTGACCTGCTCTCGAATCTGTTCTTTCTTCGCTGGATCAATTAAGGCAATACATGCCCCCTTGAAACCGGCACCACTGAAACGACCTCCATAGATACCATCGCATTGAAGCATGATATTGTAAATGGCGATTAGCTCATCGCTGCCACACTCATAATTCTTTATCGAACTCTCACAACTCTCAAAGATCAACTTACCGAAGAGATCAAGGTTGCCGGTCTCCCATGCGGTCACCCCGCTGCGAACACGCTTGTATTCTGAGTAGAAGTGTTCGGCCCGTTTGGCGAAGCGACGTGGCATCTTATCCTTAGTCAGTTCATAAGTCTCCTTTGGAATGTCTCGAAGGAATGTTTTATCCATACCCTTTAAAGGAATCCCGGTGTAAGCCATCATATTCCATGCAGCCGTCTTACACTCTGCGACGCGAAGGTTATAGTCGCTGCTTACAAGGCTTCGAGTTAGGCCTGAGAAGATTATTGCTAACTCGAACTCTGGCATTCTGGGATTTTTCTTGATGACACGGTATTGATCGGAATCTGTGTCAAGAAAGAGTAGCGAATCTTTTTCACCCAAGACAATGCATGCTTGGTCAAGGATACCGTTTTTCAACCCAATGTATTCCCTCTCTGCCTCACTTGCTATCTTGATGATTTCCATCTTGGAAAGATTGATGCTATTTGCTTTGGCAAGCGCCATGACGTATGCGGTCAAAACAGCAGCACTACTTGAAAGTCCACCAACAGGCAGACTTCCCTTAATCACTCCTTCAATGCCATTGCTTAGTCCAAAGCGTTTATTGAGCGCATAATCCACACCACGGGCATAGTCGCCCCAGTTGCCCTCCTTGACATGAGATGGCTCGCGCACATTGAATTTAACAGCACCATCATAGGTTTGACTAGTCAAGGTTACAGATCCGTCATGAGTTGTATTAAACCATAGGTCAATACCCTTGTCAAATGCGAAACCAGTCACCAATCCATGCTGATGGTCAACGTGTGCGCCTAAAGGGCAAACACGATAGGGAGCAAAAATGTGATATTTGTAATTCTCCATTATAGAATCTTCATGATATATTTCAACGTGAGTTAATAGATTTAATTGTCAATAAATTTGCTTAATAGCGAAATCTTTCATAATTTTACATCATTAATATCAAAGTATTAACTAAGGGAATCGTAATAGTCACCGAAGACAAAGTTACGGAAAATATATTTATAGATATAAAATTCTGAAATGTATTTGAGGCCTTGAAGGCGAAATACATGGTAAATGATGCTGAAAGTGGATTATATGATGAACAGTCCATTTTTTCTCTCAGTGCTGATTTCCTCTTCTATTCCGTCCCATATCGTTGTTCAATCAACGTCTCCGCAAATAAATCTCTTCCCCCTTTCGTGAAGCACAAAAGAAATCAAAAGTAAAAAGACTAAAAGATAAACCTTTACGCCTAAGAATACAAATTCAAGTTAATTGAAAAATTCGTGATTATGAGCAAAGAAGAATGTAATTTTAAAATAAACGGTACCGATAATGGTACTTTGTATTTCGATTATCTTCCATGTCTGAACTATTCCATGCAGCACAATCACTGTAATTCCTTCATTGGATGTGTCTTGAAGAATGATGGGGACACAACATGGAATGACATTGAAATCGCTATTGACGGGGAAATGTTCACACCGTCAACAGTTCATATTGATGTTGTATCTGCAGGTGCTAATATAGAGGTAAAGGATCTTTCAATCAATGTAGAGCCTTCTTTACTGATAGAGCTAACCGAGGGCATCACAAGCAAGTTTACCCTATTACTCAAGCAAGGTTTAGAATGCTTGTTCGCAAAAGAATTCCCAATCCAGCTGATGGCATATGACCAATGGACGGGTTTAGCTATCAGTCCTGAACTTTTAGCTTCGTTTGTCACTCCCAACTACCCTCTACTATCAAAAGTCAGTGTTGCTGCATCGAAGTTTCTCGAACGATGGACTGGCTCTAGTGCTCTCGATGAATATCAATCACAAAATCCCAACAGAGTCCGTATGCAGGTTGCTGCTATTTATGAAGCTTTGCGAAGTGAGGCTTTGGTTTATGCCACACCACCTGCAAGTTTTGAAGAATATGGTCAGCGCATTCGAACCGTTGACAAGGTTCTCAACGAGAAACTTGCCACCTGTGTTGACCTTTCAGTGCTGTTTGCTTCCTGTCTTGAGTCCATAGGCATCAATCCGATATTGGTATTAACCAAGGGACATTGCTTCGTGGGCGCATGGCTCGTGAACGATTCGTTTAACAAGCATGTCAGTGATGACGGAAGCTTTTTGTTGAAGAGTTCATCAGACGGTCTCAATGAAATAGTCGTGGTCGAAGCAACATGTCTGACAAGCTCAACGCCTGTTAGCTTTGATGAAGCAGTGAGTCTTGCCAAGAATCACTTGTTTGAAGAACAAAACTTCGACTGCTTCATTGATGTATGCCGGGCAAGGATCAATGGAATACGACCTTTGCCTCTGAGAATCCAGAAAGAAGGAAACTGGATAATAGAGAATGAGGGTGTGGAGCATGACAATGCGACCAAAGAGGTGAAGCAATACAACAGATACGACTTGTCAGTTTATGACAAGTCGGATCTAAAGGTCACCAAAATGATGCTTTGGGAAAGAAAGCTCCTTGACTTCTCCTTGCGCAACAACCTCCTAAATATGCGACTTGGAAAGAAAATCATTCCATTGGTGTCTTTTAGTATTGACAGACTGGAAGACTTCTTACAGGATGGTAAGTCATTTCAGGTGTATCCATTCCCATTGGAAGAAAAATCAAAGCCAGAGCTCAATGGCATGTTCAACTCTGAGAAGTATTTCCGGCTGGAGGAATTCATAAAGAATGGGCTCATGAACAACAAACTATACTCTTTTAAGGAAGATGATGACTTGAAGAATGCCTTGAAATATGTATATAGAACTTCAAGAACCTCGATGGAGGAGAATGGAGCCAACAATCTTTTCTTGGTTCTTGGTGTCCTGAAATGGTATGAAACAGAAAGAAGTGAACAACCTCGATTGGCACCTATTCTGCTTCTTCCTATAGAAATAATAAGAGGTGGCGGACTTGCTGGCTATACTATCCGAACAAGGGATGAAGAAATTGCGCTGAATATCACAATGGTAGAATTGCTGAAGCAGCAACACGACATCAATCTCTCCGCTTTAGATGAGCTTCCTAAGGATGAACACGGCGTTGACGTACCAAAGATTTTGACAATTATACGCGACAAAATTCGCGATAAGAAAGGTTGGGATGTTCTTAATGAGTCTATTATAGGCTTGTTTTCGTTCAACAAGTTTATCATGTGGAATGATATACACTCCAATTCGGACAAGATTCTGGAGAACGATATCATTTCGAGCTTAGTTGATGGAAAATTAAAGATCAACGATGCTGAAGACAAAACAGATGCACGTGAACTGGATAGAGAGAAGAAACCGGAAAATTACACAATTCCAGTGGATGTGGATTCATCACAATTCGAAGCCGTTATTGACTCAGGAGAAGGGAGGAGCTTTATACTCTATGGTCCTCCGGGAACAGGAAAGTCGCAGACTATCACCAATATGATAGCAAATGCGCTTTACCAAGGGCGAAGAGTATTATTTGTTGCTGAAAAGATGGCGGCTTTGTCCGTAGTTCAGTCTCGTTTGGAGAAGATTGGACTTGCTCCATTCTGTCTTGAATTGCATTCCAATAAAGCTACAAAGACGCATTTCCTGAATCAAATGGATGAAGCGATGAATATAAGCCATCCTCATTCGCAGGAAGATTATAGACATATCTCTGACGAGTTGTATGACAAAAGGCAAGAACTGATTCGATATATTGAAGCATTGCATACGAAAAAGAGTTTTGGTCTCTCGTTATACGACTGCATCACGTCTTATCTATCCATCTCTGAGGAAGAAATAGAAGCGGATCAAAACATACTGACGAACATCACAAACCGGAAGATAAACGAATATCAGGAGCGTATAAAGAGACTTGACACTATCTTCAAAGTGTCGGGTAATCCTGCTACCAGTTCATTAAAGATACTGGATATTAAAGATGGTTCGCCTAAATCTGAGCAACTATTACGTGAGCAAATTAATGACTGTCGTGATTCTTTAACCGTATGGAAAAAGAATAAGGATAGATTTTCTGCCTGCTGGGGTTTCAACTTGCAAGAGACAAAGGAGGGTATTAATTGGGTTAAAAGTTTCTATGAATACTTAATCAATGTGCCTTATTTTTCTAGTGAACTTTTCCTGTTGGCCATTGACGGCAGAAAGATGCAACAGATAAAGAATGCGGTGGAAGCTGGTATCCAAAAGGAAAATCTTACTAAGGAACTCACAATTGCATACACGAGTGAGGTTATGAAGATGGACGTTGCTCAATTTGAAGGTGAATGGAATAGCATTATGGATAAATGGTTTCTGCCGAGATTCTTCGCCAAGAGGGCCTTCTTCAAAAAAATGAGTGGATACAAGTCTGGCTTTGATGAAAGTGATACCGATACTGTAATATCACGGCTTAAGGAATGTGCCCGTAACGAAGCTACGTTACAGACTGTGTATGATGAGTTGTCGAAACTGTTCGGTACACTGGCATACTATGGAATGGAACAATGGATTTCCATGAAAGATGTCATTGAGAAAATTCCAGAAATGATGGAACTTATCAAAGAATTGAGTGATGCTCAAAATGTTTCTGTCGAAGAAATAGCCACTTTGATGGCAAAAGCCGTAAAGGGTAACTGGAGTGCCTTCATAAAAGATAATCAGGAGTGTTGGAAGGAAATAGTAATTTCAGGAGAGCAAACCTTAAGCTCTATTGAAAAGATCAATTCTGTTGCCTCACTTGAACTCACTAATAATGACTGGTGCAATACCTTGCTGCCATCATTAGTAATGTTGCAAGAAAATGAGGGTAAGTTCGTGGATTGGTATTTGTGGTGCCGCGAGAAGCAGGAAATTAGCAATCTTGGTCTGTCAAATGTCGTTACATATATTATCAATAACTACAAAACTGGAGAACAGGCTTCAAAAGCATTTGTAAAAGGTGTATATCATAAACTAGGTGTTGAAATTATAAATAATGATGAGGAGCTAAGGTTTTTCAATGGGTTGCTATTTGAGGAAACGATAGATAAATACAGAAAGCTGACATCTACGTTCCAAGAAATAAGCAAGAAGGAACTTTTCTGCAAGTTGGCTGCAAATATTCCCTCAATGACAATGGCTGCCTACGAGACCTCAGAAGTTGGTATACTTAAAAGAAACGTCAAGAACGGAGGCCGTGGTACATCCATACGCAAATTAATTGATCAGATTCCAAATCTCTTGCCTAAGTTGTGTCCATGTATGCTAATGAGCCCGATCTCTGTGGCACAATATTTAGACTTGAATAATGAAAAGTTTGATCTCGTCATCTTCGACGAAGCATCACAGATGCCAACCAGCGAGTCGGTGGGTACAATAGCAAGAGGTAAATCGCTTGTTGTCGTCGGTGACCCAAAGCAGATGCCACCTACTAGCTTCTTCTCTACCTCACAGGTTGATGAGGAAGAGGCCGATATTGACGACATGGACAGCATTCTAGATGATTGTATCTCGCTGTCGATGCCCTCAAGGTATCTGGCATGGCATTATCGAAGCAAGCATGAAAGTCTGATTTCGTTTAGCAATTCACAATACTATGATGGCAGGTTGATAACATTCCCGTCAATTGATGACCAAGTGTCAAAAGTGTCACTGAGAAAAATAGACGGTGTCTATGACAAGGGGAAGACCCGTTCCAATATGGCAGAAGCCATGGCAATAGTTGAGGAAGTGAAGAAGAGACTGTCTGATGTTGAGTTATCCAAATATTCTATTGGTATTGTGTCTTTCAGCAAAGTTCAGCAGAACCTTATCGAGGACTTGTTGTGCGAGGAGTTAGCAAAATATCCCAAGCTTGAGAGTCTCGCCTTTGAAAGTGATGAACCTATATTTATAAAGAACCTGGAAAATGTTCAGGGTGATGAACGCGATGTGATTCTGTTCTCTGTCGGCTATGGACCTGACAAGAACGGGAAGGTATCGATGAACTTTGGCCCCCTTAACAACGAGGGCGGTGAAAGACGTTTAAATGTAGCCGTGTCAAGAGCAAGATATGAAATGGTAGTATTCTCAACTCTTCGTTCGGAACAGATTGACCTGAAGAGAACGCAGGCATCTGGCGTTGAAGGATTAAAAAAATTCTTGGAGTTTGCCGAAAAGGGAACGGCGCCTGTTGTATCATCAAACGTCTATGACGAAACACCAAGCAGCATTTCAACTAATATTGCTGAAGTACTTACGAAAAAAGGTTACACCGTGAAACTCAATGTAGGACACTCGCAATTCAAAGTGGATGTTGCCGTTGTAAACCCAAAGAACCCTCAAGAATATCTCCTTGGCATTCTATGTGATGGATATAATTATTATTCAACAAAAACCGTGAGAGATAGAGAAATCGTACAGCCAACAGTGTTGAAGTTGCTTCATTGGAATATTATGCACATCTGGACGCTCGACTGGATTGTGCGCCAGGAAGAGGTAATTAACTTGATATTTCAACGCCTCGATGACATCCAAAATAATAGATTGAATGAAGTCGAAAAGCCCAAAATTGCTAATCTGGCAAAAGATGCAGTAGTCTCCAATATTGACACGACTATAGAAAAAGAAGAGGTCTCTAATAATCCTCTGTGTGTGAATTATGACTTTGCCAATCTCAATGCCCTCGATAGATATAATGATGTTTATTTGCCTGGGGTGTCTGAACGTGACACGCTCAAAAGTCAGTTGATAAAACTGATAGAGATCGAGCAGCCAATAACGAGTGGATTGATGTATAAAAGAATCGTTAAGTTATGGGGACTCACAAGAGTGACCAATCGTGTTCAGACCATTGTCGATACCTTATTGAAAGAAATATCTTTATACAGGTCAGATAATGGGGATAATGGATATGTATGCTGGAAGGACAAAGACTTCGCCGATCAGTACACTCTGTTTAGGGTAAATTCTCTAAGAGATATTCAAGATATTCCGTATGTTGAGATTGAAAATGCAATGAAATATGCATTAGTCCAACAAATAGCTATTGATAAGGAAGATCTCAAGAGACTTACTGCTCAGCAACTCGGATTTACGAGAAAAGGCTGCAATATTGACGATGCAACCAGATATGTACTATGTAGACTTGCAAAAAATGGGTTTGCTGAGTTACAAGGTGATAAGGTTTGTATGAAATAAGACCATTAAAGTAGAGTATCTAAGCAAATTTTCGTTGACAATGCAGAACAGTTGGATAATTGTTCTGCATTGAATTCCATCACATTTTTATTAATCAAACTACGGATATTTATGGATTTTGGAAACTATAAAATTCTTGCCTTTAAGCGTCAAGCACAAATTATGATGGTTCATGACTGCAATATCATCGTAGACAAATTGACAAGATCGGAGAATAAGGGAAAGTCTAATCCTGTGTGGGAAGAAATGCCAACTTTGTCATCAGGACAAAATGAAGATGATACCCCAGTTCGGGATAAGAA
>DHOP01000062.1:0-4354 GCA_002407775.1 Prevotella sp. UBA5387
AAGATCAATAGCTCCACCCACCACTGAGTTTAAGAATACAAGCTTACCACCCCAAGACAAGCCCTTCTCTTCCTTGGATTTTATGTTCATCTTATATTCCTGACCATTGAAATTATAGCTTACAGGGTCAGGCATACCCTCAGCGTATGGCTCAACAATGAGATGTACTTCACCGAACTGGCCGGCTCCACCACTTTGCTTCTTGTGGCGGTATTCTGCCTTAGCTTTTTTTGTGATGGTCTCGCGGTAAGGAATTTTCGGTTCGCCATAAACTATCGAAAGCTTCTCATTGTTCTCAAGACGCCATTTCAATGTACGCAAATGGAATTCTCCCTGGCCGTGTACAATGGTCTGACGCAACTCCTTGCTCTGTTCTACAACCCATGTGGGGTCTTCTTGATGCATTTTGAGAAGCGCAGCCATCACCTTTTCCATCTCCTGAGGATTACTTGCCTTGATGGCACGGCTATATTTCGAATTTGGATAATTGATGAAATTGAATCTCTGATCAACTTCTTTGCTATTCAGAGTATTGCCTGTTTTCACGTCTTTGAGTTTCACTGTACAGCCTATATCGCCAGCATTGAGTTGATCGACAGCAATACGATTGCCTCCGGCACATGCATAAATCTGCCCCATGCGTTCCTTAGAACCACGGTCTGCATTTGCTAAGTCATCGCCTGTCTTTACATATCCACTCATCACTTTGAAATATGACACCTCGCCGATATGTGGTTCTACGCTAGTCTTGAAGAAATAGAGGCTCTCTGGTCCATTACTATCCGGAATCACTTCCTCACCACGTGTGTTGCGAACCTTGGGCATATCGCTCACGAAAGGAACCACATTACCAAGAAATTCCATAAGACGTTGCACGCCCATATCACTCTTGGCAGCTACACAGAAAACAGGGAAGATACTGCGAGTTACCAAACCTTTACGGATGCCCTCACGCATTTCGTCCTCGGAAAGAGACTCACTCTCAAAGAATTTCTCCATCAATGCGTCATCGTTCTCTGCTGCAGCTTCCACAAGAGTCTTGTGAAGTTCCATTGCCTTATCCATTTCCTCAGCAGGAATGTCCTCGCGCTTTGGCGTTCCTCCCTCAGGACCCCATGATAGTTTCTTCATGATCAGCACATCAATGATGCTGTTAAAATTGGGGCCTGTCTCCAAAGGATACTGAATTTGAACACACTTCGAACCATAAATGTCATTCATGGTAGTAATAATGTTGTCAAAGTCACATTTCTCAGAGTCCAATTGGTTAATGAGGAAAATAACTGGTTTCTTCAACTTTTCCGTATAGCGGAAGTTATTCTGGGTTCCTACCTCCGGGCCTTGCTGGCCATTGATGAGTATCACGGCTTGATCGGTCACGTTCATTGAAGTAATAGCGCCACCGATAAAGTCATCAGATCCTGGGCAGTCTATAATATTTAGCTTCTTGTTGTTCCACTCAACATGAAACACCGTCGGGAAAACTGAGTATCCGTAATCAAGTTCTACTGGGAAGTAATCGCTCACAGTGTTCTTGCCTTCCACCGTCCCACGACGCTTTATAATGCCTGCCTCAAACAGCATACTCTCGGCAAGAGTGGTCTTGCCGCTACCCGCACTGCCAAGCAATGCAATGTTTTTAATTTCATTTGTCTGGTATACTCTCATATCAAAAGATTTTAAGTGTTAGTATAATAATGTTGTCTCGTTAAGGTTAGGAGTAACTACTCCATTTCGATGATAAAGATAGGGAAAATAAAAATAGACTCCAAAAGAATGCAATAGAAATCTCATTTATTTTAAAATAATTTGTATTTTTACGTTCCAAATGCAATTTTTCATGGCTGGGCTATATATACACATTCCGTTTTGCGCAAGCCGCTGCATCTATTGCGGCTTTTATTCTACTATTGATTCATCTGTGCAAAATCGCTATGTCGATGCTCTATGCCGTGAGATCGAGATTCTATCGGAGAAGCCGTCAATTCAAACTATCTATCTTGGCGGGGGCACGCCTAGCCAACTTACAAACGAAAACTTATATCGTCTATTCAATCATATATATAGGGTATATGACGTCGATCCATCAGCAGAGGTTACAATGGAATGTAATCCAGACGATATCATCAAGAGTATGTTTTCAGACTTGCCAGTCAATCGAGTGAGCATGGGAGCACAGACGTTCTCCAACGATCGATTGAATTTTATCCATCGTCGGCATAACGCGGAAGAAGTGGACCATGCCATGGACATCATTCACGACCATGGCATCCACAATGTGAGTATTGACTTAATGTTTGGATTCCCTCAGGAAACACTCAAAGACTGGTTATCTGACATCCAACATGCTATCAACCTGCAACCGGAGCACATCTCTGCCTACGGATTGATGTATGAAGAAGGTACTCCACTCTATTGCCTTTTACAACAAGGTAAGGTAAAGGAAATAGACGAAGAGCTGAGCCTGCGCATGTATGATTTGCTCATCCAGAAGCTCACCGAGGCAGGATATGAGCACTATGAGATCAGTAACTTCGCTCTTCCTGGATTCAGAAGTCGCCATAACTCGAGCTATTGGCACAATATTCCTTATATAGGAATTGGTGCTGCGGCTCATTCCTACGACATTAAATCTCGCCGTTGGAACATAGCTGACATTAAAAAATATATTGAATCTATTGAGAAAGGCGAGCTTCCCTACGAAGAAGAAGTTTTAGACGAAGAAAAACAATATAACGATCTAATTGTCACTGCATTAAGAACAAAGGAAGGAATCTGCCTTAATACTTTGTCATCAGTTCAAAGGGACTATTTGCTTCAAAACTCTGAAACCTATATTCATCGAGGACTACTGGCAGAAGAGGATGGCCGGCTTTATTTAACAAGACAGGGAATAACTATCAGTAATTCGATAATGAGTGACCTGATGATGGTATAGCACTTGTTAATTACGCAATTCATCCAAAGCCCCTAATCCACCCTTCTGATATATTTGATAGAAATGTTTCTGGATATCTATATCTATTTCCGTCACATTTCGCTTGCCCGTAACATACGGTTTTGCCAAAATTGTCAGATAAAAAGCAACCAAGAAACAACCTAAGGCAATTAGGAAGTTACCCAATATGCTATCCATGGGTCCAGAGTCAGATACCCAAAGAAAAACTACTATTGGGATGACTAATAATAGCCAGTCACCCGCCGTATTCATCTTGCTGCTAACCTTCCTCTCCTCCTTCAAGTTTTGAGGTGCAATTTACACTAAAGAATCACGGTGTTTCTTCCAATATTTCTCAAACTCCTCTTCCATCTGTTTTCTTGAATGTTATGCCACAAAATTAGCAAAAATAGTCTAACTTTGTACCATTAAATAAGTAAAACAATATATGGAGACCGAATTTTCTCGCACTCAAATGCTCTTGGGACAACCTGCAATGAATACGCTAAAGGGTGCTCACATTGCCATCTTTGGTGTAGGTGGTGTGGGTGGCTACGTTGTGGAAGTTTTAGCGAGAAGTGGGATCGGCGCTTTGGATTTGTTTGATAATGACGTCGTTAGTATTTCCAATATCAACAGACAATTATGTGCACTACATTCAACCATTGGCAGACTCAAGGTAGATGTAGCTGCTGAACGTGTAAATGACATTAATCCAATGTGTATTGTCAATCGACATCCTATGTTTTACATGCCAGACAACGCTGATAGCATTGATCTTAGCAAGTTTGACTATGTAGCGGATTGTATTGATACGGTCACAGCTAAGCTCGAACTTATCAAGCGTTGCCATACCCTCAACGTACCGATTATTTGTTCTATGGGTGCCGCCAACAAACTTGACCCTATAGCTTTCCATGTGGCGGATATCACAAAAACCACCATGGATCCTTTAGCAAAAGTAATAAGGAAAAAATTGCGCGATCTTCACATCCGCCATCTCAAGGTGGTTTTTAGTGAGGAAAAGCCATTAAAGCCAATGATGGAAGATGTATTATTAGAAGATTCAAAGAGTAATGATGCAAATAACAAGGCTTCATCCCCCACTCCTCATCGCATAGTTCCTGCTAGTAATGCCTTTGTTCCGGCTTCCGCTGGTCTCGTTTTAGGTGGTGAAATAATAAAAAATCTCCTCCGGCAAGCAGGAACAATGCGTAGTATCACATAAGCTTATGGTCGACAAAACTAGCGGGAGTATTATGTCTTTGAGTTTCTTAGAACTTATTTTTACTTAACCGTACAGCTCCATAGCTTTTCTGACAAATCATGCGAAAAGACGCATGGCTATAGTTCAGACACAAACTCAATAGACACTTCGATAAAAAATATGTTGTGATTCAAATTGATTCATAGAGT
>DHOP01000062.1:4563-7926 GCA_002407775.1 Prevotella sp. UBA5387
GATTCATAGAGTGATTCAAATTGAATTACGTCGTGTTTCAATTTGTTTCATACAACAAAAAAGCATGAACGGCATGCCGAAACGTTGGATGTCAATAGTTCAACAATGCTTACCATTGCCCCACAAACGATGTATACCTAAG
Source organism: Prevotella sp. UBA5387 (assembly GCA_002407775.1). Taxonomy (GTDB): domain Bacteria; phylum Bacteroidota; class Bacteroidia; order Bacteroidales; family Bacteroidaceae; genus Prevotella. The sequence continues at coordinate 4,706 of DHOP01000062.1, forward strand.
TATTTGAACCAAGCATAGGGTCGACGCCTGAGCAGATAATCAGGCTCATCCATATGTTCATAGGCTTCGCGCTCGAAACTAATGTGTAGATAGGCATTACCTTTCAAAGGTAGTCTTATAAGCCATTCTAAGATGTACCACAAATAGAAGCCAACAAAAAGTGTCTCACGCATTTGCCTTGTGTGTATCAACTCGTGGCGTACAAGCTCCTTTGTCAAAACGATATCTTTATGACAGAAAAGCAATCCCATGATATTGATGGCATCATAGTGTCGCGGTGGCAATATATGGTTACGGATAATCTTCATCGATGACAAAGATAACGATTTTCGGAAAATATTCTATTTGGTGTCCACAAAAATAGTTAAGTTTGTAACAAAATCACATATCCCAATGAAACAAAACTCAACAAAGAATTGGATACCAGACGACACACAAAAGCAAATCATCGATACCAATGGAGGATGCCACCTTGTTCTGGCTCCTCCAGGCTGTGGTAAGACGCAAATATTAGCTGAGCGCATACGCCAAGCTCATGCGCTCGGCATTACTTACGAGGATATGCTGTGCCTGACTTTTACCAATAGAGCAGCACGAGGTATGCGCGAACGCATTTCAGAGAACATCAATGACCCTGCGACGACAGATGTGTTTGTGGGCAATGTACACCGATTCTGCTCTCGATTTCTCTTTGGCAACAGCATTGTGCCCGCAGAAAGTGCTGTTATCGATGATGACACTACAATAAGTATTCTTGCGATGTACCTTCAGGAAGACGAGCAACAGGTACTCGGAAATTACCAACGAAGAAAAATATATAGCCAAATAATGTTCTTTTCTCACCTGATGTATGAGCTACGTCATGGCATCCCAAAGCACCTAAGATTGCATCCGGAGTGTGCCACCAAAAAGGATATCACGGTATTGGAGGCAATTTGCAAGATACAACAACGACCTTTTTCTGCCATGGCGATGCTTGATATTTATGACCACAACGACTTCTACCAAGACCTTGTAAGGCAAGATGACTTAGATTTCGCAATGCAACAGCAAGCTCTGCAGACGCTTACAAAAATGAAGTATGCACATGCATACGATGCCTATAGACAGCAAAATAACCTCCTAGACTTTGAGGACTTATTGCAGTTAACTTTTATCGCACTTCGAGAGGATAATTCTTACAAACGCTATCCATGGATCCAGGTGGATGAGGTTCAAGACCTAAACCTCTTGCAATTAGCCATAATAGACCTATTGTCAACTTGTAGGTTTGAGGAGCACAACGAGTCGGAAAACTCTCAAAAAGGAACTATTATATATCTTGGCGACGAACAGCAAGCTATCTTTTCATTTATGGGTGCAAAACTCATGACTCTTGAGATGTTGAAAAAGCGATGTTTCGGGCATGTACACCATCTTGGCGTGAACCATCGTTCACCCAAATACTTAGTGGATATGCTCAACAGCTATGCTACTAACGAGCTCGGCTCTGACCCAGAACTATTACCCCAACCCCTCAAGGACATGGAAAGCAAGGGAGACGAATTGCTCATCACTTCTTCGGAGACTATTGAGATGGAATATGAAGATGTAGCGAGGTTGAGCATAGACCTTGCCATTAAGTATCCAGAAGAGACCACGGCTATCATTGTTAGTTCCAATTATGATGCAGACCGTTTGAGTGAAATACTCACAAACATGGAACAAGCGCACTTCAAGGTATCCGGACAGGATATCTTTGCCACGCCGGAGGTAAAACTAGTAATGTCGCATCTTTGTGTTTTGGAGAATGAACGAAATTTTCTTGCTTGGTCACGGCTCATGGAAGGCATGAAAGTTTACCAAACTAGTTCATCGGCACGGAAGTTCGTCCATCAGTTGGAAGAACGTGCTATCATACCAACCGATTTCTTTAATTATTCCGACTCAACTTATCTTGAAGATTTCCTGACGACGTATGAAAAAGAGGAGATTGTAGTCTATGATACAGAAACAACAGGACTAAACGTTTTTGAGGATGATATTATCCAGATTGCAGCTGAAAAGATTATTGGGGGAAAAAGCATTGGTAAGTTCTCGGTACACATATTGACTGATCGTGAAATTCCTGCTATGCTTGGTGATTTAGTCAATCCCATTATTGAGGAACGCAAGCACCAACAACTATTCACACACAAGGAGGCATTACAACAATTCATAGATTTTGTAGGAAGGGGTGTGCTTTTGGCGCACAATGCAGAGTTTGATAATCACATTTTGTCATATAATCTACAACAGTATTTGCCTGAAAACAAATGGAAACATCAGCATACACGTTGCTTCGACTCATTGAAACTTATACGTCTCCTTAGGCCTGACCTTAAGGCTTTTAAACTCAAAACTCTCCTTAAGGAACTGAGACTAGAAGGAGAAAACTCACATTTGGCTGATGATGACGTACATGCCACGGTGTCTTTAGTCAACTATTGTTACAATTATGGCCAGAAATTCCGAGACAGTCAAAGAGAATATTTAGGAAGGAAGAGTGTGCAGGAACATATTCGTTTATTGCGCAAAAACTATGGTCCGATCAATGATTCAGGACGTAAGACGCTTTATGAGCGACTCGGTAAGACCGAAGAGCCTGCAATAGTACAGGAAATGAAGCGATTCAACACTTCACTCCAAGTCAATAGATGGATAACAGCTATACCAAAATTGAACTACATTTATCGTTTCCTTACTGACGATGTAATAGACATCATTAAAGCGCCCTCACTGAAAGAACAACTTGATAGATACCTCATGGAGATAACTACTTTCAAAGAAGCCGACCTCTGTGGAGCCTCGACAATAGACGATCGGATTTTTGTGACAACTATTCACAAGGCCAAAGGACTGGAGTTCGACAATGTTATCGTGTTCGACGTTATTGATGGCCGCATTCCGAACTATTACAATATTGGCAAGCCAAAGGCCATTGCGGAAGACGCCCGTAAGCTTTATGTGGCAATGTCGAGAGTAAAACACAGACTAATCATTTCTACTAGTGAGTACAAAAAGGTGCATGGCGCAATTCAAAGCCAAACCTTGTCACGCTTTCTAACCTCAGTTAGGCAATTCTTCAAGTTCAGACAGCCTGCATTATGAAAAGCTATAGTTAGTCTCACTAGTATAAACAATTACTCAGCCGAATATTAATTAGAGAATATTTCAAAACCCCAGTTCGGGATAAAGCTATC
>DHOP01000067.1:0-364 GCA_002407775.1 Prevotella sp. UBA5387
TCTCGCTCTTTTTTGCACGCAGATCTCGCGGATTGCGCAGATGTTTGCTTCGCAAACGGCTCCGCGTTGATAGTCCATCGTAATAGACGTCTTTAATTTTTTCATCATTTTCCGCCCATGTCATCCGCATGAAAACTTACGGATTGAAAGCGGCGATGAGGCTAATTTTGCGAAGAAAACAAATCCTGCATGCTAATTCAGTACAGAAAACATCCCCCCGAGACACGCCCATTAGGTCAACCTCTGAACGGAACAGGGATGAATAGTCAACCAAAACAGGAATAAGTTGAACCGAGTGAACCCATCAGGAACCTCATCATTTCTCCCTTCCCTACTGGGCAGGGCGGGGAGAGGCTTCCAGGGG
>DHOP01000067.1:533-19073 GCA_002407775.1 Prevotella sp. UBA5387
AGGGCGGGGAGAGGCTTCCAGGGGGAGGATCAAGGACAGCCCATTATTTTGTGACAATTGCGCATTTGTGACATGTCACATTAGTACCTACCCACTTTTCTTCCTTCCAAGGCTGAAAAATGTAGGATTCAATTCTTAGTAATAATATATAATATATATATAATATATATTATATATTATTACTAACTATTATTCCTTATAATCTGAAACCATATTACCAGAAACCCCGACCCTACTAATGTGACATGTCACAAAGTCCAAAGAGGCACATTTGAAGAATATGCTTGAGTCAATATTGCCATTCCTGGACCTTATCTTTCTGAAGAGCGAGTAAGAAAAGCATACGAAAAATGCAGTTCTAAGGTCGTGTATCTCATAAAAGTTTAGTATTTTTGTTGATCCTTAGCTAAAAGAACTTACTAACACACGTGCCATGAGCAATTTCAACGAAAATACCAGAGTTCAGGTGCCAGCAGCACTTCATTTGTACCAGCTGGGCTATACTTATCTTGATAGATTACCCGATTATGATGCCGACACGAACATCCTCATCAAGGAGTTCATGATGGCCGTTCGTAGGCTCAACCCTGGTATTTCCGCCTTCGACGTGGACATGCTTCTTGATAAAATCAGGGCAATCTCGGACAATGATGACCTCGGCAGGGAATTTTACAATCTGCTATCCTCCAATAGTGGATTGAAGCTGATCGACTTCGATAATCCCAGCAACAACGATTGGCATGTCACCACCGAGTTCACCTGTGAGAACCGAGAGTCGGGCGATGAGTTCCGGCCTGACATCACCTGCTTCATCAATGGTATGCCTTTGGCCTTCATCGAGGTGAAGAAACCCAACAATCGTGATGGCATCCTTGCTGAGAGCGAGCGCATCAACACCCGAATGCGCAATCGCAAGTTCCGTCGTTTCCTGAACATCACCCAACTGATGATATTCTCCAATAATCAGGAGTACGACAATGACAACCGCGTGCCCATCCAGGGCGCATTCTATAGTTGCACGTCAAAGGGAAAAGCTTTCTTCAATGTCTTTCGTGAGGCGGACAATCACTATGTTTCAGGCTATCACTATCGCCACGTTTCCGACGAAGAAGAGAACAAGGTGCTCCGCCATCGCAATTGCGTAGTGATCAAGAACCTGCCCGAATACCAGACCAACAAGCAAGTAGACACCCCCACAAATAGAATTCTTACCTCTATGCTTAGCAAGGAGCGCATCTTGTTCCTGCTCAGATATGGCATTGCTTACGTGGATAAGAAAGTGGAATTGGAGGATGGTACCAAGAGCACCAAGCTGGAGAAGCACATCATGCGCTATCAGCAATTGTTTGCTTCATTGGCCATTCGCCGCAGACTCGATGCCGGCGTGAAGAGTGGAATCATCTGGCACACACAAGGTAGCGGAAAGACAGCCTTGGCTTACTATTCCGTCAGAAGTCTCACCGATTTCTATTCGAAGAGGAATACCGCCGCAAAGTTTTATTTCATCGTCGACCGTATAGCCTTGATGGAACAAGCAATCGACGAGTTTGCGGCTCGTGGCTTGGTGGTCAGAACCGCTTCCAGCCGTCAGGAGTTGATGGATGACTTCAAGGATACCCGGCCCATCGTGAACAATGACGGTAAGCCTGAGATCATGGTGGTGAACATCCAGATGTTCAAGGAAGATTCCACAAGAATCAATATTGACAATGGCTATAGCACCAACCTCCAGCGCATCTTCTTCGTCGACGAGGCTCATCGTGGATACAACCCATCGGGTAGTTTCCTTGCCAACCTGCTTGAGGCAGACAAGGACGCGGTGAAGATAGCCCTCACGGGTACACCCCTTCTGAAAGAAGAGCGCGAGTCATGGCGCGTGTTCGGCGACTACATCGACACCTACTATTACGACAAGTCCATCGCCGACGGCTATACGTTGAAGTTGATGCGCGAACCCATCGAGACCGTCTACAAGGAAAAGATAGAGAGCATCCTTGATAAGTTGGCAGGTGGCGTTGAGGTGAAGAAGAGCGACATCGACAAGGACAAGATCATTGAGAACGACACTTATCTCAATGCCTTGCTCGATTACGTCATAACCGATTATCGCCAGTTCTGCAAAGAGCAGGCCGATGATAGCGTGGGTGCCATGATCGTTTGCAAGACCAATCCTCAGGCGCGCGAAATGTATCGCTTGTGGCAAGAACGATTCCTGCATGCCGAGGAGATAGAGTTGCAGAGAGAAGAAAGCGAAATGATGGCCGCCGAGCCCATGCTTGTTCATCCCTCGGTCAAGCCACTCCGGGCCGCTCTGATCCTTCACGATGAGGGCGATAAAAACGAACGCAAAGAATACATCGAAGAATACAAGAAACTTCAAACCGTGGATGTGCTGATCGTCAATAAGATGCTTCTTACGGGTTTTGATGCTCCTCGCCTCAAGCGCCTATATCTTGGCCGTAGCATGGATGGTCACGACCTGCTCCAGGCATTGACTCGCGTCAACCGCCCATACAAAGACTTCAAATACGGCTATGTGGTGGATTTCGTCGACATCAAAGAGAATTTCGATGCCACCAACGACCGCTACCTGCGCGAACTCAACCGTACCAATGACCCAGACGAGACCGGCGAGACCCAGCCCGTAAGCATCATCATTGAGGATCGGGATGCCATCGTCAAACAGATGAAGCAAATCAAGAGCGTACTCTTCAATTACACTTGCGGCAATGCCGAGGAATTCCGAAAAGAAATCGACGAGATAGATAATAAGGAACGTCTCTACGAATTGCGCACCACCCTTAGCGATGCCAAGGCCATCATGAATATGATCAGGGCTTCAGGCGATGAAGAGCTTCAGGGTAAAGTACGACTTTTGTCCGTTGGTTCTATTCCTACGCTCATCACCGAGGTGACCCATCGCATAGAGCGCATCAATCTGCTTGAGAACACGGAACACAAGGCTGATGTTTCGGGCATTATCAATATAGCGCTTTCCGAGCTTGAATTTGAGTTCAAGAAGGGTATGCCCGAAGAGCTTCGCATCGTCATCAACGATCTTCATGAGCGTTGCGAGAAGGTTCAGGCTCAGTTTGAAGCCAACTTCGACCCGAAAGAAGAGAAGTATGTCCTCCTTGCCGACGAGTTCCGCGAGTATTTCCGCAAGAAAGGTTTTGTGCCCAATTCCACTAAGGAAGCCAAGGAGAGCATTGCTTACATGGATGAGGTTATGAAGAAGATACGCGAAATCAATAGTCGCAACCGTGTGCTCAAAGAGAAGTACAAAGGCGATGAGCGGTTTGTTCGCGTTCATAAGCGCATCGAGGAAGAAAACCAGAAGCGCGAGCGACCAATCATCAGTAAGATAGAATACGAGATAGCAGAAACCCTGATGAGGATGAAGCAGACCATCGATGACTCTCTCTTCCTGAATATCAATGGGCTGGAGAACGAAGATATGTTCAAGCGTGATGTCATGGCCAACATCAGTCATGCGCTCATGAGTATGCACATCCAGGCCGACATTGACGACAAGAAATATATCAATAATCTGATCTCATCAGAGTATCTCAACCAATATAATCAAAAATACGTAGGAGCATAAAATAAGAACGAAATGTACCTGCCGAAATAACCAGGATGTGTAGTGCCTATCGGCACTAATACCTCACCCCTATCGTCAAACCACGGACTCCGTCCGCGGATATGCTTATGAAGCCCATTCTGGGCTATGCTCAGAATAAGAAGCCGGTAACATCACCCACTATCGGAACTGATAGATTACAAGATGCCTCGAAGAGGCTACACACGAATAACCGCGGACGGAGTCCGTGGATGTGCAAACAGGTAAGCCAGCACAAGCCTCGAAGAGGCTACACACGAATAACCGCGGACGAAGTCCGTGGATGTGTGGAACGACGTAATAACCCTGTGCCGATAGGTACAGCACAGAAGCGGATACGCCCATGAAGCCCATACTGGGCTACTCTCTTAACACTAACATTTAAAAAATATATATAACAATGAGTACACAAGATATTACCGATGCTACCATCGCCCTTATCGACTCTCTGAAAGCCACTACAGGAGCTTTCGGTCTTGGAGGGGCTAGTAGCGAATACAAGATACTTACCGACATGTTCTTGTATAAGTTCTTTAATGATAAGTTTGGCTACGAAGCGAAGCTAAATGAGGTGTATGGCCCACGATTGCGTAATACCGAGAAATGGGATGCCGAATATGACACGTTCACCGAGGACGAAGTGGAAGACCTATTTAGCTATCTTCCTGGCTCTGTGCCACGTCTTAAACCCGAGCACACGCTGGCTCATATGTATAATGCCTCCCAGCAAGGCGACTTCTCCACACTTCTGGATAGCACGCTGGTGGATATTGCCAATCTGAATGCCAATACCTTCGCCATCAGCACTTCTGGTAAGAGCAGGGTGAACATTTTCTCGGCTATTACAACCTACGTAACCGACCCTCAGAAGCGTGATGGTTTTGCCCTCTCGCTCATCAAGAACATTGCCTCCTTCAATTTTGAGGAAGTGTTTGCTGAGAAATATGATTTCTTCTCCCGCATCTTTGAGCACCTAATCAAGGATTACAACAATGCCGGAGGTGGCAAGTATGCCGAATATTACACCCCACGCGCCATCGCACAGGTCATGGCACGATTGTTGGTAGACGACGATGCCGAGCTTCGTGGTGTCACCTGCTATGACCCTGCCGCCGGTACGGGCACCTTGCTCATGGCATTGGCGCATCAGGTGGGCGAAGACCGTTGCACCATCTATAGCCAGGACATCAGCAACAAGTCGAGCGAATTGCTTCGACTGAACCTCATCCTAAATAACCTCTCTGGAAGTCTTCCAAATGTGGTCCAGGGCAACACCCTGACCGAACCTTACCATCAGGAGAGCAACGGCACCTTGAAGAAGTTCGACTTTGTGGTGAGCAATCCACCTTTCAAACTCGATTTTCCGGAAGATCGCGAGACGCTAGCCGCCGATACCATTCGCTTCTGGGGTGGCGTGCCAAATGCCGTGAAGAACATTGACCCCCAAAAGCCAAAAATGGCCATCTACACATGTTTTATCCAGCATGCCATCAATTCGTTGAAAGCCACGGGCAAGGCCGCCATCGTCATCCCTACTGGTTTCGTGACGGCCAAGAGTGGCGTGGAGAAACGCATCCTCGAGCGCATCGTGGAGAAGCACTGGGTGTATGGATGCGTGTCGATGCCAAGCAATGTCTTTGCCACTACGGGCACCAACGTGAGCGTGATCTTCTTCGACAAGAGCGACAAGGCCGACAAGGTAGTGCTCATCGATGCCAGCAAGATGGGCGAAGACTATAAGGAAGGCAACAACCAGAAGAAGCGCTTGCTCCCCGAAGAGATAGAGCAGATCGTGAGCACCTTCCGCGAGAAACGGGCGGTGGACGATTTCTCCGTTGCCGTCTCTTACGACGAGATCAAGGAGAAGGGCTATAGCCTCTCGGCAGGCCAGTATTTCGACATCAAGATAGACTATGTAGATATCACCGCCGAGGAGTTCGACCAGCGCATGAGCGACTACAAGACCGAACTCAAGAGCCAGTTCGAGGAGAGCCACGAGCTGGAGCAAGAGATCATGAAGCAACTGGATAGTCTGGAATTGAACGAAAAGTAAATAGTCTTTCCAAATAACAAGGTCATTATGAACAACGAGATACAATTTTTACTTTACAATACTCCCGATGGTGGAGAGAATGTTCAAGTCGTAGTAAGGGATGAAACCATTTGGATGACCCAAAAAGCGATGGCACAACTCTTCGGCGTTGGTGTGCCCGCCATTAGTAAACATCTGAAAAACATCTTTGAGGAAGGAGAACTGATTCAGGAGACGACTATTTCCAAAATGGAAACAGTCGTGAACAGAGGATTTCGAGGAGAGGTTAATGAAGATACAACATTCTATAACCTTGACGCTATCATCGCCGTGGGTTATCGAGTCAATTCTGCCAAAGCCACAAAGTTCCGCCAATGGGCTACGGGTATTTTGAAAGAATACATGCGAAAGGGATTTGTTTTGGACGATGAGCGTTTGAAACAGGGCAATGCCGTTTTTGGAAAAGATTATTTCCGAGAATTACTAGAGCGTGTACGTTCTATCAGAGCAAGCGAAAGGCGTATATGGCAACAGATTACAGATATATATGCGGAGTGTAGCATCGACTATGATAAGAATGCCAAGACTTCGCTGGAATTCTATGCCATGATGCAAAATCGTTTTCACTATGCCATTACAGGTCATACGGCGGCAGAGATCGTCTACAACCATGCTGACCACACGCAAGAACACATGGGACTGACAACGTGGAAGCATTCTCCCCATGGTAGAGTATTAAAGTCTGATGTCTCTGTCGCTAAAAACTATTTGCCTGAAAAGCAAATCAAGCAATTGGAACGTCTTGTTACGGGTTTCTTTGATTATATAGAAGACCTTGTAGAGCGAGAGAACACATTCACAATGGAGGAGTTTTCTAAAAGTGTAGTGGCCTTCCTTAGCTTTAGACAATACGAAATCTTACCCGATAAAGGTAAGGTTTCGGCAACCGATGCTAAGAAGAAGGCAGAACAAGAGTACGAAATTTTCAATAAAACCCAGAAAATCGACTCTGATTTTGATCAAGAGATACGGAAACTGGGTAATAAAGAGTAATCAACAACTAATTCCCATTTATAGAAATATTATGACACTCTTTTCAGAACGATATAATTACACAAAACCCTCAGATGTGATAATTAGAGAAAAAATTACACCAGAGATACAAAATGCATTATGCTCTTGTTTTGACAAATTAGAAGGATTCTTTCGTCGTCACTCAGGTGTTTATTCGGGATATCCATATTATGAGATGGAAAAGTATATTTGGACCTATTTTTTGAATGAACGCGAAGGTAATTTCGGCGATCCCAGATCCTACAATATTGTAGCAACGTCATTTTTAGAAGACAAAATAAATCCATGGTTTAAGAAACTGGATTTAGTTGAATTCACCGTCAAATTTTTATATGCCCTTGACACAAAAAATGATCGGCGTATGTACGTTTATAAATCCTTTGTGAATCAAATTAATATTGAATTTGAAAGATTAAATTTTGCGTATAGAGTCATAGACAACGAGATCGTCGAGATCACTTCTAAAGAGGAGATTGTAGCTATAGAAACTTCTATGAATAATTCTCCTTCAAATATAAAAACGCATTTGAGCAAAGCACTAGAGTTATACGCCCAGAGACCAACGGGTGACTATAGAAATTCAATAAAAGAGTCTATTTCCGCCGTAGAAGCATATTGTCGTGAGAAGACAGGAGAAGATACGTTGGGTAGGGCACTTAACAAACTGAAGGATAATGGGTTAGTTATTCCCCAAGTTTTGAAAAACGCTTTCGAACAATTATATGCTTATACAAACCAACCAAGTACAGGGATTCGCCATGCTTTAATGGATGGTGATAGTACATACACACCTGCATCTGAAGAGGCTTTATTTATGCTGGTATCGTGTAGCTCTTTTATTAATTATTTAAACAAAAAGTTGAAATAGTCATTTATGCATGAGTGGAAAAAATTTAGATTGGAGGATATTGCGAATATCTTAATTAGCAATGTCGATAAGAAATCAAAGGAAAATGAGCAAGATGTTCGCCTTTGTAATTTTGTCGATGTGTACCATAATTGGGCAATTACAAAAGATTTAGAACCATCATTGATGGAAGCAACGGCTAATGATAATCAAATTAACAAATTCTCTATCAAGAAAGGACAAGTAGCTTTCACAAAGGATAGTGAAACACGCGATGATATTGGTATCCCAACATACATAGCAGATGACTTTCAAAACGTGCTTCTTGGTTATCATTGTGCTTTGGTAGCTCCTGACTCAGATAAGCTAAACGGTAAATACCTAAACGCTTTCTTACATTCAAATTATATCCAAAAGTATTTTGAATTGAATGCTACAGGAAGTGGTATGCGATATACATTGTCACAACAAACCTTAAATGATATTCCGGTACTTCTTCCTTCTCTTGAATATCAGGAGAAAGTTGGAGAAATATTTTCATCAATCGACAAGAAGATTTCTCTGAATCGAGCTATCAATCGCAATTTGGAGGCGATGGCAAAGCAACTCTATGACTATTGGTTTGTTCAGTTCGACTTTCCAGATGCCAATGGCAAGCCCTACAAGTCAAGCGGTGGCAAAATGGTGTGGAATGAAAAGCTAAAAAGAGAAATTCCGGAAGGATGGAACGCTTCAAAGGCATACCACAACTCATACAATAATTATTACTCATTGTCCTTATCTTTTCAAACGTTTAATAATTTGTTTCTCCTTCCCTCGTCTCAATGCCATGTTTGCTAATAATATCCTTTTATTCAGGATAGAATGATATGGCCATTGCAAACCATAACATCATCATCCTTTTAGTTAATCCCGTTTATTCCATTTGCAATAATCAGAGAAAGTGTCTGTCAACGCCATCATCAACCGCGAGTCACGCACCATCATCTTATATCGTTGATCAGTGCAATGATAATCACCCTCATGATTACGGCAATAAGTGCCACGCATTGGATTATTATTGATATAGACAGGACGTAAGTTATATTCTGCACGAGGCACATGAATAGCTATCACGTCCCTGTCATCAACCTTTATAGTCTGCACATCCTCATCATGAAGGAGATTGATGTTTACTTTCTCTCTACTATTAATAGTATTCCATAGGTCTTTGCGAATCTTATCTGCATCATTCACACCTGTTATGGTGAAACGCTTTGCCATATCTTTCTCTTTAGTGTCTTCATACACGCCAAGAAGGATTGTTCCACCATAAGTGTTGGCAAAAGCTGAATATGTATCCCACATAGAGTTTGGTAAACTACTTTGGGCTTTCTTGCATTCCAAAGTTACACGCTCACCTGCTGCTAATAAATTATATATATCTTGTTCGGTCATATTGCAAAATTACACATTATCATTCAATGTTACCTTTATACCTAAATGAAGAGCTTCTGAAACCTTTTCTATAAACTCCTTCTTCATTGGATTGTTGCTATGAGTGATTAACAGCCAACCATCGCCTAAGTCTTTTTGGCTTCTTCCATATTTTTCATCCCTGCGATTGGAAATAACCGGGACCTTACAGAATTTCAAGTTCTTTTCTTCAACTACCCTACGAACTTCAGCTACACCAATCTTTTTAACAACTTTATAAAGCGTATCTACAGCTTTCTTTTCTGCTATAATAGTTCCATCAGGGAAGAATACAGTCATATCTCTAGCCGGACCACGCAGTATTTTATCATCATTTTCATTATGATTATCTCGTTGATGATGTGTAACCTCAGGATCAACTACAATTTCTTTTGCATCAGGCATATCAGCTGTAAAATTGCGTTTACGGCTTAAGTGAACGCTTATTGGTTGTCCTGGAATATAGTCAACGACTAATACTAGCTCACGCTGAACTGGCTGTAATGCCGGTTCTATGTTTTTGGTCAGAATAGGAAGAATCTCTTTTTTTATAAGTTCTTCCTCAAGCTCATTCACTTCTTTCACAAGGTCTTCATTAATGGTAAGTCCCAGTTCTTTGAGATTTGCCATTGTATCGTAAAGTTTATCTAATCTGCTCATTATACAAGTGTGCTTATTCAAATATACTCATTATTTTACTCTCTCCATCTTCAATGGTATTTAGCAATTCTGTCTTTTTATCCTCTGGCATATTCGACTCTAAAATTTTAGATTTAATAAGATTAAACGGATGCTGTAACTTTTTTCTATTGATATTATTTTCTTCTTCAACTGCAATCTGCATACTTTTAATATTTAACTTAATAATACGTGATAATAACTTTAGAAAATCAAGAGATTTATTTAACTCCTTATATGAATTAAGCTTTAATATTTCATTAAATAAGTCGGGAAGATTATTTTTCTTATGCTCTCGCAAATGAATGTATTTATGACGTATTTCTTCCATTTGCTTATTTTCTTTATATGCATCAAGCAAAAAGTTTACTGTTGTTATTTCCTCTTTAATTGCTTCGTCTTCAATTAAAATAAGAGGAGCGTAAATGAATTGTTCCCATAACGACTTATCTCCATTAGGTTGTTGTTTATATATCTTTTTCCATCCCTCATAGATAATGACGTTGATTCTTATTAAAATCCATCGTTTCTCTATATAGGTTTCCGATTGCAAATATCCTCTGATTGTAGTTCCTAAATCTATATATATATAATGCAGTAATATGGCAGTTTTAGTATAGTCTCGTATAGCTATTATTCGTTCTAAGCCAGAATTACCCAATGTTTTTTTAATGTTATCAGGCAGTTTCTCAACTATAGAATAGGTATGCATATTCTTATCTAAACAGTATGCAAAATGTTGCAATGAATCACCTAACAAAGGATATAGTTTCTCTCTCAAATTATCAGACAAAGTTTTGTCAAATAAGGAATCTGATAAAGTTGAAATGTTCTCCACTTGAACTTGTTTTACTATTACTGATGAATAAAAACTTAGTATATTATGTAATGGTTGTACTATTGCCATGAAATCGCATAAACGTTGTGCTTCATTTCCCTCGCTTATATTCACAAGATAATCATACAACTTACATAAATCAAAATCATAGTGAACAGTAATATCTCGGTTTCCTTTATCTTTATCATAATATAACTTCTTGTATCGAGATATATTTTCGTTCACTTTGGTTATGTCGCTATTTATAGAAACAATATTTAGTGCCGATATATGTTCTGAAACACTATTCCATAGGCTTTCATTTTTCTTATTTAAGTTAAGATATGATTTAAAGAATTCTGATGTAATATAAACAATATACTTTAGGTTAACCCTTTTTTCAATTGTAATATTAGAATAAAAATCTGCACGAAAAGAACATGCGACCTCAATTATTGTATATAATACAGAAGAATGCATTTCTAATACATTCTTGTAGTCATAATAATTATTGTTTTCTACACCATCTGATTGATGAATTTCTTCAAGTTTAGAAAGCCCATTAATACAGTTTATCAATTTAGGGAAACAATCATTTATAACACATCCCATATTAGTCGCTAACTGTTTTATAGTATTATCTGATGCAGGTTTACTCATATTCTTCTTTTGTTATTTGCGTTTTTGGATCTACAATCTTCACTTCTTCAAAGGTTAGACCATAGAGATGATAGACTAGATTATCGATTTCTTGCTCAATAGAAGTCGTATCACATAAACTATTGCTTTTCTTCAGCTCGTATACATGTTTGGACAAATTGTCTATACGTTTTTTTATGGCCATGTCCGATAATATAATTGGGAATTTCGCAATTTCTTTGCTTGTAACATTCGTATTTGTGCTGGTCTGCTTGAAATAGAAGTTGATGAGCTTTGAGTTTATGATTCCTAATAAGTAGTATATACTTTCATCATTTTTATTCGTTGAAATGTAGTTCGTTGAATTAGCACAGAATACTTCTGGAGCTATCATTGAGGCAATTATTCGTACTTTTGAATCGACACCTGTTATACGTTGCATTACAATACGCTCTTTCCGAAAATCATTTTTTCTTGATTCAGTTAGCTTTACCTCATTTGGATTCAAAAACAACACCTTTCCTTGCGATGGAGTATCTGTTATATGATTCCGAAGAACTTGAGCTCCAGTTATAACTCGCTTTTTTCCTAGTGAATCATCTGAAAATAGAGCTTTGTATTTGGTCATATCTATTTCACCAGCTTGAGCAACGATAGACATTTCCGACTGTTGTTTCATGCTAACTAAAATGGACCAATTTACATTGTTACAAATAGGTATTATTAACTCATCAGGATAAATCGATCTAATTTCTTCTTTATCGATATGGAAAACCTGACATTGACTCATATATTTGTCTTTCCATATTCGTACGTTGAATCGAGATGTATCTCTATCAGCCTTCTCTAGCATCAAAATACATACGCTCATTTTTGCAGATTCGAACACACGAAGTTTGACATTATCTCTTTCTGGGAATGAATCAACAGACAGAATTTTACAGCTGTCAAAAATCAGCTTTCGATTCTGATATGCACTTTCCTCTGCTAAAATTGAATTTTGCGTTATCAAACTGCAAATTCCATGATCTTTTATGATATGCAAACCTAGTGGATAGAAAAATTGAAACATGTTCACACGTCCACCTTTAGCGAATTTGTAAAAAGCAGATTTTTTATAAGCCGTTTGTACTCCTTCCGATAAATCGCGTAATTCATTATACGGCGGATTCCCGATAACAATATCAAAGCCTCCCTCCTTGAATACATCATGGAAATAGGTGTGCCAAAGAAAGAAATCAGTGTTTGGAAGCTCAATAGCATCCTGAATACCAGACGCATAAATACACTGCTTCACGGTGAAGTCAATCTGATTGCGAAGTTTTCTCTTTTCTTCGTTATCTGTAGCTCGAAAATAACTCTTCAAGTGCTTTCCAAGTTCTTCTGCTCTTGCAGACACAAATATATCATCACAATGCAATAGGTTAGCCAAATCAAGACCTTTGTAACTTTCTACCAATGAGTTACCTTGCATGATTTTATAGTCAAGGTTTGGCAGCGGTTCTGGCTGAACAGAATCCACAACCAATGCCAACCAAAAACGAAGGCGAGCAATATCGACAGCACCTTGCTCAATATCCACACCGTAGATATTGTTCTGAATAATTTCACGCTT
The DNA here is from genome assembly GCA_002407775.1 of Prevotella sp. UBA5387. Taxonomy (GTDB): domain Bacteria; phylum Bacteroidota; class Bacteroidia; order Bacteroidales; family Bacteroidaceae; genus Prevotella. Next base: position 13,313 of record DHOP01000067.1, read on the forward strand.
GATTTGACCGCTTGTTTCCTCGTCGGTCTCCTCTATATTCTCATGCAGCACACTACGGCAAGCAAAGATTTCGTTCACCAAGCCCATAGGGAATGCGCCCGAACCAATGGCAGGGTCGCACACCTTCACGTTGCGCAAATGCTTATTAAGGCGTTCACAGGTTTTTACATCTTCCTGAAGTTTGGCCGTCAGCTGGTGGTTATTGACCAACGTCTTGATAGAGTCGGTATGTTTCACGCCATTATTCGAGCAAAGATAAGAAATCAAGCTCTCCTTGCACATATAGCGCACAATCTCTTTGGGCGTATAGAATGCGCCCTTATCCTTATTGTCCTCCAAAAGGTTCTCGAAAATCTTACCCAACATTTCGGGGTCAACGCCGATTTCAGCATCATTAGGGTCGTTCTCGTCGATGGTGAAGTTGTACTGCAAGAAGAGATTCAGCAGGTCGTGAAAATACTTCTTAGGGAACTTAGATTGCGCCTTATCCACTTCTTTCTGCTCAAAGAGCTCACCATTCAGATAGGGCACCTTGACAGTGCCGATACCATTGACATTGGTGTCGAATACATCATCAGGGCGAAGCACATTGAGGCAATTGAAGAACAAGGGTTCCAACACTTGATCCAAGAAGTCCTCTTTCTGCGCTTCGGTAGCATAGTCGTAAAGATGCTGCATGAAGTAAGGGTCGCCACCAGTCCAATCGTTTCTATCGGTGGGCACACCCATCCAGCCTTTCTTTTGAAGGAACTGTAGGAATACAATGCGCCCCATTAGATTCTTTACATAGTCACGTATATGCTTTTGCGTCTCTTCTCGACTATTCCATTCTGCAAATTCAGGACCGAAGTAATCCTCATTATCTGCATTCTGGTAGATGAAATCACAGAAACGTTCATAATGATCCTTGTATAGTTTGAAGAACTCTTCAGTAAGTGCTTCTACAGAGAATGCTTTTTTCAATACCTCGAATGACACACCTTCTGAGCGAATTAAGGCAAAACGTTCAATAGCTGTACGATACAGATTATCCTTTTCGCCAAATACAAATGTGAAGCGTTTGGCAGCTGTAACTTCGCCTTTAATATCACTAATCAATGACAAACGCCACTGATTGCCATCAGAGAACACAGCTAGTGCTGCATCAAACTGGCCCCAGTTGGGATTGATAAATGTCTTAACAAGATTACGCAATCCAACTTTCTTACGAGCTACATTGCTGTTGCCAATTTCATAATAGAACAGACCTATGCGATAGTTGTCGTTCGTGTTGAGCGCACCTATGTAGTAACCTTTGTCGCAGTTAGCTGGATCAGAAATAGATTCCGCTTTTGTACGAAGTTCATCTGCTTTAAAGAAATCTTTAAGCATATCAAACCACGTTGTATAATTAAACTTTGCCTGAAACAAAGATTTGAAATCATCTTTTGTGTAATTCATATTCTATCAAATAAAAGATTCAGAAATAATGATTTGTGGGTCTCCGACAGTTACTCTGTCACCATCTTTAACCTTATTTTGTGTATTATACTCTGCTACAAGGGCATCGAGTTTATTAGATAGCAAGAACTCATCTTGCTTCATTCGCACTCGGTCATTCTTGTATTCACGAGATAGTTCTCGTATATAACGTGGCAATTTCTGATAAACCCCAGCAGTAATGAACGACATAAGCGCATCACAGCTTTTCTTTAACTGCGAGTCTTGGGTGATTTGCTTTATGGTACGAAGAAACTTATTTGCCTCAAGAGACACTTTGTCTAAATCATTACGAACGACGGTATTGGTATCAGCATCTTCCACAAAATCACGAACATACTTTTCTAATGCGCTGTTTACATTCTTATAATGCTTCTCATCATTAGAGAATGGCAATGGTTTCTCTTCAGGTTTGGCACGAAGATAATCTACAGCATCTAAGAAGTCGATGATATTCACCGTATTGTTGTCTGATAGATAGAACTCCGTCTTCACATTGGACGACACAAATACGATGGTCTTGCCTGCTCGATGTTTGTTATCACGTAGCACACGACTCTTCATTGGCAAATTCTTTATCTTGTGATAGAGTTCACGGTTAGTATTATACAAATCACGCACCTCTCTCAGCAATGCAATCTTCTTATCTACAGCGTCTTTAACCTTGCTATCAAACATTTCGAATTGCTTGACGATTTCTTCTTTTGAGTAAATCTGTGCATCTTCTCCAAATGCAGAATGAAAGCCTTGCAGTTTTACCAATGCATTCGCATACAATTTTATTTCACGATCACCCTGCTTTGAAGGGTAGAACATAAAGTTATAGATATTATCTGCCTTAGAACCAATACGATTCACACGACCAATGCGTTGCATCAGTCTTGTTGCATTCCATGGGGAGTCATAATTTATGATGACATTAGCACGATGCAGGTTAACACCTTCAGCAAGTACATCAGAGGTGATAATGATGTTGTATTTACGGCTGGCTGTATCATCATTAGCATCAAAGTTCTCTTTGATGCACTTCTTCATGCTGTCGCGATTCTTTGCTGTTACCATCAATACATCATTCAGCTTCAGTTCTTTTGTCAATCTTCCATAGAGATAAGTCAAGGTATCAACACTTTCAGAGAACAATACCAACTTCTCCTCAGGATTAATTTTCTTATTTAAAAACTCATTAGTCAAGTGAGCCTTGAATTCATCATATTTTGGATCTTCATTCTCATTTGCCCAATCAGCATTCAATACCTTAAGAAGCTTTATGTCGTTCTCAAGCATCTCTTTAAATGAAGGATCAAAATCCTCTGCTTTGAATAAAAAATCACTTTTGTTATAACCTTTCGAAATGGCAAACTCAATAATTTCGTCAAGCTCCATATCTTTCATCATCAAGTCTTTGACATTGAGTTCTGGAGCAATCACAATTTTATCTTCATCGAACATCTTTATCATATCCTCAGTGATACGCAAGAGTGTAGCCAAAGACTTCTTGAAAGCATAGAAAGAACTTTCTAATCGTTTAACCATGTGTACACGATAGATACCAGCCAGCGTTTGAGCTATATGAACGGCATTACCAAACTGACTGCGCAGCTCTGGTTTAAGGAACTCAATAGCACGATAACGAGCATACTCCAAATGTTCTGGATTTTCTTCATCGGACAATGTCGCGAGTGTTTCAAAAAACCTCTTGCTTGTTACTGCGCTCATCTTGTATTCCAATGGAACAGGAGGCAAAATACTTGGGAACGTAATACCTTGTTCTTTAATGTCGTTATTATAGTCTATATCATTGATAATATTGTTTCGAGTACGACGGACTGTAACCTTATCAATGACTTTCTTTCTTATGTCATCGTAGAGTTTATCTACATCTTCTGTCACATTACGATTTTCACGTTCTTTCATCAACTTTTTATAATCCATGATAAATGGAGTAAAGAACGCCTTCAAGTTTGGCACTCCATCAATAGTACATGTCTGACTATTTTGGAATAATAAAAGTTGATTTAATAGATCCTCAGGACGATTATTAAGAGGAGTTGCAGAAAGCAGCATGATGCGCTTTTGAATACTTCTAAGCAATCCTGGATTTGAGCAAGGAGCCTTGCATATCTTCTGCAACTCATCATACTTGCTTGCACTATCACTGCGGAATCCATGAGCTTCATCCACAATAATAAGGTCATAATCTTCTTTGTCCTTATATTGGTCTTTACCTTCAAGTATTTTACTCAAGCTACCATTGGTTACAAATTGTGCATGCTTCCTGATGCCAAATAACTTAAATGTACCTTTCCAGTTATCTTCAAGAGCAGGAGGATAGACAACAAGGATATTAGTATTTCTGCCGTTAGCTTCTATATAGCGCTTGGCTATCATAGTAGCAATCATGGTTTTACCAAGGCCCACAACATCAGCAAGGAAACATCCATTGTGCTCCAATAGCATCTGATAGCCTTGAATGACTGCGTCCTTTTGATACTTCAAATCCTTTACACCATCGGGTAACTGAATCGTAAAATCATCTTCAACCTGATCTCCAAACGCATCAATTAATACTTTTATGAATAGTTCGTATGGTGTAGGCTGATAACCCAAATATGTCTTTTTCTTAAATGCGTCAATGTCATTGATAGTCAATGGTACACCTTCTTCCCAAAGGCGCATAAACTCATCGTGGCAATAGTTTACATCATCATAATCCTTCATAGATACATTCAACTCATAGCGCGGTGGTTGTGTAAGTCCAAGACCTGAATCAGAAATGTTTGAAGACCCCATAATAACCCAGCCATCACTGCTTTCATTGTGATTGGTAGGCAAACATAGATAGAATTTAGCGTGTAGGTTCTTTGATGTATGAATTCTCATTTGCAAGCGACCATCAGCAATGTCTTGAAACATGGTTAAGATACCTTCTTCTACCTCTGGTGAATATCGAGCATTTTTTATATCATCTACAAAATCCTGTTCGTAAATGCTTTTAGCCTTCTCTTCGTCTGATAGGAAGAGCAATGCCTTATTGTGTTTACGGAAAATATCATCAATATTAATACCAACCAATATCTTTATCTCTTTCACATCATTACCATCGCCACCTTCCAATTCCTTTCGAAGTTTGAAGTAACCTGACGAGCGAAAGAAGCCAACGACAGCCAAAAATCGGTCGAAGTTTGACATGTTTTGAGCAATTGCTTTCAACTTATTGAAAAGCGAATTGCCTTCTGAATTATTAAAGAAGTGTGTAGTTGCCATATTTAGTTGTTGTCTATTTTTAATCTGTACTATCCACAATCAAATCTTTCATGCTAACTGAAAGACAATCTGAAATCAGCGCCAACACTTCCAATGAAGGTTGTTGCCGGTTCGCACAATAAGCATTAATTGTACTAAAGCTTTTACCTATCACTTCAGCTAATTCTGTCTGAGATACACCTTTTTCGACAAGAACTACTTTTATTCTATTGAGTTTTTTAGTCATGTTATTAATATTTAACTGCAAATATACGATTAATCTGTCTATATAGCGTAAAATATAATATATTTATTTAGGTTTGTAAATGGTCTGTCCAATCAATAACGATATTTTCTATCGATGAAATCCATCCTTACGTCTTTTATCTTTCTCTCCCCATGGCATATCCGACTGCGTTCCACCTCCTCCAGTTCCAACATGAGCCTGTGCCGGTCCGCCACTGGCAAGTATGAATGCGGCTCCAAGCATTCGTGCCTGTATCTGGTTGACTTGCTCCATTGGTTCAAACACTTCATTTACAAATTCTTCATCAGTCATTTTACCATCACGATGAGCCCTTGCCATATTATAGTCTACATCATATTTTGTATTCTCATACTCTTCATTAATCGTTATACGTATGTATAAGTTGCAAATCGTCGCTATTTAAGTCGCGTTGCAAATATGTCGCAAATACAAGCCAAAAATCGAAAATAAACGATAGAATTACATAGATTAACAAAAAAAATAGCGTGTAACTACTTGAGTTACACGCTATTTATATAGATTTACTTATTATTGCTTATCAACTTTACTTCACCTCCTCGAAGTCTGCATCCTGGATATCATCCTTACCACCGTTGGCGTTGCCAGATTGAGATCCGCCAGCATTTGCACCACCTTGGAAGCCCTCATAGGCACCCTGTGAATCGTCTGCCTGACCACCTGGCTGAGGACCTGCTTGTCCGCCTTGGTACATCTGTGCGCTAACCTCCTGAACTGCTGCGTTCAAAGCGGCCGTCGCGGTGTCCATAGCGT
>DHOP01000067.1:19270-66086 GCA_002407775.1 Prevotella sp. UBA5387
GCCGTCGCGGTGTCCATAGCGTTCACGTCACCTGACTTGTGAGCATCCTTCAATTGTTGCAAAGCCTGCTCGATAGCTGGTTTCTTGTCAGCTGGAATCTTGTCGGCGTTGTCCTTCAGGAAATTCTCGGTGGTGAAGATCATGGAGTCAGCCTGGTTCATCTTGTCCACTTTCTCACGCTCCTTCTTATCAGCCTCCTCGTTGGCCTTAGCCTCAGCACGCATGCGCTCGATCTCTGAGTCGCTCAAACCAGACGATGCCTCGATGCGAATCTTCTGCTCCTTGCCGGTAGCCTTATCCTTGGCGCTAACGTTAAGAATACCATTGGCATCGATATCGAAGGTTACCTCAATCTGTGGCACACCACGACGTGCGGGTGCGATGCCCTCGAGGTTGAACTGACCAATGCTCTTATTCTGTGCTGCCATTGGACGCTCGCCCTGCAACACATGAATGGTTACAGCTGTCTGGTTGTCCACTGCGGTAGAGAATGTCTCGCTCTTCTTGCAAGGAATAGTTGTGTTGGCATCGATCAACTTGGTCATCACACCACCCATGGTCTCAATACCAAGAGTCAATGGAGTAACGTCAAGGAGCACGATGTTGCCTGTTCCTGACTCCTTATTAAGGATAGCACCCTGGATGCTGGCACCTACGGCAACAACCTCATCAGGATTTACGCCCTTAGAAGGCTCTTTGCCAAAGTAGTTCTTCACCAATGTCTGCACGGCAGGAATACGGCTTGAACCACCCACAAGGATCACTTCGTCGATATCTGAAGTAGAGAGGTGTGCATCGCTCATGGCCTTCTGGCAAGGAACGAGACACTTCTGAATGAGGTCGTGAGCCAGTTGCTCAAACTGAGAACGTGTCAGAGACTTCACCAAGTGCTTAGGCACACCACCCTCTGCAGAGATGTATGGCAAGTTGATCTCACTGGTCGTGGTTGAAGAAAGCTCAATCTTTGCTTTCTCAGCAGCCTCCTTCAGGCGCTGCATAGCCATAGGATCCTTGCGCAAGTCGATGCCTTCGTTGCTTTGGAAGTCATTGGCCAACCAGTCAATGATAACCTGATCGAAGTCGTCACCACCCAAGTGGGTATCACCATTGGTAGATAACACCTCGAACACACCGCCACCGAACTCAAGGATAGAGATATCGAATGTACCACCACCAAGGTCGAACACGGCAATCTTCATATCCTTATTGGCCTTGTCAACACCATAAGCAAGAGCGGCGGCAGTAGGCTCGTTAACGATACGCTGAACGTTAAGGCCTGCAATCTGGCCAGCCTCTTTGGTAGCCTGACGCTGAGAGTCAGAGAAATAAGCAGGTACAGTGATCACTGCATCGGTCACTTCCTGGCCCAAATAGTCCTCGGCGGTCTTCTTCATCTTCTGAAGAACCATGGCCGAAATTTCCTGTGGGGTGTATGGATGGGCGGCTCCCTCGATCTGAATCTTTGGGTAACCGTTGTCGTTGATCACTGTATAAGGTACGCGATCAATTTCCTTCTTGCACTGCTCAAAGGTCTCTCCCATGAAACGCTTGATGGAGTAAACCGTGTTTTTCGGATTAGTCACGGCCTGACGCTTAGCTGGATCACCCACCTTACGTTCGCCATCCTTCACAAATCCAATCACCGACGGTGTTGTACGCTTGCCCTCGGAGTTGGTAATCACTACTGGCTCGTTGCCCTCGAACACGGCAACGCAGCTATTGGTAGTTCCTAAATCGATTCCAATAATCTTTCCCATAATTGTTATATTATATTTGTTTAATGTCTTTTGTAAATGCTTTCCACACTTTAATTCTGCCATATTAATAACAAATGGTATGCCGAGCAGTCATGCGAAGGATAATTTATGACAAGTTGGCACATGTCATTGGCGATTGTGATTCAATTTGATTCACCGAGTGAATCAAATTGAATCACGACGTAAAACAAATTGAATCACTCGGTGAATCAATTTGAATCACAAGGCGGTAAAGTACGAATGAGGAGCGCCAAAAAGAAGAGACACTCTGTCAGGGTATCGTTATCGCTTCAATCAAAAGCCAAATATTGAGTGCGGTAACGATACCGGCGAGAGAATAAAGGAATGCCGAATTCCGACGCTTATTGGCATATTCTCCCATCACACGCTTTGAAGAAGTGAGACTCACCTGTAGAAAGACAGTTAAGGGAAGTTGTATGCTCAGTATCATCTGAGAATAGATCAGGCCTTTGAACGGATCGCCGATAAAGAAGATGATCAGCAACGATATACCCAGAGACAAACAGATACCCACAATGGAGTGCGTGTCTTCTGCATTATACGACTCACCGAACATTCCCGCAAAGATACTACCTGCCGCCATGCCACTCGTGATGGTACTGGAGACACCAGCCAAAAGCAATGCCATTGCGAAGATATTGCCTGCATTGTTACCGAGAAGCGGAGTGAGCAATGCCTGGGCCTGAGAGAGTTCCTCGACATGCGTCCCAGTGGAGAAAAACGTGGTAGCGGCAAGAAGTATCATCGCACTGTTGATGGCCCAACCCACCAGCATGGAAAAAAGGGTATCGACAAACTCATATTTAAGCGTCTTTTCAATATCCACTTTTCCTTTAGTGTTAATCTGCCGACTCTGGATCACCTCAGAATGAAGGAACAAATTATGGGGCATCACTACGGCGCCAAGCACACTCATAATGATAAGCATACTACCCTGTGGCACACTTGGCACAACCCACCCGTGCACGGCAGCAGGCCAATCGATATCTACCAAAAAAAGTTCGTAGATGAACGAGAGCCCGATAAGGGACACAAAGCCAATGATTGCGCGCTCGATGCGTCTGTAAGAATTGGTGAATAGCATGATGAGCACAGCTGCTACCGTGAGAATGGAGCCCCACACGATGGGGATGCCAAAAAGCATTTGCAATGCAATGGCTGATCCAAGAATCTCCGCTAAGGAAGTTGATATGCTGGCCATGACTGCCGTAAGGATAATGGGGCGACCTATCCACCTTGGTGTATATTTCTCTGCCGCCTCGCTAAGACACAGGCCTGTCACAATGCCAAGGTGTGCCACATTGTGCTGCAATGCAATAAGCATGATAGTGCTAAGTGTGACAACCCACAACAATGCATAGCCAAACTCCGATCCTGCGGCAAAGTTGCTTGCCCAGTTACCCGGATCAATGAAGCCGACCGTAACCAAAAGACCTGGCCCGATATATTTAAAGATGTCAAGACCACCAAACTTCCGTGGATGGTCCTTACGCTTAAGTTCTTGTATAATGTTCAACATAGGTACAAATTTATATATCTTTCATCAAACGACCAAGAGTTCCCAACTCTTTTTAAGCGAAGGTGTTATACTACGACACCACAGTACAACAATGGTTCGTCGAAGGTTATCACCTTGGCAGCAAGCTTCCTGCGTCCCCCTATCACGTTTAGGGAAATCCCCCCGACAGTTTAGGCTTTTACCCTTTGCAAAAGCCTATAAAGGGCGTATCTTTGCCATAGATAAAAGAAAAAGTAAAACCATTTAATACGTAAAGCTATGAAACGAATGATGATGACAATGGCAATGATGGTTGCGATAGCAGCTTCTGCCGCAGCAATGCCCTACGGACAAGCAAAGAAACAAGCGCTGTTCTTGGCCGACAAGATGGCATACGAATTAAATTTGACAGACGAGCAGTATGAGGCCGCATATGAAATAAATCTCGATTATCTTATGCAAGTTGACAACAAGAGGCACGTTTACGGCTCTCCATGGACAAGACGCAACAGCTTGCTGAACGTAATACTCTCACCCTGGCAATATGCCGCTTATGCAGCTGCCGATTACTTCTATCGTCCACTGCGCTGGGCCAACAACGTTTGGAACTGGGGAATATACAACCGCTATAACGCATCTCGTTACTACCGCGCTCAGCCTAAGATATATGTAAGCTATCGTGGTGGTCGGCCTGCAAACTATTATTCAAATCGTACATGGTACAAGCCTGGTAAAGCTCGCACTTTCGAAGGAAGAAAATTCTATAAGGAGCGTGAAAAAGAAATGCACAACTATGACAAACAGCAGCGGAAGTGGCAGAAGGAAGAACGTAAGGCATACAAGAATGACAGAGGAAACAATGGTAGAGGAAATTGGAAAGGACAGGGTCGTTGGTAAAAGATTTTTAGGTTTAGGTTATTAATAGTTTGGGCAGCGTGCTAAGGCGCGCTGCCCTTTTTTGTTGATATTTGGCACAATAATGGTGTCAATCGGAATGAAAAGTTGAGACTGAAGACCCTTCGGATTATTCGTTTACCAATGACAAGACACTTTTCGTTACCTCCCTACAAATCAATAATTTATGAAGAAAATAATGTCGGAAAAGTTGGAAGGTATGCAAATAAAGTTTATATTTGCAATGTTGACAGTGATTTAGACTGTTAATCTGTTTCCATTATTATCACTTTAAAACAAAAACTATGAGACCAGAAGAAACAATTGAACCGAAAAATCAAGATGAGGTTGAGAACAAAGTTGATGGTGTAGTTAATAATGTCAAAGACAAAGTAGAGGATGCCTTGGGTGATTTGAAGAATAACGAGACAGTAAAGAAAGTCGTCGACAAGGTGGACGAAGTCATCGATGACCTGAAAGAAAACGAGACCGTTAAAGCTGCAAAGGACAAAATAGAGGGTCTTGTGGAGGACCTGCAAAGTAGTGAGGCAGCAAAGAATGTCTCTAGTTTTATGGACGAGCATGAAGGAAAGGCCAATGAAGTCATCGACAGTGTGACAGAACAAGTGAAAAAGAGCGGATTTTTCAACAAACTAAAGGGATTATTCGGCGGCAAATAGAAAAGAATGGTTTTAGGAAAAAGCATTTAAGATTCCTCCAGAATTCAAGAGGAGGCGATTGATTATCAGAGATATGCTTAAGTACCTCTTCACAAAGGAGGGCTAATAAAAATAAAAAGAGCCACCGTAACTAATCAACGTAGTAACGGTGGCTCATCATTGTATTTGACTTTCTTTATCTCTAAGAAAAAGTAACGTTGTTGTTTGATCTTACTCAACCTGCGTTGCAAGTGCCATCTCTTTCATCCAATTGCCTTTAAAGATGCGGATAAGGAAAATGATTCCACGGAAAATCAGCTCTGTCGCCATCGCAAACCATACACCGCGAAGTCCATAAGTCTGGGCAAGCCAATAGGCCAACGTAAGACGCACACCCCACATGGAGACAAGGTTCATGATGGCTGGTTTCATTGCATCACCAGCACCAACACACACACTGTAGCTCACGATCGAAGCAGCAAAGAAAGGTTCAGCAAAAGCCTCTATCCGAAGCACCGATGCGCCCAGCTCTCTGATCTCAGTAACCGGTGATAGGAAACCTATCATTTCCGGTGCAAAGATATACATAACCACACCCATAAACGCCATGACCACCATGCCAAGACCAATGGTCTTATGGGCAAAACTCTTGCATAGATCTGCTCGCCGTGCACCATAGGTTTGTCCAACAAGTGTGGAAGCTGCATCGCCAATGCCATAACCAGGCATATAGCAAAGACTCTCAGCAGTGATGGCAAACGAGTTTGCTGCGATGGCTATGTTGCCTAAGGGTGCTACAATGAGCGTACTCACCACCTGTGCCCCATTCATCAGCATCTGTTGGAGAGCGATGGGAAGACTAATCTTCATGGCGTTGCGCACATAACTCCACATCCAGCGGAAAGGTTCAGTATCCAAATGCAGCGCCAACATCTTATTGCGACGTAGGGCAGTGTTCGACATTGGTATGACAGTAACGATGTATGCGCTCATAGTACCTAGCGCAGCACCCATCACTCCAAGATGAAGAATATAGATAAAAAAATAGTTGAACGCTACATCAAGCACGCATAGGATGATACTGAGAATACTAGGCATACGCATATCACCCGAGCTTTTCTGCATCGCGCTCATCAGATAGAAGAGAAAAACTACAGGTAACGTGAGCGAATAGATTAGAAAATAGGCAGAGGAGTCATGGGCAATCTCATCTCCACCACCAAGCCAATAGGGCAAAAAACTATGTATGGAAACTCCTATGATACTCATTAACAAGGAGAAAATGCCTCCAAAAATGAGCGCATGACGAAACACTTGGCGTGCTTTGAAAAAGTCCTTGGCCCCAATAAAGTGCGCCACCTGTACAGAAAATCCGATAGACATGGCACCCATCAACGATCCCATAAGCCACGTGGTGGACTCAATAAGACCAATGCTCGCAGAAGCCTCAGCACCCAAATGGCCAACCATTGAGGCATCAATGAAGAACATCATCACTGTTGTGAGCTGTGCTAGCATTGACGGAATACTCAGCTCAACAATGAGATTGTACTGTTCTTTCCGAGTCAGCGGCTGCTGATCACGGATTTTCCCCAATAAGATTTCGCTACGCTTGATGCTTGACATATTATCCTTTAAGTGTGTAAAGGTACACAGAATTCCAAGATTGGCAAAAAAAACAAGATATGAAAATCAATCATTTACCATCTTCCAAATGCGACATGATGTAATCTACCGTCTCAGGCAAAAGTCGCCGAGGAGAGCGTGGAGCGCCCGAGAGACCATGTGCTCGTAAGCCTTCCAAGGTCAGAGCAGGGGACGAAAGTTCCATCAAGAATCCATATCGAACATATTTTCTGTTCTCATTATGGCTCATGGCATGGTCGTATGATGTTTGAGAGATATAGTAGGAACTGTCATCGGCTATCTCATCAAGGTCCATATCCACGCGCTCAACTTCCATCATAAACGTCAAGCGACTCTCTGGCGCAGTGAGATAGAGAAAAAGCAGATCGCCAACAACAAAGTTATTGCTGGCATGCCAGTCTATGAAACCGTGATCGCGGATGAAATCTGCCACACGAAACTGGGTATGATTGTAAGCTCTAATCCAATATGTCATCGAATGAAGCTGATTTTTACGTTTGACTTTGCAAGTTTAACAAATAAATCGTAGATTTGCAATGATTGGGACAAGAAAACTTGCATGCCCAACTAAGGCCAGCAATCCTTGGCTATCAGATAACCAAAAACTAAAGCAAAATGAACAAAACAATCCTTCTCGCGCTGTTTCTCATGACAGGAATGAGCGCCATGCCACAGAGCACCACACCACTCCCACAACCTGACAAGAGCGTGTCCACTACCCTGTTCACGGCATTGCAAAACCGCCACTCGATACGTAACTTCACAGATCGCATCATTAATACCGCCACATTGAGTCAGTTACTTTGGGCAGCTACCGGCGTGAACCGCCCAGACGGGCACATGACCGCTCCAACAGCCGTCAACGCCCAGGACATATCTGTCTATGTGGCCACCAAGGATGGAGCATCACTCTATCTGCCAAAAGAGCATGCTTTGAAACTCATTACGACAAAGGACATTCGCAACGACGTGGCCGGCAGACAAACAGGTGTGGCCAATGCCCCAGTGTTTCTTATTGTTGTGAGCGATGCTAGCAAATTCCGCAACTCAGGAGACGGCAAAATGAACCCCATGTGTTATTTGGACGGAGGCTACGTGAGCCAAAACATTTGCCTTGCTGCAACAGCCCTTGGGTTAGGTACAGTGCCGCGTGGCACCATTAATCAGGAACCAGTAAGAACGGCGTTGCAGCTTAACCAGAGTCAGATTATTGTCATCAATCACCCAGTAGGTTATCCTAAAGACTGATGACAAAACTATTGTTGTATTATCTCTTGGCCATCAACGTAATCACGTTGGTGGTCTATATAGCGGATAAAATAAAGGCTAAGCGGCATATGTGGCGCATTCCAGAGTCCACGTTGCTTAGCCTTGCTATTATCGGAGGGTCAATAGGTGCACTTATTGGCATATTCGTTATTAGGCACAAGAGCCAACATCCGAAGTTCCGCATAGGTGTTCCAATCATCTTTATCTTACAACTAACCGTTGCCTATTGGATTTTGTGGCGATTGTAACAAACTCAGAGGGCGGGCGTTACCATTCAATGGGGTAACTGCCAAGTAGCTTAGAGTTATTTCTCAAAGTGCTGATAGTCTTTCATCGAGCGCCATGCCCCACCCCAACGAAAACCATGTTGCAAGAAAAGGCGGTGTAACAGGTCGTTACGTTCTATTTTGTAGGGGAAATCAGCATCGCGATTACAATACTTCTTTGCATTGGAAGGCTGGACGATTACTCGACCATCACTTTTACGACGATAATACGGATTGTAGAGCGCATTGATGTCTACGGCCATTCCCCGTGAATGAGCAGAAAGCTTTTTTGAGCCCTTTATGCGACGGTAAAAGAAACAGGTGGAGTTGTTTGCACGCATAGACAACTCATCATCGGCATCAAAATCATCAACAAGTTGGACACCTTGAATAGGATAACGCTGCCGATAGAGTTCCTTAAAGATACTAATGAGGTCAGCAGCTATGGCCTTGTTGCAGACCATTTCACCCTTGCGCGTTTTTCCATCAAAATCATAATGGAGCAAACGGAGATAGCACAAGCTGCTACGAGGTACACTGCAATCCTCAGGATAGCTTTTCCCTATCATCCTAGCAAATACATCATCAGGAATCGGCTGCTTTGTAAACCATCTGTTAATGCTCACATCACTTACTGTCTCTGCATCCACTTCCTCTCCCACGCGCCATCCGTTCGTTCTCATGGAATGGTTTTTCGCGATTGCCGCAAAACTAGTTAAGACCATCAGGCATAGTGCCGACAGCATCTTATATCTCATCATACGATATTACAAAAATTGCCTTCGTCAATATAACGAAATAAGCCTGCTGAATTCAGCAGGCTTTCTTTGCATTTGGTTGGGATACCAGGATTCGAACCTGGAATGACAGGACCAGAATCTGTAGTGTTACCATTACACCATATCCCAATGCCTATCGCAAAACGATTCCTCATTTGCGAGTGCAAAGATATAGCATTTTTTTGTTACTTCCAAACTTTTTGAGGATTTTTAGAAGTGTCAATCAAAAAATCACAATTACTGAAAGACGAACAAATATTGGCCGAAAAGACCGGTTTTCTCGTTTTTTACCCGTATCTTTGCCCTATTAAAGATTAATATATTAATAGGTATAGCTATACAAAAGACTCTATGACAACATCTTCAAAACTCGTAGAAACAATAACCAAAGGTATCCAAGAAAAAAAGGGACAAGACATCGTAGTAGCGGACTTAAGCAAAATAGACGGCGCAATAGCTAATTATTTCGTGATTTGTCAGGGCGGCTCACCAAATCAAGTGGAAGCCATCGCCGAATCGGTAGGCGACATCTGCCGTAAGGAAATGGACGAAAAACCTGTCGGTGTGAATGGCTTGGGCAACAATCAGTGGGTTGCCATAGACTTCGTTGACGTATTGGTTCACATCTTTCAGCCTGAAACCCGCTCCTTTTACAACTTGGAAGAGTTATGGGAAGATGCTAAAATAACTAAAATTCCCGATTTCGACTAGTCTTTGGCACATCGTTTGATACTCCCTAAGAAATATAACTATTTTTTCATCGATGGACAATAACAACAGAAAATTCAACAATAACAACGATGATCAACCGAAGATGCCTAAGTTCAACATGAACTGGATCTACGTGATCATCGCGATTTCGCTTGCCCTGATTTTTATCACAGGCGGTGGAAACTCACTTGCCCGCGGTGCCGGAGCTAATCAAGAGGCAACCTATACTGAATTTAAGCAGTATGTGGAAAAGGGATACGCCCAGCGCATAGTCATTAACAAAACCGACAATTCGCTGCGAATGTATGTCAAGCCAAAGTTCATTCGCACAGTCTTTAATATGACTGCCAAGCAGGTTGGTTCCAATCCATACGTCTCTGTGCAGATCGGCTCGGTGGACCAAGTGGAGACCTTCCTTAACGCTCAGCAACAGAAAGGACACTTCGCCAGTTATAGTTATAACAATGAGAAAGGTAATGACTTCTTTGCTTTACTCATAAATCTGCTTCCATTAATACTCTTCTTCGGTCTGATTTGGTTCTGGGGTCGTCGCATGAGCAGCGGTGGCGGTGGCGGTGGCGTGTTTAATGTGGGCAAGAGCAAAGCCAAACTATATGAAAAAGGCAATGAGCTCGGCATCACCTTTAAGGACGTTGCAGGACAGGAAGGCGCCAAGCAGGAGGTGCAAGAGATTGTAGAATTTCTGAAGAACCCACAAAAATATACCGACCTTGGTGGTAAAATTCCAACTGGAGCACTGCTCATAGGTCCTCCGGGAACTGGTAAGACACTGCTTGCCAAGGCCGTAGCCGGTGAGGCTGGTGTACCGTTCTTCTCCATGTCTGGATCGGACTTCGTAGAGATGTTCGTTGGTGTGGGTGCTAGTCGTGTACGCGATGTCTTTGCCCAAGCAAAGCAGAAAGCTCCTTGTATTATCTTTATTGACGAGATTGACGCCGTGGGTCGTGCCCGCTCGAAGAACCCTGCAATGGGTGGAAACGATGAGCGCGAGAACACTTTGAACGCCCTCCTCACCGAGATGGACGGTTTCGGAACTAACTCAGGTGTGATTGTGCTTGCCGCAACCAACCGTGCCGACATGCTTGACCAAGCTCTGTTGCGTGCTGGTCGATTTGACAGACAGATTCATGTGGACCTCCCTGACCTCGCAGAACGCAAGGCCATCTTCCAGGTTCATCTCCGTCCTATCAAGACAGACCATGATCTTGACATTGATTTCTTGGCACGCCAAACTCCTGGTTTCTCAGGCGCGGACATTGCCAACGTATGTAACGAGGCAGCCTTGATTGCTGCTCGTCATGACAAGAAGAAGGTAGCGAAGCAAGACTTCCTTGATGCGGTTGACCGTATCATCGGTGGATTGGAGAAGAAGACCAAGGTGATGACTCGCGAAGAGAAGAAGAGTATTGCCATCCACGAGGCTGGACATGCTACTATCAGCTGGTTCTGCGAACACGCTAACCCATTGGTTAAGGTAACTATCGTGCCACGTGGACAGGCATTGGGTGCCGCTTGGTATCTGCCAGAAGAACGTGTGATCACGACAAAAGAACAGATGCTTGACGAGATGTGTGCCATTTTGGGTGGCCGTGCAGCTGAGGAAGTATGCCTTGGACATATTTCAACAGGTGCCATGAACGACCTTGAGCGTGCAACTAAGAGTGCCTACGGCATGATTGCATACGCTGGCATGAGCGACAAGCTGCCCAATATCTGCTACTACAACAATCAAGAGTATCAGTTCCAACGGCCATATAGTGAGACCACGGCTAAGATTATGGATGACGAAGTGCTCAAGATGATCAACGAAGAGTATGCTCGAGCAAAGCACATACTCGAGGAACATCGTGATGGACATCGTCAGTTGGCAGAGTTGCTGTTTGCCAAGGAGGTAATCTATGCTGAGGATGTGGAGAAGATATTCGGTAAGAGGCCTTGGGTCAGCCGCACTGATGAAATCCTCAAAGAGAACAAAGCCTTAGAGGATGCCAAAGCACAGGTCGAAGAACCTAAGCTTGAAGACATGCCCGATGTAGTGAAGCAAGCACAATTAGAGCATGAGGCCGCAAAGGTAGAGAAGAACACAGAGGATTTTGAAGAGGTGGACAAGCCTGCGGAAGAGTAAATTCTTTAGACGGAAGGACACTTCTTTTATTGAACAAGAATACGCAATATGTAGATCAGTATGACTGAAAAGCAGAAAAATCTAGTTGTAAGGGCCATTACAGGAGTATTATTTGTGACCATCATGGTAGTAGGATTTCTCAGTCCAACTGCCATGGTTGCGCTTTTTGCTGTAATCACTGCTCTAGCACTTTGGGAGTACGGCGGACTTGTTAACGACCGTGTGGCAGACACACAGATCAACCGTTTCATATCCACAGTGGCCGGTGTGTACTTCTTTATCGCTGTGGCAGCATGGCGAACTGGCATAGTGGACAACTTCGTTGTCATGGTCCCCTATGTGCTTTCCATCATCTATCTTATTATCAGCGAACTTTACACACGCAGTCGAAGTGCCATCTGCAACTGGGCATACACGGCACTTGGTCAAATATACATTGCATTACCGCTTTCACTTATCAATATTCTCGCCTTTGAGATGGCACCTGATGGCAGCGGCATACATTATGACATGCTCTTGCCATTAAGCATTTTCATCTTCCTTTGGGTGAACGACTCGGGAGCTTATACGGTGGGTTCTCTGTTGGGCAAGCACCAACTCTTTCCACGGATATCCCCACACAAAAGTTGGGAAGGTAGTATCGGTGGTGGCTTATTTGTGCTTATCGCAGCTGGAATCATTGGTTGGATTGCTAATAATGGTGCCGAACCACACACGTTGAGTATTCCTGCTTGGATTGGACTTGGCCTTACGGTGGTGGTGTTTGGTACATGGGGAGACTTAGTGGAGAGCCTTTTCAAGCGCACCTTGGGCATTAAGGATAGCGGAAACATTCTTCCAGGTCATGGTGGCATACTTGATCGCTTCGACTCTTCGCTCATGGCCATTCCCGCAGCAGTTATCTATCTCTATACGATAACAATGATATAAGCAGAGCAAAGCATAAGTTTGAACATGTAGATACTTTTAAAAAGTATTACCAACATAATTCAAAAAGATGGCACGAATATTATATTATTCGTGCCATCTTTATTTTTTTTTAGTCGATATTTCATGCTTCGCCATATACTTGTGTCAAATCGAACTGTCATTGTAGCCTAATCCTATTATCTTTGTAGCCAAATGGCATCATTAGCAAGCATTGATCGCATAGCTAGGAATATCTTTCCGGTATCGAGAAAGACACAATAGAAATACACTGTCATAGATTTTTGCCGTTTCCAGAGTCATTTTGGGAGAGTCCATCCTTCTGTCTTACTTATTGAATAGTTCATTTATAAAGTTAATTTGAAGGTATATCTGCGATTGGTTATAAGAAAACGAAAACTTCTTTAAACTAAACATCGCGCACAATGGAACTAGCCAAAGTGCGCGATAAATCTTATTAGTTATCCCTAAAGGGAATGAGTTTTACCGAATAACAACCTT
This sequence comes from Prevotella sp. UBA5387, assembly GCA_002407775.1. Lineage (GTDB taxonomy): Bacteria > Bacteroidota > Bacteroidia > Bacteroidales > Bacteroidaceae > Prevotella. The sequence goes on from DHOP01000067.1 coordinate 32,346, forward strand.
CTCAGCAGTAGTCTTACCATTCTCCAATTCATTGACACGTACATTGACGCCAGGACGTGGAACTGGTAAACGTGTGCCATCGACAGAGTAATACTTAGTACGAACTACCTGATCTACCTTGGCTTTATTAATGCTTGTAGCAACATCTAGGACTTGTGCCTGACCAAATCCCCCCATAGTATTAGCAGCACGAATCGAGTAGATCTTCACATTCGGATCCATTGCATAGCTATTGGTATTTGTGATGTCTTTGAAAACACCATCTGCAAATACGGCATAGGCTGGTGTGCCTGATAAGCTTTCCCAATTTAGAGTGCTTCCAATGAGTGTTATAGTACCCAACCTAACCTGTTGAGAAAGCACATCTGGTGTCCAGTCTGGGAACACCTTGGTTATGGCAAAGAGCGCAACAGAGTCAACACTCATTGTGGTGTTGTAGGTAGAACTTGTCATATCCTTGGTGAAGGTCTGAATATTGGAAGCCGGTGTGACAACAGTACCAGTTCCATCGACAGATCCATATTCCTTAAAACTATAGGCATAAACATTCATTCCACCTGTAGTAAAACGTGTCGGGTCTATCTCAGCGGGTTGAAGGATGATCGTGTTAAGATAGGTCAACTTTGAAAGTCCACCCCAAGAACGTCCTAATGAGAATGAAGCGGCAAGGTTATCTATTGTACAGCCATCAAAAACATAACCAAACTTACAATTGTCAGAGGGATAAGGCGCAGCGATTACATCACGACCAGTCTTGCCATCAGCGGTGCGTGACTCGTTGACAAGTTTAACTCGATTGAAGAAGACATCACCATCTCCACAGAGATAATCGACTGTTCCATGGATCTCTCCATCCTCAAAATAGAATTGTCCGTTTGAATTGCTATAGTAAGTATCCTGATAAGAAAGCATCTTCACATTCTTACAGATAGTACGGTTACCCTTGTCCTGAATGACAACAGCGCGTCCAGCAGAACCACTTGCATAATAGTCCAGTGCGTTTTTCAATGTAAGGTCCTGGAAATATGTATTCTGGCCAGAAATAAGAAATGTGGCTGTAGTACCAATTCCTTCATTTTCAACCTTAGGAGCATTTACAATTATCGTAGCATCTCTGTCCTCACCAATGATGGAAATATTGTTTCCAGAGATGGGGGTAAGCACCTTCTCACCCAGATTATAAGTCCCCTTAGGCACAAAAATAAAGGTACGATTATCACTTGCATTTGCATTAGCTACTTCAATCGTACTCAAGAGGTTGGCGGCATCACCTGCTTTGACAACATAGTACCCTGACTGACCAGCACTGATAGGTGAATCTTGGACATTGAGAATGGTAAGACTATGGACATAAGGAGATCCACTGAAGACCAAAGTGAGGTTGTCTGCGGGTCCTTGATAATAATAGGATCTCGTTGATCCATCGTTTGTGACAGGCGTTTCAATCGTTGACAACTGATTTCCCTTGCTGTCAATGATCTTAATAGTGGCCGCACTACCATAACGACAGAGCGATGCAAGGATGTATGCATTGCCTCCAACGAGTAGTTTAAGGGAATCACCGTCGGCAAACTGCCAACCGTGTGTGCCATCGTGGAACTTACCACTACCTACCAAGTTAAAAGCTTCGTGATCCTCATCATAGAAATATTGATCCGCCATATTGAACTCATAACGCCGCGTGGTGCTCATGGTCTCAATCTCAGTGGCAAGAGCATAGATAGCAGTGTTGGCCGTGATGACATCCGTTGGGACAAACTTGCGATTGTTTGAACCGCTGGGGTTTGCTGCCCATCCGCGGAAAGCATATCCTGAAGCAATTGTCAAATCTGCCACACTATAAGGGAATGCGGATATAGTAGCATCCTTTTCAACAGTCTGTGTGCCCACAACAGTGGTACCATCGGTGTTGTAATAAGTGAGCGTAAAGTCAGGTTTGAATACAACGGATGCTTTATAGTTCACAGTTTCTCCATTGGCAGTTACAGGAATCGTAACAGTAGTAGCTCCACCAACAGTTTCATAAACGAGTGTTCCAATTTGTCCGTTTAATGCAGTAGCAGTGATGGGATTGGTCTCAGATATCATGCTTTGCTTCTTTGATATCTCAATGGTTGCAGTCTGCGAACCATCTGTCATCTCTTTAAACACATCAGCAGCCTGATAAGTTGTTCCATTGATAAAGATAGTCCCTAAGGCTGGCATCTTACTTAAATCTACATTGCCATAGATGTCAAGCCGAAAGAGATAGGCGTTATTTGAAACATTGAGGTTGGTGAAACGAAGCTGACAATTGGTGCGGTTAACATCCACATCAACGTTGGTGCCCGATGCAGTAGTCGCAACTGTATTACTTAAAACAACCCAGTCTGCATCACCGTCTCCTTTGGCCTCTAATCGCCAACCGCGATTGCTTCCTGTTGCTCCATGAAGGAAATGAACTCGTGAAATATTAGCAAGTTTAGAGGTGATAACGTATGGATCCGCAGCCTTGCTACACATGAGGTAACCACCTGTCCAAGATGGAAACTTAGCAACATTCTGGTTGGTCGAACTAATCAATGTGTTGTAAAGGGAGAATACCAAGCTCTCATGGCTGTATTTTGTTGCCCATGTCACAGCAGATTCTGTGGTAGCAGCTGGAGCATTAGTCCATTCAGTGAATGTTGATGTGTAAAGCATTTTTTCCTGGATCATGCTTAAATGTACCACTCGAATAGCATAAAGATAAGATGAACCTGTGCCTATTATCTCCACATAGCCTTGAGTAGCCTCAGCTGTTGTAGCGGTATGGTTAATTACGTCTGCTGTTGCGGCTATGCCTCCTACTGTGTATGCATGGTAATTGGGATAGGATGTGACTGTCACGGTGTCCTTGACAGATTTAACAGGAACCTTAATAATGGTGCCAGCATTGAACTGAGCATCGCTGCCACGAGTAGCGAGCTTACCATTAGTTGCATCAACGGTTAGCTCGATGCCTGCGACATCGGAAGGTACAGTCCCAGAGGTTTTCTCAAATGATACAGCATCGGCTGCCATAGTTTGGAAGTCCCATAAGGCGACGACATCTACTGCGTGCACGGTCATGGCTGCAAAGAGCGATAGACAGAGCACGGAAAATTTAAGTAAAGATTGTTTCATTTTTGTTAGTTTGGAATTAATTAGTTTGGAAAATTTATCTTTGAATTATCTTTTTGCCTTTCTTTATGACTACCCCTTTGTAAGTTTCATCTACCGCCTGACCACTAAGGTTGTAGCATTTAGAATTTGGAGACAGCGTTACGGTTGCTGGACGACTGATGCCACTGGGAGAAAACAACAAGCCACTAATCACGATATCTGCAAAGGCATTTTGCTTTGTTGCATTCAATTGGTATATGTTCACTATAAGCTGGTGGGTTCCAGAGGTTGCGACAACTCCCGAAACCGCCTTTTTATAATAAGTATAGTAGCCACCTGTCTCGTTGTTTCGATTTGGCAATATTGCCGCATCAAGAACAGTTGTTGATGTGCCAGTCTGATAAGATATGTCCAACAAGCCAGAGTCTGTGCCGATGCGTGACACTGTGAAGGACACGCTATCTGGCTGAAAGAGATATCCATCTTTCAGCACAAATGAGAAAGTAAGAGCATTGACATCGGCTGGAGACGTTAGTTTGGAATTCGTCAGTATAACTGTTTCTACCGTTCCGTTAACAGTAGTTGTTCCTGAGAATTTAAGACTGTCACCGAGCGTCACTGTTGAGGAGGCGATACCGTTGGCCACATCGGCAGAATAAGTGGCTGATTCGGTACCGCCTGACTTAAAAGACCATGAAACGTTCCCCTTATTGCTATCACCAACAGGACCCGGATTTGGGTCCACTGGTACGGGGATTATTCGTTCAACAATTTTGCCAGAATAGTAGTCTAGCCCTGCAACCTTGGTACAGGTGGGGTAATACTCGTTTACAGGTGTAAGAGCATCGGCATTGCCTCCGCGCATGATATCTTCAACTAGTGAGTTTGCAAACACCTCAACGTTGGTGTAATAACCTTTCGTATCAAGAGTGTATGTAATAGCATCAGATGCATCGGCAGGATTAAGGCCATTGGCTGTCTCCCAAACATCTGGCATTCCATCATTGTCGGAATCATAGTTAGAGGCACGTGAGCCAGTGGGAAAGTTCCTTTCTGTGTACCCATCCACATCTGAAACAACATCAATACGACCCTTTATATTAGTAACTGATCCTGTGTAGGTAGATGTATCTCCTTTTGCCTCGTTCATATAGCGAAGGTCAACGTCATCGCGGAACAAAGATGCTCCACAATAATTAAGTATCTTCGCGTAAGCATTTTCAGCACTATGAGTAGTAATTTCGCCTGATGGGGCTGTCTCTTTGTCTAGCCTAATCTTGACACATGGGATTCCGTTAACATTGTTGACATGTTCGACGTTTTTACCATAGTAATAGAGGGAGTCAAATGAATAAGCTTCTCCGTTAATTGTTTGTATTCCGGAGTCATATTTTACACCGTTCCAATCATAGTTGGCACCATAGTTATAGACATAATTGCCATTAATATAGTAACGACTGGTCATGTCCAGATAGGTCGTTTCTGTAGAGGAAGTGGTCGAGTTGGCGATAGAAATCTGAGTAACTCGGTTCTTGTTACTTGTTTCCGGAGTAGCTTTGTAGTAGTTATTAATCATGTTAATATATCCGCCACCAGGACCTCCATAACAACCGCCGCCGCCCCAGTCAAAGACAAGACAATTTCGAAAGTCTACGTTTTCCGACTGAACAGCATTTTGCCAATTATATTTCGCATACTCGGTATTGGCCGTGTAACCAGTCCAATTGTATCGGGCGCCGTTAAAACGAGGTGCACGATTGTTCACGTGTGCAATCATATTATGGTGAAACGAGGCAAGCTTACCACCCCAAATGCCACCATAGCCATGAGCGCCCTTATTATGTCCTGCATTATTAAGGCTCTCTCCTACTGTACACCACTGCATGGTGTAATTGTTGTTGTCGTAAAAAGAAGCCACCTCGTCAATACTCCAGGAGAACGAGCAATGGTCTATTATCATACTCGTAATATTGCGTTTCCATGTAACATCGGCACCATCGTTGACATTCTTTTCTTGTCCTCGACGAATACGGATAAATCTAATAATGTTGTTCGCACCTGGTTCGACGGTATAATACCTCAGCGTTATACCGGGATAAGGGGCGGTTTGTCCGAGAATGGTAGTGTTAGCACCAATGGAAAGATCAGATGACATAGGAATCACGCCACCGACATCAAAGACGATCGTTTTGTTCAGGCTGCCACTAACTGCAGCTCTCAAAGAACCTGTCCCACTGTCATTCAGATTAGTAACATGGATAATCTTTCCACCTCGACCACCAGTTGTATATCTGCCATTACCTTCAGCACCCGGAAATGCGGGTGCAGTTGTCTGAGCCATGGCAGCTCCGCAGATAAATGTTGCAGCCAAGGTCAAAAATAAATGATTGTTCATATTCTATGATAATATTGTTACGGGATATCACTTCCGTGATATAAAAGGGGGGAGACCGCCATTATGACGGTGGCAAGTCTCCCTATATTTAAAAAGATTAATTGTAGTTTGTTTGTTATTTCTGAACGAACTTCTTGCCGTCCTGAATAATTACACCCTTATAGGTGTTGCTTACACGCTGACCAGCAAGATTGTAAACTTCTTGGCTATTGGTCGATGTGGAAACGTTCTTTATTCCCGTTGTCGTTGTCGTTGCAGTAAATTCAAATGCATAGAAGTTGATTCCATCAATAGGAAAATTAACCGCAATCGTACCAGCTTTTACGTTGGCAGTAACATAAGGATATACAGTTTTAGAGTCAACAGAAATAGCCTGAGCATCATAAACCAATTGACTTACCAGGTCCTGTCCATCTTGGTTCAAAACAACAGTACGGTCTATTGCATCCTTATTGGATGAGCGCGCCGCTACCTTAACAATTCCATCAGATGGAACGGTTAATGCAAGTGATCGTGTACTGGAAGACTTACCACCCATTTTGAGACGGCTAGTGTACTGAGTTGTAGCTTCTGCTGTACCAAAGTAAGCAGAATTAAGGTCAATAGAAGGCTTAGCGTCTTTTACTATAACCAGTTTGACGTCACCATTTATCCATTCCGTTTGAAGGTCGGCATTCAACACAGCAACATCACCGAAAGTGATCGTTTGAGCATTCATACTCGTTGCCATGGCAACAGCCGCAATAAGCGTAAATATTTTTCCCATAAGCTTTTGTTTTTAAGATAAAATTAATAAGCACTTGATAACTTGGCAAATTGATGCGATTAATTCGCAAGGGAGAATAGTAGATAGTTGGGGCAAAGATAGGAAAAAAATCCTTTCCCTATCTCATTTCAAGTTAAAAAAAAATAAACTATAACAAAAACTTAGCTTATTCCTCTGGAATCCAGTCAGAACTCTTTTTGAAAACGTTTACGAGAGTGATTGCCTTAGCTTCTTGCCTACTGAGTTGTCGTGACCAAGTGACACGCTGCTGGGTGTTAGCACCTTCTCCAACATTGCCATATTCACAATAACGGGCAGTCTTTTCATTCTCTGGATTACTCCAGTTGAACCATCCCTCGGGACGAATGAACTTACCATACTCACTATTCATAAACAAGGTATATGCATAGGGTCGCCATGGACGGCCTAGATAAACCTTTGTTACTTCAGGTGCGGCAGTGAGCTTACAATGATTGAAAACATAACCGAAAGATTGGTCAGCCGGTGTGGATGCCGCAGTAATATAGCTATTAATTTTGCAATAGATAGTGCAGTTTTCAAACCACGCTGTACTTGGACCAAAGATAAAATCCGTCGTTCCTTCAATATAGCATCCCCTAAAGTATAGTCTTGTTCCACCAACACCAGTGTAGACAGTATCCTGATTGCCTAGAAAGCGGCAATTGATGAATACCAACCGATCTCCCTCTGTGTGCAAGGCAACTGCTTGCCCCAACCGAGCGGCATTATTTTCGATGGTGATATTCTTCATGGTAATACCACTACCCTCAATCTTTAGCGTATAGGTGCGGAAAGTACCCATTGGCTGACCATTGTCCAAACGCTTGATGTTAGCATGGTCATCATAAGTGATGATGGTGTTGTCACGGTCTTCTCCACAAATCTCTATATTGGTAAGCCATGACGGGATGATAAGTTTTTCCTTATAAACACCATGCTTCACAAAAATGACTTTATGATAATCCATAAACGCGCGGCATACTTCAATAGCATCGTCGATGTTACGAAACTCTCCGGTACCATCACGCGCCACAAATAAAGTATCTGGATTGTCATACTTATTAGCAGCAGATAGCTGTGCGAAAGATAAAGCAACAATGATTGATAGAAATATTTTTTTCATAGGTTATAAAATTTGACGAACTTCTTTAAGGTCGGGAACTTTCTTCATTCTATTCATGATGAGCTTCACTTCTTCCCGATCATGCACTCGTAACTCCAACTTTCCTTGGAAGATTCCCTTGTCGGAAGTGAAACTAAGTCTGTGGATATTGACATTCATCTTATCGGAAATGACTTCAGCCACATCACGGAAGATGCCTTTGCGATCTATACCTTCTACTTCGATAGTAGCATCGAAGAAGAGCTTGCGATGCATGTCCCACTTAGCATCAAGAATACGCGGGCCAAAACTTGACTTGAGCTTAACGGCAACAGGGCACGATCTTTTATGGATTTCAATATGCTTCTTACTATCAATAAAGCCGAGAATATCATCACCTGGGATAGGATGACAACAATGTGGAAAAAGGTACATGCCTATCGTATCCTCACGAATTATGCATGGCAACTTCTTATTGAAGGTATCGTTCACCGTCAGTAATTCCTGAATAGGAGTCTCTTGTTGCATGCTTGGCTTATCTTTCTTTCCCTTTCCTATGAATGGAACGAACTTTCTCCAGCCCGAGGAGGTAGAATCCTTCTTTGTCTTACCAAGTAACTCTTCAAAGTCCTTATCGCCGAGTATGATAGATTCGTCGCCGAGAGCAGTTAACAACGCTTCCTGATCCTGCTCATGTATCTCACAAAGACGGTCGATGATGGAGGTTGAAAGTTCTTGTCCATTTTTCTTGAGCCACGCATCAAGTACTTCCTCGCCCTTCTTCTGCAAATCACGACGGTCCTTTCTTAAAATCGCCTGTATCTTATTCTTGGCGCGAGCAGTAGAGACAAATGTTACCCACTCAGGTCTTACATGCTGGGATTTGGAAGTAAGTACTTCCACTTGGTCGCCACTTTGCAATTTGTGGCTTAAGGGAACAAGTCTATGATTTACCTTTGCCCCAATACAATGGCTGCCAAGGTAAGAATGAAGTTGAAAGGCAAAATCGAGTACCGTACACCCCGCAGGCATTGTTTTTACCTCACCTTTGGGTGTGAAAACAAATATTTCAGATGCAAAAAGATTGAGCTTGATGGAGTCGAGGAAATCCATGGCATCAGGCTGTGGATCATCGAGAATCTCTTTGATGGTGCCAATCCACTTGTTAAGCTCCATCTCATCATCATGCGCCTCACCCTCCTTGTATTTCCAGTGGGCAGCAAAGCCTTGCTCCGCAATCTCGTCCATCCGATAGGAACGTATCTGGACTTCTATCCATTGTCCCCTACGCGACATCATAGTGGCATGGAGAGCCTGGTAGCCGTTTGCCTTAGGGTGATTCACCCAGTCGCGAAGACGATCGGGATGACTCTTATATATCTTATTCAAGGCAACATATATCTGGAAGCAATCATTGATTTCATCCTCACGTTTCTTCGGCGTGAAGATAATTCTGACAGCCAGAATATCGTAGATTTCATCAAAAGTCACATGCTTATTCTGCATCTTACTCCAAATAGAATAAGGGCTCTTGATGCGTGCCTTGATATAGTATTCAATTCCAATCTTGTCAAGCGCTTCGCGAATAGGACCTGTAAAATCTTCGAAAAGTCTATTGCGCTGATCCTCAGAAAAGGACAACTTGTTTACGATATCAGCGTATTCTTGGGGGTGTTCATACCGGAAACTTAGATCCTCAAGCTCTGTCTTGATTTTGTTGAGGCCTAGCCGGTTTGCCAGTGGTGCATAAATGTAGAGCGTTTCTCCTGCAATCTTATATTGCTTGTTGGCTGGTTGTGAGGCGAGAGTACGCATATTATGCAGTCTATCGCATATCTTGATAAGGATAACACGGATGTCGTCGCTCATCGTCAGGAGCAGTTTCTTGAAGTTCTCTGCCTGTGCAGATGCGTGGTCTCCGAAGATTCCGCCACTAATCTTGGTAAGACCGTCTACAATCTGAGCAATCTTATCGCCAAAAATATTCTGGATATCTTCGACGGTGTAGTCTGTATCCTCAACTACATCATGCAACAATGCCGAACAGATACTAGTCGATCCAAGTCCCATTTCTTCACAGGCGATCTGTGCCACGGCCAATGGGTGAAGGATATAGGGTTCTCCTGACAGACGCCTTACACCTTTGTGGGCCTGTTTGGCGAAGTTAAAAGCCTTGGTGATAATATCGACCTTCTTGCGATGGGGAGAGGTAATGTAGGTCTCCAACAGATGGTTGAAGGCCTCATTGATTATCCTATTGTCTTCGGCTTCCCGCTCTTTGTTCTTTAGTTCTTGTTCATCCATTTCAACAGATGCGTTAGGGGTAATAGAAATCTAGACTTACTTAACCTTGATTTTCTTTCCAGCCCTGATATGGTTGCCACTAATACCGTTCAGACTGCGTAACTTCTTCACTGTAGTATGATTGCGTTCGGCTATTTCACTCAAGGTGTCTCCGTCCCTGACAGTAACACTCTTGGACCTGGTTCTCTTCTTTTTCTTTGCAGGTCGAGCACTTCTCTTGCTTTTCTTACTGCTCTTCTTAACTGTTGAGGTTGTTTCCTGGTCCACCTCGTCTTCTCCTTCAGTGTCCTTGGACACAAGGGTTACTTGATTATTATTGACAACATAATCAGCAGTACCATTAAGTTTTACTTCCCTGCGTTTAGTTAAATAGCTTTCGGCATTATAAGCAAAAGCGGAATCTTCCCGATCAATAAACACATTGACTAAGTCAGCTGGTAAACGCAGTGACGAGGGCTTGGAGAAGCCATTTACAACACCACGTCGATATTGTGGGTTGAGCTCTTCGATTTGTGCTACTTCAATCCCGGTCACATGAGCAACTTGTTCAAAGTGTACATCACGGTCAAGTATGATTGTGTCTGTCTTGACTGGCAATGTAGTAGTTAGTGGACAAATATTGTGATCACAATAATAGTTCATGATATAGTTTGCCGCAATGAAAGCGGGAACATATCCTCTCGTCTCGCGAGGCAACTTTGGATAAATCTGCCAATAGTCCGTTTTCCCTTTGGAACGGTGGATGGCCTTACTGATATTATCCGGACCACAATTATAAGCGGCAATCACAAGATTCCAATCTTTATAAATGCTATAAAGGTCACGCAGGTAACGTGCAGCGGCATAAGACGATCTAACAATATCCTTGCGCTCATCCACTAAGGAATTAACCTCTAGTCCATAGCGCTTTGCTGTTGAAAGCATGAACTGCCACAACCCGGTAGCACCAACTCTGGATACAGCATTTGGGTTAAGACCGGATTCAATCACAGGCAGATACTTCAATTCTAAAGGCATTCCATAGCTCTCAAGAGCTTCTTCAAAGATGGGCATATAGAGGTTTTGCGCCCCAAGCCATAGCGCTACTTTGCCCCGCAACTCTCCACTATACCGGTTGATAAACTGCTGCACAATCTCATTGTATGGCAGCTCAATGATTGTTGGCAACTTTGCCAAGCGCTCTTTGAAGACTTCAGGAGGATATGTTGGATTGACATCAGGCATATTACATCCCGTGTCTGGTTTGAGATAAGTTTTTGTATGGTATAAATTAAGCAAGCTGTCAAGTTCTTGGGTCATTGACTCTGGCAGGTCAATTACTTCCTCTTTGCCATCGATACCCTTTGCAGTAATAGTATGGTGGTCATTCTGGGCCACTGCCGTACAAGTACCAGCAAAAACCATCGCAACTATTAGTATGTGTTTATGATTGTTCATTATCTTTCTACTTCTCATTCAATTTAAAAGTTTAGGCTACATTGCATACCCAATGCCGAACTGCGAAATGGATTTCTATCCAGTCCGTTATTCATGACAGCTGGCTGAATATGCAAACTCAAGTCAGGAGAAATATCAAACTCCGATAGCGAGGCATCAACGTATGCATCGACCACCGATATTGCATAGACGCCCACCAAGACAAAGAAACTCATATCGCGCCAACGTCTATAACGGTCCTTGCGCTTTTTAAAGATGTCTTGATAGCGCTGCATGTTTTCAGCCGTTACCGTGTTGCCCAAGTGCAGGAATTGATTATAGCTTTGGGTGTTAGGGTCATTGTCCATGATGTCGAGATAGGCTTGACTATAATCCCGATACATCATGTTGTTCCAACGCATAGCATAGGCACAGCCCACAAATCCCCCATAGATAATCGGGAGCTTCCAAAACTTGCGATTATAAATCTGCCCTGCTCCTGGTAGGACCAGCGCCAGCCACAATGCTCGCTTTGGAGTTGGGCGCCAAGTATTCCAATCACGCTTAGGTTCAGTTGTAGTACTATCCGTCAAGGCCATCTTCATCACGGCCTCATCAGTCATTTCAACATTTAAGTCACGCTTGGCACCAAGGTGCTGTATGTCTGTTCCTATACTTTGAGGGGCTTTACTATCGAGCGAGTCAACAGGTAGCTGGGCATCAATAGACTGAGACCAGCATATCAGACCAATACTGATAAAAAATCTTATAACTGTCTTTGTGCAACTATCCACTTACTACTGTTGCTTGAATTGGTCAAATACATGCATGATGCGCTCCAGATCCTCCTCGTTTTTAAAGGGTATTGTGATCTTTCCCTTGCCTTTAGTATTGCATGAGAGAGACACTTTGCTATTGAAAAACGATGACAAGTGATCCCTTAGTACATTGAATTCTTCTGGCTGCTTTGCCTTAGCCATTATCTTACGCTTACCGCTTTCGATGTCCTCACCATTTTTAAGGTGTTGCACCATCTCTTCTACTTTGCGTACTGACCAGCCGTTTTTAAGAATCTCCTTAAAGACCTTGAGCTGTAGAGACGGGCTGTCCAAGGCAAGCAATGCACGTGCATGGCCCATGTCTATCTCTTTCTTCTGAAGTGACATCTGTACCTGGGCAGGAAGCTTAAGCAGTCGAAGATAGTTGGTAATGGCCGTGCGGCTCTTGCCGACGCGCTCCGAGACCTTCTCTTGGGTCATCCCCGAATTTTCCAGCAGGTGCTCGTATGCCAAAGCAATTTCTATAGCATTGAGGTCCTCGCGCTGGATGTTCTCCACGAGGGCCATCTCCATGACATTCTCGTCCTTGATGGTGCGAATGTAAGCAGGTATAGTTTTTAATCCTGCTATCTGCGAAGCACGCCACCGTCGTTCACCTGCGATGATCTGAAAACGATTATCAGAGATTTGCCTCAAGGTGATTGGCTGGATGATGCCAATCTGACTGATACTATTAGCCAACTCTTGCAAGGCATCCTCATCAAAGAGACTGCGTGGCTGATCCGAGTTGGGTACTATCTGGTCAAGTGATATTTCGTTGATGGTGGACGACCCCTGAGTACGAACAGCCTCAGTGGATATGAGGGCATCAAGCCCTCTTCCTAATGCATTAAACTTCTTCTTTACAGCCATTTCGAATGAAATCTTCTATCTATAAACTCCTTGCTTCCATTTTTTACACCAAAATCAACACTCTATTGATTCTTCTCTATAATCTCACGGGCCAGTGCCAAGTGATTCTTTGCTCCGGTCGATTCTGCATCATAGAGAATGACGGGCAGTCCGTGGCTTGGACTTTCAGAAAGCTTCACATTACGCTGAATGACGGTCTTGAACACCAACTCTTGAAAATGGCGCTTAACCTCGTCATAGATTTGGTTGGCAAGACGAAGTCTAGAGTCGTACATCGTTAACAGGAATCCTTCGATTTCAAGCTTTGGATTAAGTTTACTCTTGATGATTTTGATAGTATTGAGCAACTTGGAAATGCCTTCAAGCGCAAAGTACTCACACTGAACAGGGATAACGACCGAGTCAGCTGCAGTCAGGGAGTTCACTGTGATGAGACCCAAGGAAGGAGAACAATCGATGAGAATATAGTCGTACTCCTCCCTCAGAGGTGTAAGAATGTTCTTAATGACCTTTTCGCGGTTATCCAGATTGAGCATCTCGATCTCTGCTCCCACCAAATCGATGTGGCTAGGAATGATATCCAACCCTTCAATATCAGTGGTATAAATGGCATCACGTACGTCAGCGTGATCAATGATACATTCGTATAGCGAACAGTCAACCTGACTGATGTCAACCCCAAGTCCACTAGAGGCGTTTGCTTGTGGGTCGGCATCAACCACGAGAACAGTCTTTTCCAAGGTGGCCAACGATGCTGCCAGATTGATGGTAGTGGTGGTTTTTCCGACCCCACCTTTCTGATTTGCTAAAGCAATGATTTTTGCCATAGGTTTTTCTGATTTCTTTCACTCCCACAAGGTATATTTATGCAGTGAGAGTATGCATGTTTTGAATGCAAAGATAGTTATTTTCAATGAGAATGAAGATAATTAAACCTTTTTTCGTATTTTTGCAAAGCAAATCACATTAATATGGAAAAAACCAAACCTTTCATTCTTATTTCCAATGATGACGGCTACCATTCACCCGGCATTCGTCTCTTGGCAGATGTTGTGAAGGCATTTGCCGACGTATTGGTCGTTGCTCCAGAGAGCGCTCGTTCAGGTTTCTCTTGTGCGTTTTCCGGAACAGATTATCTACGACTCAAGCGTCGCCACAACATGGGGGATACAGAGGTATGGTCTTGTACTGGCACACCTGTAGACTGTGTAAAGATTGCTCTTGACCAGTTATGTCCAGAGCGACGTCCTGACCTGATCATCGGCGGCATTAATCACGGCGACAATTCATCAATCAACAACCATTATAGCGGCACTATGGGCATAGCCAAGGAAGGCTGTATGAAATACATCCCTTCAATTGCCTTTTCAAGTTGCTATTACGAAGAGGATGCCAACCTTGAGCCGTTGCGCCCCTATATTGAGGAGATCATACGTCGGGTTCTAGTTGATGGACTTCCTCAGGGAATCTGTCTCAATGTCAATTTCCCTGCTCGTCAATCATTTGAAGGTGTTCGTGTGTGTCGCATGACCCATGGAAGCTGGACCAACGAAATTTCAAAAGAGCATCATCCACGTGGCTACGACTATTATTGGGTCGTTGGAAGCTATCGCAACGACGAGCCGCTTGCAGAGGACACTGATCAATGGGCACTCGAAAATGGCTATATTGCCATTACACCGACCACAATAGACGTTACCGCCTACAACTTCATGGATAATGTTAGATCATGGGACATCAAGCCTAAGCAACCTTCAAAATAAAACTTCTAAGAAGCCATGAAGTATTATCTCATCGTGGGCGAGGCATCAGGAGATCTCCATGCGAGTCGATTGATGCAAAGCTTGAAAGAGGAAGACCCTGGAGCAGAGTTCCGATTCTTTGGTGGAGATCTTATGACGGCTATCGGTGGCACAAGAGTCCGCCATTACAAGGAGTTGGCCTATATGGGATTTGGCCCAGTGTTGCTGCACTTGCCAACCATCCTTCGCAATATGAGTTTTTGCAAGAGCGATATCCTGGCATGGAAACCAAATGTGGTAATTTTGGTTGATTACCCCGGCTTCAATCTCAATATTGCCAAGTATATCCATTCGCATACTGAGATTCCAGTCTATTATTATATTTCACCTAAGATTTGGGCATGGAAAGAATGGCGCATCAAGGCCATTCGGCGAGATGTCAGCGAATTATTCTCTATCCTTCCTTTTGAGGTTCCATTTTTTGAGGACAAGCATCATTTCAAGATTCATTATGTAGGCAATCCTACCGTGGAGGAGGTGGATAGCTTTCTGGCCAGTTATGAAGAGACACGAGAAGACTTCTGCTTGCATCATTCACTTGACCCAAGCAAGCGCATCATCGCCCTGCTTGCCGGAAGTCGTAGACAGGAAATCAAAGACAACTTACCAGCCATGATCGAGGCTGCCCGCCCTTATTGCGAAGGCCATGCAGAATATCAGATGGTCATTGCTGGCGCCCCATCTATAGACAACGAATTTTATCAAACATATATTTCTGGAAACGATGTCAAGAAGGTGGATAACGAAACCTACGCACTTCTTAGACATGCAGAAGCCGCCATAGTAACAAGTGGGACGGCAACTCTGGAGACAGCTCTCTTTGATGTTCCCCAAGTAGTATGCTATAAGACACCTCTACCCCACCTTGCACGTCTGGGATTCGACCACATTATCCAATGCAAATATATTAGCTTGGTCAACTTAGTGGCTGATCAAGAGATTGTGCAGGAACTTATGGCCGATCGATTCAGCGTGAAGAATGTTCACGATGAACTGGGCAAAATACTTCTTGGTCAGAAAACCCGTGACACCATGCTTCAGGCTTATCAGGAAGTACATGCACGCCTTGGTCACGAAGTCGCCCCGGAAAATGCTGCCCGTATCATGGTCTCGTTACTCCGCAGATAATCATCTCTTTTCTTTTATTCAAAACCTTTGACTGTCCGAACTAATGGCTCGGACAGCTAATGCTAATGAATTTTGAAGTGGGAATTGAAGTTTCGGGTTGCAAAAACATCGTTCTCGTAATGTGAATCAAATTGATTCACGACGTAAAACAAATTGATTCACTCAGTAATTCAATTTGAATCACAGCATGAATCAATTTGAATCACAATCCCAAAAGATTGTGATTCTAAGCTAATAATACTATTCGAAAATGTGGTCTATCACCAATTGGTAATGCTATCCAATACTTTACGGGTAGCTCCTGCACGATTTTGAACGAAAGTTTCTGCCGCCTCACCACATCCTTGCAGATACTGTGCATCGCCATCAAAGCTGTTCATAAGATCTGTAAATGAAGAATCATCCTTTATCTCAAATCCTCCATTAGCTTGAAGCAAACCTTGGGCCTCTTGAAAACGTTGGTTGTTAGGACCGAAAATCACCGGAACACCCCACACAGCGGCTTCCAAAACATTATGGATTCCTACCCCGAAGCCGCCACCAACATAAGCAACTGTGGCATAATCATAGATGCTGGACAACAGTCCAAAGCCATCAATAATGAGGCATTCGGCTTCATTCACCGTATCCTCAGAAGCTTGCGAGTAACGGACAGCCTTGCACTGAAGCTTAGAAATGATTTCCTTAAGATGGTCCTCGCTTATGACATGGGGAGCTATAATTAGTCTCCAGTCACGATGTGCGTTAAAGTACTTAATGAAAATATCCTCGTCAGGCGACCATGAAGATCCAGCAACAAAAACCTTGGGATGGCTATTGCCTATAAAACTTTCCACGATTGGAAGTTGTTTGCTAGCCTCTTTGATCTGTAAGACTCGATCAAAACGAGTATCACCGACGACGGTTACATTGTCAAGCCCGATACCATGAAGTAACGAACAAGTCATTTCGTTCTGCACGAAAAAATATGTAAAGCAACGGAGAACTTTCGCATATCCAGAACCATACCATTTAAAGAAGATTTGGTCAGGACGGAATATACTTGACACACTGTATGTAGGCACACCCCTATGCTTCATAATATGGAGATAGTTGTACCAAAACTCATACTTGATAAAGAAGGCTTTCACCGGACGTACAAGCCTCAGGAAACGGCGGGCGTTTCCTATTGTGTCCAAAGGAAGATAGCAAATGATATCCGCACCGGTATAGTTCTTGCGCACTTCGTAGCCAGAAGGCGAGAAGAAAGTAAGCAAGATTTTAAACTCGGGATGTTCCTTGCGAATAGCTTCCATAAGTGGTCTCCCTTGCTCAAACTCACCTAATGAAGCTGCGTGAAACCAAACATATTGAGCGTTAGGGTCTACCCGTTGCTGCAAAATCCGGAAAGCATCATGCTCTCCTTGCCACATCTTACGCACCTTCTTGCTAAACAAGGAGGCAACCCGAACGCAAACACTATATAAGAAGATAAAAACTTGATACATATAAGCAGCGAATTGCTCGCTAACAGCTCCTTAAAACAGCTATGAACTATGACTTAGGCAGAACCTCAATGGCCTTACGCATACGACGCAAAGTCATGTCCTTACCAAGGAAAGCTGAAATATCATACATTCCAGGGCCCTTTCCAATGCCCACTAATGTCAGACGCCAAGCATTCATGATGTCACCGAGCTTATAGCCCTTGCTTTCTATCCATGCCTGCACAGCAGTTTCCTGTTCTGAAACAGAGAAATCAGAGATGCCCTCTAACACCTCAACAAGCTCGGTCATCTGTTGGGATGAATACTCTTTCCAACGCTTTTTCACAGTCTGAGCATCGTATTCAGTCGGTTCAATGAAAAAGAAAGAGCATAGTGGCCAGAGTTCTTTGACGAAATTCACTCGGTCTTTCATCATGTGAACTACCTCCCTAATACGATCAAAACTTTCATCTACTCCATTATTAGCAACCATGGGAGCAAATAATCGGGCAACCTCGTCATCGCTCTTGCGAAGGATATACTCATGGTTGAACCAAATGCCCTTCTGATAATCAAACTTAGCCCCACTCTTAGAGCACTTTGTGATATCGAAGGCCTCAACCAGTTCATCTAATGAGAACAGCTCCTGCTCTGTGCCAGGGTTCCACCCCAAAAGGGCAAGGAAGTTGATAACAGCCTCTGGGAAATAACCACTCTCTCTGAATCCATTGCTTATCTCGCCTGTCTTTGGGTCATGCCATTCCAGTGGGAAGACAGGAAAACCGAGACGGTCGCCGTCGCGTTTGGATAGTTTTCCCTTACCCTCAGGCTTCAAAAGCAGAGGCAAGTGAGCAAAATTTGGTATAGTCTGGTCCCAGCCAAATGCCTGATAAAGCAACACATGCAACGGAGCGGAAGGAAGCCACTCCTCTCCTCGGATAACGTGGGTAATCTCCATGAGATGATCATCCACAATATTAGCCAAGTGATAGGTGGGCAACTCGTCAGCGCTTTTGTAGAGAACCTTGTCGTCAAGAATATCGCTCTTGACACAAACGTCTCCACGAATCATGTCGCTCACATGGATTTCCTGACCTTGTTCTACCTTGAAGCGTACAGTAAACTGCTTTCCATCGGCGATCAGCTGCTCAACTTCTGCTTGACTCAAAGTCAAAGAGTTGCGCATTTCAAGCCGTGTCGAAGCATCATACTGGAAGTTTTTCACCTCAACACGCTTGCTTTCAAGTTCCTCAGGGGTATCGAATGCATAATAGGCTTTACCATTGTCGAGCAACTGTTTCACGTATTTCTTATAAATCTCGCGACGCTCGCTCTGGCGATATGGCCCATAGTTGCCGCCAAAGCTTACTCCTTCGTCGAACTTGATGCCCAACCATCGGAAGGCTTCTATGATGTATTCCTCAGCTCCCTGCACAAAGCGATGGCTGTCCGTGTCCTCAATTCGGAACACGAAGTCTCCACCATGCTGGCGTGCAAAAAGATAATTAAAAAGGGCGGTGCGTACACCGCCTATATGTAAAGGACCCGTAGGACTCGGTGCAAAGCGCACTCGAACTCTTCTTTCAGACATGTTTAGATGCTTATTTTGTGCAAAATTAATACATTATTTCGGTTTAGACGTGATTTTTTTTGTATTTTCGCATCATAATCAGAGTATGACAAGAAGTTATGAGCATCACCAATCATATTAGTTATAAGGATGGAAACGTCTGGCACAATATTCTGACCGGCACTTTATTAGTATTGCTGGCGACCTTTCTCATCGTCTGGTTTACACCTCGACGGGAAGGCAAGCAATTCGTCTATGATGTGGGAGAGCCATGGCACTATGGGACGATAATCGCTAAATATGATTTCCCCATCTACAAGACCGATGAGGCTTTAGTTCACGAGAAAGACTCTTTGATCAAACTATTCCAGCCCTATTTCAATTATGATCAACATATTGAGACTGAAAATATTGGTCGGTTTTTGTCGGATTTCGCAAGTGGCATACCTGGGGTACCTGCCTCTTTCAAGCAAATTATTGTTGACAGGCTCCATCGGCTATATCATGCCGGAATCATGGAGACGCCCACGTTTAACAACATATACAAAGGGGATACGACAAAACTTATACGCATCATATCTGGCAAAAATGCAGAAAGTGTCCTTATCAACTGCATATATTCTACAATGTCAGCCTACGAACAACTGTTCAATGACGAAGCATTGTCATCCGAGCGTTCAGCTATCCAACGGCTAAACTTAAACAATTACATTGAACCCAATCTAATATATGACAAGAACCGTAGCGAAACAGCACTAGATGACATGCTCAGTGGCATCTCCCCCGCAAGCGGAATGGTGATGACAGGACAAAAGATCATCAGTGAAGGCGATATGGTCAACGAATACAATTTTCGTGTTGTAAGTTCTTTGGAAAAGGAGATGGAAAGAAGGAGTGAATCTCAATCACAGTTCACTTATATGTTTCTAGGGAATGCACTTTATGTTTTTACTCTCCTCCTACTCTTCACCATCTACTTGGCATTATTCCGTAGGGACTACTTCACAAAGCCTCGAAGCATCGCTATGCTTTATTCCCTCATCACGATATTCCCTGTTCTTGTGTCGTTGATGATGCAGCATACATATTTTGGGTTCAGCGTCTACGTGCTACCTTTTGCATTCGTACCCATCTTTATCCGAGTCTTCATGGACTCTCGCACTGCTTTCATTAGCCATATAGTGATGGTACTTCTCTGTGCCTATGTGGTAAGATACCAGTTCGAATTCATCTTTATACAGATCGTTGCTGGCTTGGTAGCTATCTATTCCCTACGCGAAATGTCATCTCGTGCTCAAGTCTTTAAGACGGCTGTCATGGTTTGTCTCGCCATGTGCGTATCTTATTTCACACTTAGGCTTATGCAGAGTGGAGATGAATTCAAGCTCGACAGCAACATGTATTACCATTTCTTTATATGCGGAGTGCTGCTTCTGTTAGCTTATCCTTTGATGTATCTTGTAGAAAAAGCGTTTGGGTTCGTCTCAAATATCACGCTTATCGAGCTATCTAACACAAACCGTGGTCTACTTCGCGACCTGAGCGAGGTTGCCCCTGGCACTTTCCAACACTCTATCACTGTAGGAAATCTTGCCTCGGAAATAGCTAACAAGATTGGCGCCAATGCCACGCTTGTGCGTACTGGTGCTCTCTATCACGACATCGGTAAGATGATCAATCCCGCGTTTTTCACTGAAAATCAGCAGGGGGGTATCAATCCACACGACAATTTGACGGATAAGGAAAGTGCTAAAATCATTATTGAACATGTACCCAACGGCGTAAAACTCGCCGAAGAGGCTAATCTTCCCGTAGCCATCATCGACTTCATCCGCACACATCATGGGCGAAATGTTGCCAAATACTTCTATATAACCTATCAGAATAAACATTCCAATGAGGTTGTAGACAAAGAACTATTCACCTATCCAGGACCAAATCCCTACACTCTCGAACAAGCTATTCTGATGATGGCGGATGGTTGTGAGGCAGCATCGCACTCTTTAAAGTTGTACTCGGAGGAGAGTATTACTGCACTTGTGAACAAAATCATAGATCAACAAGTGGCTGACGGCTGTTTCAAAGAGTGTAAAATTACCTTCTATGATATCGCAATAGCAAAGCAGGTGCTACTTGATCGACTCAAAGCAATATATCATACGCGAATACAATACCCCACAAGTAACAAACCGCAATAACGCTTACAAATCCAAATTAGATTGCCCTCCATCAAGAACCTTTGATGGAGGGCATCATCGTTTAAGAACTTTCTTGGGATTTACATATCTATCATTGCACTAAGTAAAACATTATTGATAGTACCATTTGTTAATCGACAACCTTCTAGTAAAATGCATCAACATTACAGTAACACAATTAACACAACAATGTTGACACTTTTGGAAACCACATCGGGGATTAACTTAAATAGCTAAGGATCCTTTAGGCAATAAAAAAAACTACCATATATATGAGCAAAGCAAAAATATTCAAGTTCGAAGCTTTGATTTTGACATCATCCTTTTGTCACATTGTTAACATTAATTAATTAATATAAGAGGAAATGTGATATTTAGAACAATTTTATTACCTTTGCAGCCAATTATTTTATAAGATTTTAAGATGAAGTTATTAAAAATCTATGGTGTAGTCTTCGCAATGATTGCATCTCAGTCCGCACTAGCTGGCGGCTTTCTTACTAATACGAATCAGAATATCGCTTTCAATCGTCATTTCTCCCGCGAGGCAGCAATAGGTATTGATGGTGTATATTCAAATCCTGCAGGTGTAGCGTTTCTCCGTGACGGAGCACACCTCTCCCTCAATGTTCAAACCGTTTTCCAAGATCGTATCATTAAAAACGAATATCCCCTCTTTTTAAACAATGTGAACAACCCTACCATGACCCGCGAATTCAAAGGTAAGGCTTTCGCTCCCGTGGTTCCCTCCATACAGTTTGCTTACAATTGGAAGAACTTTTCATTCCAAAGCAACTTTTCTGTTGGAGGTGGCGGCGGTAAAGCTACTTTCGATGATGGATTAGGCAGTTTCGAACGCATTGTAGCCGAGACAGCAATGGGAGCCACTGGACTTGCCAAAGCCATTGACGCCGTTGCCGTTCCTGGAGGGAAAATGTTCTCCAGCGACCAGAATCTCGGTTCAACCGGAGCTTATAGTTTTAATAGCTATATGGAAGGTCGTCAGTACTACTATGGGTTGTCTCTCGGAGCTGCTTACAAGGTCCGTCCCGATCTTAGTGTTTTTGCTGGTGTACGTGGGGTGTATGCTCTTACCAACTATTATGGGTACGTACGCGACATCAAAGTCGGGAACATGCCACTCTATCAGATGCTCGATCCTTCAAAGACTAATGCAGCAGACATTGAGTTGAACTGTGACCAAAGTGGCATTGGATTCACCCCTATCCTTGGTATCGACTATAAGGCTGGACGTTGGAACTTTGCGGCTAAATATGAATTCAGAACCAAAATAAGTCTGAAAAACAAGTCTGTGAATCAAGTTCCTAGCATTGGCAATCTTCCAACAAACATTGTTGGAGTATTCGTTCATGCTGGTGTACCCTTGGCTCAGGCTCAGGCGATTATCTCACAGCCAACCGTTGCAGGTACAATGGTTGCATTGAAAACCAAATTTGACAGTGAAATTGGCCATGCTATTGGTGAATACGAAGATGGCAAGTCAGTGCGTGGTGACGTTCCTGCGTTACTCGCCGTTGGTGTTGGCTATAGCCCAGTTGATGCACTCCGCCTCAACGTTGGCTTCCACTATTTCTGGGACAAACAAGCAAAGGGATATAACGATAAACAGGACAAGTTATCACGCGGCACAAGAGAGTTGAACGCTGGTGTAGAATATGATGCCAACGACCGCCTTACAGTAAGCGCAGGTTGGCAGAATACGTCTTATGGACTTACACCAGAGTACATGGAAGACAAGTCGTTTAATGTGAGTTCCAACTCAATTGGCGCTGGTGTCAAGGTACATTTGTCTAAGAAGATGAGTCTAAACCTTGCATATTTCACCACAATATATGGACACTACAAGACCTCGGGAGTTGGCCTTGGTGGCGAATATAAGGCAGATTATCACCGCACAAACAATGTGCTTGGAGCGGGTTTGGACATCGACTTCTAATAAGAAAAGAAATAAACCCAAGATAATACTTCTTCAGTATAATCCAGTCCATTATTTATCGTGATACATCTATGATTGCTAAAAGCTAATGATGGTCTTAAAAAGATTTTACTAAGGTAAAATATTGGATAACACTAAAGAGCCCACTGATACTAACAAGTCGTAGTATCGTGGGCTCTTCTGATTTTACACAAGGCTCTGCCATAAGAATGTCGTAGTTTCCTTGGCTACTTGCTTAGCATTATTCTGGATCTACATCGAAATATAACTGAAGAGCTTTGTAACTAGGCTGGACAATCAACTGATTATGGATTTGTCTTAGCCGAGTCCGAACATTTCTATGATTGATTCCGTTTTCGAACTTAATAACTATTTTTCGTATTGATAAGGTCTTGACTCTTGACACAGCAGGCTTATCGGGTCCAAGGACACGCTCGCCAAACACATGACGTAGTTGGGCACCCAACTCCTGAGCAGCAGCCTCGACAATCGGTTCCTGCTTATGCTTTAGGTAAACGTATATAAGATGGTAGAATGGCGGATAATGAAATAATCGCCTTTCCTCCAATAAGTCTTGATAGAATGCAGAATAGTCATGGTGTACCACTTGTCTCACTACGGGTAACTTAGGACTTTTTGTTTGTAATATCACCAAGCCTTGCTTGCCCTTGCGACCGGCTCGACCGCTCACCTGGCTCATCATCATAAAAGCATGTTCGTAGGCACGAAAATCTGGATAGTTGAGCATCGAATCTGCATCTAAGATACCCACTACTGCCACCTTTTCAAAATCCAGACCTTTACTAATCATCTGCGTTCCCACAAGTATATTAGTCTTGCTACGGCCAAAGTCTCCGATAATACGTTCATAAGCATTACGCGTCCGTGTGGTGTCCAGGTCCATGCGAGCAATGCGTGCCTCAGGAAATATATCTTGCAACTGGTCTTCTATTTTCTCTGTGCCGTAACCACGTCCCTTAAGATCAGGATTTCCGCAGTTGGGACAAGTCTGTGGCAAGACATAAGTAAAACCACAATAGTGGCATGTGAGCATATTGAGCCTCTTGTGAAAAGTGAGGGAAACGTCACAATTCTTACACTTAGGCACCCAACCACATACATTGCACTCTATCATAGGAGCAAATCCTCGACGATTCTGAAACAGGATAACCTGCTTCTCTTCAGCCAAAGCAGTACGAATAGCCGACAGCAAAGGAGGTGAAAACGGGCCACTCATCATCTTTCGTCGACGAAGGTCCTTGATATCGACCACTTGAACTTCAGGGAGGTCTATGCCCTTATAGCGTGTCTTTAGCTCCACCAACCCATATTTTCCAGACTGAGCATTGTGATAGCTTTCCATTGAGGGAGTAGCGGAACCCAGTACCGTCTTCGCCCCACTCTTCTGTGCCAACATGATGGCGACACTTCGTGCATGATAGCGCGGGGCAGGATCTTGCTGCTTGAAGCTCGTCTCATGCTCTTCGTCAATAATAATAAGTCCAAGATTTTGATAAGGCAAGAACACAGAAGACCGTGCTCCAAGTATAATGTCATAGGGAGTTGAAGAGAGTTGCTTTTGCCATATCTCAACGCGCTCAGCATCACTATACTTGCTATGATAAATGCCAAGCCGGTCTCCAAACACCTTTTGCAAGCGAGAAGTGATCTGGACAGTTAATGCAATCTCTGGCAACAAGTAAAGTACTTGCTTATGTTCGTTCAGTGCCTTAGCTATTAGATGTATGTACAATTCAGTCTTCCCGCTCGATGTTACACCATGGAGCAGCACAACATTCTTTTGCATCAGCTGCATCAATAGTTGATTATAAGCCTCCGATTGTTGTATTGTGAGTGGTTTGATGAGCTCAGGATGGTATTCACCACCATGGTTTAATCGTCCCACTTTCCGCTCGTAACTATACAGTATCTTTCTTTCGCAAAGTGATTTTACAACAGCCAAGGTACTATGACTTTCGTTTACAAGTTCCTCGCGTGTAACTTCGACTATAGCCTTGACATCATTATCCTCTCCTATGGTATCCCAATGACTCAGAGAAAGGTAACATGCCAATAACCTTTGCTGCTTAGGTGCACGGGCAACAATATCAAATGCCACATTCAATGCTCGTGTACTTTGATATATTTCTGTAAGGCCAATGCAAACTTCGGTCTTCGGACGGAAGCCCTCTTCTCGCTTCATACCAGAAGGAAGAGCAGCCTTCATCACTTCTCCGATAGGTGCCATATAGTAATCGCTTATCCATTGCCACAGTTTCATTTGCTGAGGGAATAGTGCAGGACGTCCATCAATAACCGAGATTACATCCTTCACCTTATTCAACTCTATACCTATTGCTGTATCATAAGCCGAGCCTGTACATAATCCTGTGTAGGTCTTACTTTTGCCAAACGGCACAAGCACCCTTACACCCATAGCTATTCCCTTCGCCATCTCTTCAGAAACAGAGTAAGTGAAGGTACCCTCCAAGGGCAAGGGCAACATGACGTCGATGTATTTCATACCTAGTATATGCAAAGTAAGCGAAAAGACATGAGATGGCAAAAGCGGCTTTGAGATTTAACATTTACCTCTGCCCTTCTCATTATGACATCAAACTTGGTCTGTGACTTGTCTCTCAGTCATTACATTGCTTCATGATTTGAACATAAAGTGTTTAACTAAGAGAATGTAATCCCTTATGATAGAAAAAAATAAATGGCTTTCGCTTCATAAAACCAAGTCAGGAGCAAAAGCCATTTGATATCTTTAAATACAGCAGATTAAAGTCAACACTAATGCGCAGGCAATAATTTACAATAGAAAGCCAAATTGTCAGAAGTAAAAAAATGTGCACTCAGCCTTGCGCCATCTTCAGTTTCCAAGAATTATTAGCAAAGCTTGTTCAAATATAAAAACCTAGAAAAAGTAGGCCAAAGCTATCTGCCAAGAATTGGCATGACCATTATATTTTTCAATATTTAAATTGTCAACCGTTGTGTTGAGAACATTAATTACTGTTGCATCAGAAGTATCACCAACACTAATGTTATATTCAGCGGTGATCTGAAGGTGACTGTTGAGAGTAGCACCAGCACCAACATTGACACTCAATGTGGACTTGTTAAGTTGGAAAATGTTGGCAACATTATCTTTGATATAAGTAAAATCTCTGTCGCCTACATTAAATCCAAACTGTGGCCCAGCAAAGATAAATACATTGGCAGTGCTTCCAATACCAGCCCCAAGACGTAGATTGACAGGCACCTGTATTGTTTTATTTTTCAAGGTGGTAACCTCGGTTGACCCATCAATCATCTGAATATTAGAGGAACGCTGGTCATAAAGACCTGAAATATCCATGCTTAATCCAACAACAGGTAGCGTAAACTTAATTGTTGGCCCGATGAACCAACCCGTACGATTGCTAACATCAAATATATCCTCATTAAGACTGAACTTGGTTATGTCCAGTCCACCTTTAACACCAAGTTTAATTTGAGCATTTGCTGACTGTGTGAAAATCATGGCTGCAAAGAGCAATACAGCAAAAAGAAACTTTTTCATAATTGATTCGTAATTATCTGATTAACCTAACTAACTCTGATTAGTCTGAAATTACCGATTAGTCAGAGATAAAATGCTTATTAATGCCTTTGGCGACGCACTGATACTCGTGCAGATGAGCTACTGGATGATGATGAACTATCACGACTCTTTTTTACCTTTACAGGTGCACTGGATGTGCGAACACGACGCGACTTTTGGAACTTCTTCACTTTCTTTGTATCCATCTTCATGATAGAATCCAAAGAATCCTTGCGTTGCTGATCGCCCCAGATATTCTGCTCGAAACTTCTTATCTCGCGCTCGATACGTTGTTGAGCGGTGGAAAGCTTTGTAGTATCGCCCCCAGCTACCTGCGCCAAAGTCTGACCAAGCATATTCGTAGTCTTGTAAATTTTGCCCTCATAGATGTTTGTTGTGAAATAATCATCAATACTCATCGTGGCAGCATTATTAAGATTACTCGTCATGATAGTCTGTTTGGACAAAAATGGTGCAAGGTCGGCATAACGGACCCAGAACAGAGGATACTTTGTCACGCCATCACCAAAATCATCCTCGCGATACATCACGGGACAAAGAGCCTGAATCTGTGTATGAAATGTTGCGGTGGCCTGGTCGTAATATGAACTTTCCTTTATAAAATAACCTTTCACTTCAGCCGAGGGAATATCGCTATCACTAATGTGTATGCCCTGGTCAGTACGCTCATAAAAGATATGGTAGTCATCAAGAAACTTGAGTGGATTAACACGAAGACTCTCTTCAAAACGCTCATTACCAGTGTTTACATCATAGGAATAAGCAGCTATGCCACCATGGTTAGGTCCAGCCATGATGAGCTTGAACATATATGTGAACAGATTCATCTGCGTACCCAATGGTTCAACAGGATAGTAGAGACCAGCATTGGCATCGTCGTTTAGATCAAGTTCACGATAAACATCACGACGCCACACCACATCCTCGTCCATCTTTGCCTGTGTTGGAAATGATATTTGGGCACGTGCAGTCATGTTATTGCTATTAGATTGCTGCGCAGAAGCTTGCTGTTGTCGCCTTGCCTTTGGTTGAGCAACGGCAAACTGGCACAAGCAAATTATAGTCAGCATCAATATTATTCTTTTCATAGTCAGTATGCTTTTGAAATACTTTTTATCTCACTTTTACTTCCATGGCTCCTGGCAAGGTGCGAGAAATACCATCAGGGCCTACAGCCTTCACCTCGGTGATGTAGAAACGGCGACCACGAGAAAGCCTCCGGAACTGATCCTTCATCCTGTCGGTGAAGTTTGCACCTTCGGAAGCCATCTGTACAGCATTGCCCATATTATCATAGAAAACCACAGAGAATCCTGTCACTCGGAACTGGATATCCAATATGCCATCATCAATAGCTGCGCGTAGCTGCGCGGCTCCCATTAAACCCGCTTTAGACAGGTTGCCGCCTTTGAAGCGATCCTCGCCAACAGCAATATATGGTGTTGGGTTGGGCAGCTTGCGAACGCGGAAGGTAAAAGGTGGAAATGTGCGAACTTTCCCACCATCACGTGCTGAGACTTGGAAGGTAACATCTTTACCAACAGTAGAAGGTATGGCAACGTATCGTCCTGCGCCCATAGTACTGAGAGCGCCACCTGTCATCGATACAGAAACCGCATTCTGAGGTACACCAGGAACGCTAACGCTAATTGGATTACGATAGCCTGCATATAGTACGTTCATTAAATCGGCAGCTACTGTAGCACCTCCTGGCACAGGAATGACACTGTATTTCTGCAAGAAATTTCGGCGCATTACATCACCATTTGCATTACGCATGAGAATGTATCCACTAAACTGATGCCCTCCAACACCTCCTACAGTAAAACTATATTGACCATTTCTTGTGTTGACATGACTACCGTTGACGTATATATCAGGTTGCTTAGTGGTGTCAATGGCTGCCATAATGATGTTGGCAGAAAAGCGTTCTCCGGGATATAATGTAGTTTTTTCGGGGACCACAAAAGCAGCAAGCTTATTAACACGAACATCTTTCATGTCAACGTTGGCAACCAAAGTATGCAATACCTCACCTTCGGCATAACGCACGTCGTTCTGTAATTTAGAAAGTAATGTCACAGCAGCTGCCACTGGCATGTTCTCAAACATATACTCTTGCCAGTTTTTTCCAAGAGTATTAGACTTCTTTGGTACTGCTGTAGATAGGCTACTAGCAATAAGTTTACGTTGTTCGGGGTCTGTGATATACTGTAGAATGCGCTGA
This sequence comes from Prevotella sp. UBA5387, assembly GCA_002407775.1. Lineage (GTDB taxonomy): Bacteria > Bacteroidota > Bacteroidia > Bacteroidales > Bacteroidaceae > Prevotella. Next base: position 61,122 of record DHOP01000067.1, read on the forward strand.
CGATAAGAATTGATGGCACGGTATAACTGTCCTCCTTTTCCCGTAATTGGAGCAAGCATAACAGTGCCTGCAGCATCAATATTATCTACGTTTTCAATGTTTCGGACGTTCCCTTCTTTACCGTCTGCCTCGTGAACAATGGCAACTTTAAGCTGCTGAGCAAAGTCATAAAGCGAATCGCTCATTTCTCTCACTGTAGTAGCTTTCTCAAACCATGCCCGCACCTTAGTCGGATTGGATAACATCTGATCTTTGAAGTTACCATAAATAGCCTCGTTTTGAGCGCTGGCATTGGCGGTAGTGCGATTCAAACTCTCCTCAACAACGGCAAAACCATTGAGCACCTCAGTGGAGATGTTCAACGCAAGCATGGCCAGTAAGACGATATACATAAGGTTAATCATCTTCTGACGAGGACTGACCGGTCTTTTCTTGATTGCCATTAAATTACTTATTGTGGAATGACGTACGTGGAACCCTAGACCTGTTCCACAAACCTAATTAATTTATATTAGCCGTTTGAACTAGGAGTATTCGTAACATTGGCACCAGGAGCAGCTACATGCATATTGACTGTCATTGCCTCTATCATACGAGCATAAATCTGATTGAGTTGTTCGATCTGCTTAGCCATCTTACGAGTCTGGTCATTAATCTGATCGATAGTCCCTATCTGCTGACTGGCTCCCTTTAGTTGCATCTCATAAACCTTACTTATACCTGTAAGAGTACGGTTTAGATTCTCCATCTCTTCACTGTCACGGGTAAGACGAACACTCTGATCGTTAACTTTAGAAAGAGTGTCTACAAGCTTCTTCAACTCATCAACATAGTTCGACTGAGCCTCATTTAGTGCTTCAGCATCTTCCTGTGACATCTGTGGTACGTAGCTGGTTTGTGGTGTCTGTACTGTACCTGGCTCTCCTTCTACAACAATAGCAGGATTCTCTGCCGTTGATGCGCCAGACATTGATGAAGCGGAAACAGGAGCATTTACAGCTTTTGTAGGAGTGCCAGATGTGAAAACGATAGTAGGTGATGGTGTCGCCTTTTCCTCGCCTTTTGAATAAGTAACTTCGCCACTAGCTAAATAATCCTCTGTAACTCGGGTAGGAATCTCTCTACCATCTGCTGTCTTGTCAAAAGGACGGTCGAACGCAGATATAAAGAACACGAACACCTCGGTACCCATACCGACAAATAACATGACATTGGCTCCGGGGAGATGGGTCAACTTGAATAATGCACCAAGAATTACAATAGATGCACCCCAGCTATAAGCATAGTTGAGAAACGTCTGACCAGCAACAGTGTCCATCCACTTCTGCAGACGGTACACGATATTGTATTTGCTATATTCTGACATAATGATTATTTCTTTTGGGGTTTGCCAGTGATGGAGTTGGCCAAGGATCGAACGCAACGGAAACCTATATAAGACCTCGGTTGATTCTGGTATTCCCACGTACGCCATGCAGATCGTATATAACTTTCAGGGTCTTTCCACGAGCCACCGCGTACACTCTTTTTCTTTAATTTATATGGGTCTTCCTTTGCAGCATTATAGCTTAATTGAGGATTCAAATCATTCATGGCATCAACTCCAGCCTCTGTAAAGATGGTACTAGTCCACTCCGCCGCATTTCCAGCCATGTCATAGAGACCATTTGAATTAGGTGAGTAGCTTCCAACTTTACTTGTGATTAGATTACCGTCTTTAGTGTAATTACCTCTGTCTGGTTTAAAGTTGGCATAGAAACAACCATTTCCTGTAACCACGTCCTTATTCTCCCAAGGAAACTCACTCTGGTCTTTGCCACGACCAGCATATTCCCATTCTGCCTCAGTAGGCAAGCGATAACGCTGTATATAGCGTGCCTCGACACCAAGACCTTTAAGCAAATAGTCAGTTCTCCAAGCACAAAATGCATTGGCCTGCTCCCATGTAACACCTACGACTGGGTAATCATTGTATGCGGCATTACTGAAGTAGTTACGAAGATAAGTTTCGTTTTCTGAATTACGGAAGTCGTTTACCCATACAGTAGTGTCTGGAAAGATGTTTACGATGTAAGTGTTAAGGAAGTCCCAAGGCCCAGACAATGGTCTATTGATCGTCTCACTTACTATTCGTCCCTGGTCATCTATATAAGCAGTGTCTTTGCTAATCATCACTACCTCATCATATTTGACGGGATTATCAGTATTGAGGTTGCGTTCCTCAGGATTCAATCGGTTACGACGAAGAGCAGCGGTGACATAATCATAGACCTCATATTTATAGTTCATCTGATTATAATCAAGCAGTTTCTCCCCCGTTACTGGGTTCACGGCATACAAACTCTCTATGGCTCTTTGCTCATCTTCGTTAGGTTTGCGTGGCAAACGTTTGTTCCAATCCAGATGAGGTGCTATAGGATCTCCGTTCTTATCTTCGGTAATCATATAAGTCTCATCACCTCCATAAGCAGGGTCAGCCAATCGAGTGCGAAGAATACTGTCGTGTACCCACATTACAAATTGCTTGTACTGTGAGTTGGTTATCTCGGTTTGGTCCATCCAAAAGCCGTCAACAGAAATGTCTTTCACTGGTGTCTGTTTACCCCACAGACTATCCTTGCCTTCTAATCCCATCTTTAGATAGCCGCGATCGATGCGCACCATACCGTAGGGCGTAGGCTCTGTGAAGGCCTTACCGCCCACACCAACGACTTCTCCGCCCTTGCCAGAAACGGAAGCTGTCTTAGCACTGAAACATCCCGACAATATAGTCGTGATGCTTAAGAAACCTAAAGCTATGATGATTTTATTCTTCATATATTAAAATGTGTCGCCCAAAGGCGATTCCTCGTATTGTCTTTTTTATAGAATGCGCACGCTCTTGTGGAGATTTTTCCCTTGCTTCACAAGGTTGATATCATGCTGATAACCCACAAACAACTCATGGCTGCCATTGCCTGGATTGATAGCAGACGTATAAAACTCGTAGCTATATCCCAAAGTGATTCCATGAAAGTTTCCCCCTATCAATATCGTAAGAGAATTGGTGGGGCTGTAACTTATGCCTCCATACATCACTTTCTCATCGTTGGCATAAACCAATCTGCCAGTAATATCAGCACGATAGGCTGTCATGTCAGTGCGAACCAAAACAGAAGGTTTTATCGTAACAAACGGATTTCTTAGTTTTATATTGTATCCTCCTGTCAAATAATAGGTGCGGTCTATCTGTAACTCATTAGTTTCTCCCAAGTTAATCAGCGGAGAAAGAAGATGCTGGGCAGATATTCCAGCATACAAATCCTTGTGCATGTAATAAATACCAGCACCAAGGTCAATCTTATTGCCCGTAAGTTTACTATTACTAAATGCAGGGTCGTTAGCATCCTCCAAATCTAGTTTACTCCCATCAAAGGTTTCATTGAGCATCGATGCTTGAACGCCAAGCCCCATTTGTCCTCCAAAGCAATTAAACTTTAGAGCATACTGCAAAGCTAACTTTTGATGAGTGAACAGGCCAATCTTATCGTTTTGAAGCACTGCTCCCGCACCATGATAGATCTTCATGGCATAAAAGGGAATGTCTGCTGACGCATAAGCGGTTTGTGGACTGTTCTTAAAGCCTGCCATATCTAGCGCATAGGCAACAGCAACATTGAGCTTAGATTGCTTGCCCACTGCCGCTGGATTGAACGAGGTCTCCATGTCAAAGTAATGACTGAAAGATGGATCATACTGACCCCACGATGTCATCGTAGCCCCGAAAAATACTAATATTATAGTCCAAATGCGTTTAAACACAACAAAATAACGATTCTCTACAGAAAATATTGCATAAAAAAAGCCGTCCTTTGTACTTCAAGAACGGCTACAAGTTATCTTATACTTATTAGTATTCATCTTCATTCCAAAGGAAATCGTCTTTTGTTGGATAGTCAGGCCAAATTTCCTCAATGCTTGCATATTCTTCCCCTTCATCTTCTATCTCCTGAAGATTCTCTAAAACCTCTGCCGGAGCACCCGATCGAATGGCATAGTCTATTAATTCTTCTTTTGTTGCTGGCCAGGGTGCATCTTCCAGTTTCGAAGCCAAATCTAAAGTCCAATACATAGCTATAAAGTTAATCGTTATTTCGTTCGTTGCGCAAAAGTAAGCATTTTATTCGTATATGCAAATTTTTAATCATCTTTTTTATGCTTGATTACAAACTATTAAGAAGGAGGAAATGTTAGGACAAAATAACAAACGGAAAATCTTATTAATACAACAATATCAAAGACTTACTTTGTACTCACATTTGTACATATTTCTATCAAAAAAAAGAAGCCCACAGTCATAAAGATCAAATGAAACGCCAACGTATTCATTCTGTTGCATTAATTTCCAAGTTCGGTAACTAGCTTTTGATTGATAGATATGTTCCACTATCAATAAAGACTTCGGCGTCGAATAAGCTGCAAAAGGATTAAATATTTGTTCCCAATTCTGATCACAAGTCATAACTACAACATCGCATCGACATAATTTTTCTATGTTCTTAGTTTCATGATAGTTTGAAACCGTACTTCTAGGGCAGCCAGCCTTAATAAAGTCCATAGACATCAATGGTTGGGGTAAGTATAAACCCCAACTTGCTACATTCCAGTCTTTGGATATTCGAAAGTATAGCTGAGCCAAGCTTTTCCTCGTCTTATTCTCATCTTGCCATTTCAGCAATAGGTCACCACTAGGTACTTCACCATGCTTCTCACTGATTACTTCTTGTAAAAAGCGATATGCCCAAGGTGACTGTACGCCAAATCCTCTCGTTCTACTCCAACGACAGACGCGTGCGGCCCGCCGTCCAGTCCTGCATGCCATGTCAGACCATAGTCCCATGACCCAATAACGCATCCCTCGGCAATTTATTGTCGTCCCTGGACTATGGCATGCCCGGCCACAAAAAAGCCCCCGAGGAACATCTC
>DHOP01000085.1 GCA_002407775.1 Prevotella sp. UBA5387
AAAGTAAATTTAGGCATAGTCAGTTTTCTAATTCGTCAGAATTCTCCTTGTCTGCGAAAGGATACTAATGGCACTGCGATTCGATACCTTTCGCAGTGCGTTAAGTATCTAATCGCGATGCGTTTACGGCCGAATCGCAACGCCATTAGTATCCTTTTCGCAGGCCCGTTAGTATCCTATCGCAAACTCATGTAGTTTTATATATGTTTTGTTCGTTACAAGTGGCGCTTTGATTCTTGGATTCAGCATCAAAAATATGTCTTGTAATATATGATAGGATATATCATTATTATTGTCCTCTATTAGTGATCATAGTCACGATGATTTGGGGTTACTTCATCGTGTTTGAAGACTGGTTTCATGAGTTGGTTGTGAACGAAGAATGATGGGTATTCTTAAAGAATGTAATTATTCCAATTATATCAGTTAAGTATGGTTAATACTTAGAAGAAAACTTAGTTAATATGATACTTTTCACTTACATTTGTTGTAAATTATTACAAAGTATAGAATTTATAAAACATAAAAAATACATTGACTATGAGTACAGTTTATGATTTCAGTCTGAAAGATAAAAAAGGCAACGAAGTTCAGCTTTCCGATTATAAAGGACAGGTTCTTCTTATTGTTAACACCGCTACTCAGTGCGGCTTCACTCCACAATTGGAAGAGTTGGAGGCTATCTACAAGCGTTTACATAATGAGGGCTTGGAGATTCTGAGCATCCCATCCAATCAATTTGGCGAGCAGGCACCTGGTTCTGACGAAGAAATTGCTCAGTTCTGCTCCTTAAACTATGGCACAGAATTCCCACAGTTCAAGAAGAGTGATGTTAATGGCGACAACCAATTGCCACTTTACAAATGGCTTAAGGAAGAGAAGGGCTTTGTAGACTTCGATATGGAACACAAGATTGCACCAATTTTGGTGGATATCTATGACAAGCAGGATCCTGACTGGCGCAAGAAGAGCGACATCAAGTGGAACTTCACAAAGTTCTTAGTTGACCGAGAGGGGAATGTTGTTGAACGTTTTGAGCCGACTAAGCCACTCGAAGTAGTCGAGGAGGCTATCAAGAAACTACTTTGAAGATAGTGTTTTATTTAGCTGCCGCCGAGTGAGGCGGCAATAAATAACATTCTTTATAAACTAAAAGTATTTAGTTCCATCAAACTGGGGCCGTTCAAGCAAAAGCGTAGGACGGCCTTTTTTCGTGTGTGGAATTGGCACAGTAGATTTTATGACGTCCTTGGTCATAGAAAAGATTTGATAGAATAGAATTTCTCCTTATGGCCTTTCAAAGGAAACACTGCAATAATCTAATGATTGTCTCGTTATTATAGAACATGAAGCGTGGTTATAGACAACTATGGAGCTTGCTAGCGGCAGTGATGGTACTGACGCTGATAACATCATGCGGTGCGGAAAGAAACCTAAAAAGGGCAGAAAAGAGTTTAGCATTAGGCGAATACTTTGACGCAGCCAATGAGTTCAAGCAGGCTTATAGCAAGACCAGCTCCAAAGATAGGGAAAAACGTGGGCAGATTGCTCGACGTATGGCCCATTGCTATGACCGAAGTCTTCAGACTGCCAAAGGCATTGCAGCATTTCGCAATGCCGAGCGGTATGAACAGATTCAGTCCGAAGACATGCTCACCTTGGCTCAATTGTTGATGAAGAATGGCAGCTACAAGGAGGCGGGACTGGTTTTTCAAGCTGTGTTAGACTCCATGCCCCAAAATCTTTTAGCTCAGACTGGCCTGGCTGCGGCTAAACAAGCGCCAGAAATCAGGGAACTTGGTAGTCGATATACGGTGAAGAAGATGGATGTGTTCAACTCTCGTCGCGCCGATTTCTCCCCAATGTTATTTGGCGATAACTTTGATCAACTCTACTTTTCCTCTACTAGGAATGAAGCCCAAGGGGATGAGTTGAGTGGTATAACTGGCACAAAACCTGGTGATATCTTTTACTCGACGAAGGACGACAGGGACAAATGGACAAGACCAGAAGCGGTGAAAGGTGGCTTGAACACCGACTACGATGAGGGCGCATGCAGTTTCTCTTCTGATGGACGTGAGATGTATCTCACACAGTGTTCCACGGATCCATCTTATCCGCGTTATGCACAGATCGTAAAGTCAAACCGAAGTGATGCAGCTTGGGGTAAGGCCTCGGAGGTGAAACTCACATCCGACACCTTGTCAAGTTATGCCCATCCGGCCGTCTCCCCTGATAATGAATGGCTCTATTTCACCTCGGACATGCCAGGAGGAATGGGTGGACTTGACATCTGGAGGGTCCGTATCACTGCAGCTGGATATGGTGGTGTTGAGAATTTGGGTAAGCCAGTCAACTCCGAAGGAGATGAGATGTTCCCGTCGTTCCGTCCCAATGGGGATCTGTACTTTTCGAGTAATGGACACCAAGGAATGGGCGGACTTGACGTCTTTATTGCCAAAGTGGGCAAGGATGGTCATTATCATCTATCCCATCCAGGGTATCCACTCAACTCTCAAGGCGATGATTTCGGTATGACCTTTGAGGGACCATACAATCGTGGTTTCTTTTCTAGCAATCGCAACGATGCTAGAGGGTGGGACCATATATATTCATTTGAGAATCCTGAGATAGTACAGACTGTCAAGGGATGGGTTTATGAGATGGACGGGTACGAGTTACCAGCTGCACAGATATACGTCGTGGGTACGGATGGGACCAACGAAAAGTTGAGCGTAAGGAGCGATGGATCTTTCACGAAAGTGCTGGATGATGGCGTAATGTATCTATTCCTTGCTTCTTGTAAGGGTTTTCTAAACCATCAGGAAGAAGTCCTGGCAATGTCAAATCCGAAGGAATCACGCGATACTACGCTGCAATTTGCTCTTGCGAATATCTCTGTGCCGACGCTCATCGATAATATCTTCTATGATTTCGACAAGGCTACCCTCCGTGATACCTCTAAGGTGGCACTTGACAAGCTGGTCAATCTGCTCAATGAAAATCCCAATATTACAATAGAACTCAGTGCTCACGCAGACGCGCGCGGAGCAGCTGAGTACAACAAACGGCTATCACAGCGGCGTGCTGAGTCTGTTGTTAACTACCTTATTGCTCATGGAATACCAGCCGATCGGTTAACACCCAAGGGCTATGGCAAAGAGAGACCGAAGACTATAAATCGGAAAGCCGCAGCGAAGTATCCCTGGTTGAAGGAGGGTGAATTGCTAAGTGAGGAGTTTGTTGCCTCTCTCAAGGATAAGGAAAAGGAAGAAATTTGTCATCAGCTCAACCGTCGCACAGAATTTTTGGTGTTGCGAACAACCTATGGTATGTTTGACGAGAAGGGCCGACTGAAGAATGTGCCGAAGCCTAAGAAGACAGAAGAGAAGTCGGAACTAAACCCTGATGGCATAACAATAGGCTTTGACTAATAGCCGAGGAGATTATTACATGTGAATAAAACGGCCTTAACGGAAAGATATTCCATTAAGGCCGTTTGTTAATTGTGTTTATGGTCAAGAATATAAAGGATTTATATGCGTCTTGGAACAATAGGTGGCTAATCGAAAGGTGACTTTTGATATCACCTGTCGTGACCAACAATATTTCGTTACTTATACTTGAAGCATTACTATATACCTAGATTCACTAGTGTCTCTTAATATATG
>DHOP01000055.1 GCA_002407775.1 Prevotella sp. UBA5387
AAAGTAAATCTGATATAAGTCAATGAGGGTAGGAATTTGGCCGAAAAGAGGCATGTACGTCCAGCAAAACACTTCTTTCGGTTCTAGAAATCAAATTTTTCATGCAATAATTGAAAAACAAAAGGTAAGATAAAACTCCTTTTGGCTTTCATTTTGTTTAGTCTTGGTTTTGTAATAAAATGATGCACCATGTCTTATTTCATAGTCGGAAAGTAGATGCCGGAAGGACTATCATTTATTCGAAACATGCGAGCAGTGGCTTAGTTGTTTCATTGTTGATATCGTGCAAAATACCAATGGGGCCTGTAAATCTTGTGTATCTTGAAATAAATAAGATCTACGAAAAAATCGTAATATGTTAAATTACAGTTGATTTTGTATTATTTAACATGACTATTCTTGCTTTATCTACGAACTTTTCGTAGATTTGCGATATAATCAAACCACTATGGATAAATTGACCAAACAAGAAGAGGAAGTGATGCAGGCTGTATGGCGATTAGGCTCGTGCGGTGTGAAGGATATTGTTGAACAGCTGCCAGAGCCCAGACCTCCCTATACAACTGTGGCATCTGTCGTAAATAAGCTCAAGTCAAGGCATTTTCTTAGACAGCGGAAGGATGGTAAGGCTTACCGCTATGAGCCTGCTGTGGAGGAGAACGACTACAAGAAACAATGCATGAAGGGTTTCGTGCACGACTACTTTCGCAATTCATTCAAGGAGATGGTATCGTTTTTCGCCAAAGACGAAAAGCTCTCAGCTGAGGATCTTCAGGCCATTATTAGTGAGATAGAACAAGATTGACACCTAAACAACGACCACCATGGCTATCTATCTGTTAAAGATAAACATCGCACTCATGCTGCTCTATGGCTTCTATAGGCTCATGATGACACGCGACACCTTCTTTGGTTATCGCCGCATGGCGCTGTGGGGCATCTTGCTTACAAGCCTCGTCATTCCTGCAATGAACCTGCTGCCGTTTTTCGAGCATAGCACGGCGGCTGTGGACATGGCCAATGCCTATGCTGTCTATGTGTTGCCAACGATTCCCGTGTATGCCAAGTCGGTTACGTTCACGTGGATGGATGCCATCGCTTTGGTTTACCTTACGGGTGTGGCATGTTTCTTGGCCAAGCTGCTGTGGCAGTTTGTGAGTATCATCAGGTTTGCTCGACGTACACCTGTAATGCGTATCGAAGGTGTGTCAGTACATATACTGTCCAGTAATGATGGACCCTTCTCATTCTTTGGGTGGGTGTTCCTCAATCCCGAAAAGTTATCAGACGACCAGTTGCACGATGTACTAGTGCACGAGCGGACTCATATGCATCAGTTGCACTCCTTGGACGTGGTGGTGTTTGAACTGTTCGCTATACTCAACTGGTTCAATCCGTTCAGCTACCTCGTCAGACGCGAGGTGCGCCTGAACCTTGAATATCTTGCCGACGAGGCGGTATTAGACGAGGGCAATGCGCGCAAGCCCTATCAGTATCATCTTCTAGGACTGGCCTATCACCCTGCAAAGCGTGAACTGACCAATAATTTTAATGTTTTACCTCTTAAAAACCGAATCAAAATGATGAACAAACCCAGAACACAAGAGATAGGAAAAGTGAAGTATCTATTATTCCTACCGTTGGCCGCCGGACTGCTGGCCGTGAGTAATATCGAGATGATTGCACGCACCTTGATCGAAAAGTCGCCCACCATTGCCAAGGTGTCGCAACGGGCGGAAAGAATGCTGAACACTGAAGTGACGACTGGTCAGCAGTTAATGGATGCTGAGCCTGTCTCCGCACTCGACGAATCGGTGGCTGCAACAGTGGACACTGTTAAAACGGGTGCAAAAGAATCCAAAGCTGAGAAAAAAGTATACGAAGTAGTGGAGGTTATGCCACAATTTCCCGGAGGAAACAGTGCAATGATGCATTACATTGCAAGTACGATGAAATACCCGGTCAGTGCGCAAGAAAGTAATAAGCAGGGACGAGTGGTGGTGAGCTTTGTGGTAGATGCCGATGGCACTATTTGTAATGCCGAAGTAGTGCGTTCGATAGATTCGGAATTGGATCGGGAGGCACTACGTGTAGTGAACGGGATGCCCAAATGGACCCCTGGTCAGCAAGGCGGAAAGCCAGTGAACGTCAGATATGTCATCCCTGTAAACTTCAGGCTTGAGGGCATACCATCGGAAACTAAGCCAAATGTGCTAGCTGAACAAGTTAAAGGTACGGCTCTTGATGAAGTTTATGTTGTTGCCTATGGCCGGCAGATTACTCCTGATGAGATGAAAAAGATAGACCCTAACGACATTGAGTCGATCAATGTGCTAAAAGGAGAGAAGGCTACCGAGGTATATGGTGACAAGGCGAAAAACGGAGCGATCGTGATTGAGATGAAAAAGAAATAAGAATTAGTAAGCAGATATGGAAAGGAAAAGGATTGTTTCTTTTCTGATGGTTGTCCGCACTCGTGAGGGAGTGCGGACAATTTGACGAGAGTGGAATGTCCTAATATGCTTAAATAAAATAATTGTCAAGGTGTAAATCCGTCTATAATCTTTTCATCATTTCATTTTTTCATCTTTTCATCATTACTGATTTCACGCTTCCTTCCTTCGTTCTTACAGTGATGTTATACTCTCTTCCCTCAACGAATGGATATTTCAGAAAGTCGTCAAAAGTATTGAGGGGTTGCCCGTTGATTGCCTTGATAGTGTCCCCCTGTCTTAAACCCGAGCGGAATTCGTCGCAGTCCTCAAGGATGAGGCCCACTGTGGCACGCCCGTTACGCGGAACGTAAGCAATATGAAGCTGTTCATTGTTTACGTCAATACTGTCGCAACTATTATACGGCTGAAAAAAAATCTTTCGCCGAAAGCCATTGATGGTAATCGTACCATAGTCCAGAATTTTTGCCCCGATCCTGCTGGCACCTTGTGTGGTGATGGCGCGAACGTTAGTAAAATTGAAGTCATCCCACTTCAAACGATCTAGCTTTAAAAAGACAACTTCATCAGTGCGCTCCGCACCTAATTGCCCAATGACAAAACTGCCTTCTGAACGTCCTTCTATCTGACTACCTACGTTTTTGCTTTTGAAGGCATGGGTGTCAAAACTCTGTTTATTCATTGTGTAAAGCTGGCGGGAGCCAGTATCAAATAGCACTTCATCGATGTGACGCATAAACGGACTCACATAGATATAGGGTACAAACCACTTTAGTTTGTATCGGATGCCATAGCCCGGCTCATCGTCAAAGAAGTCACGACGATCGGTCAGTACCATGAACCCCTGTCGGGCATCAATCTTGCAGCACAGCCCCTTGTTGAGGATATCGAAACCAAGGATGGCGTCATATTGCTGTCTGCCATGCCTGCGTGGATAAACTGATGCGACATATCCGCTCACTGAAAGTTTGCCCAATTGGAAAGGGGGTAGCTGTACAACGCGTACTGTGTCACTATGCCCAGCCGCATCTCTGCTTACTACATTACCAAGTTCTTGGAGTCCTTGTAGGTGTTCGCCTGCATAGACAGCCCCTTGGCTAGAGCCGGTATCTAAACAGATGCGTCGCCATTTTCCACCCATTTGTACACGAACAAACAGCTGGTTATTCTCCAATTCGATGGGTATGGTGTCCACGAAGTTTTGCAACGAATACTCAAAGTTGGTGTTATAGTTGCGCATCTGTGCCATTGAAATAATACTGAAAGCAATCATTCCAATCAAGATGCTTATCCTTTTTTTCATCTTATATATTATCTTCATTCGTTATAATTCAACAAAGATACATTTTTCGTTGCTTTTGTCTCTATATGACTACCATATATATTGGCTTGAAAGAATCTTTGATATTCCAATTCATGGATAGGTCCTACAAAGAACCTTGTCCGTAGCTTTTATGAAACGGCAATTCTTCAACAATTGTTTCAATTTTCAAGTCAATTAATATTAATAAAGTTACTTCACTTCATATAGATTTGGACGGAAACGGTGATATGGGAGTATTATGTATTTAAGCGTCGCCAATATGAGTAGGGTGGTGAATGTGGTCGTTAAAGAAATGGAATCGTTGTGCAAATAGATGAATTCAGCAGACATTCTTGTTGGAAAAGGGTGAAGATGCTTTTTGATATAACTGGGTTTCGGTACTATTTGTGGTTTTTACCTGTTGATTTCCCTTTTCAGGCATTACTGATGGTAATTTACAATTTCACTATTTTGTTTGCTTTGTAGATATATATAATATGGTAATACAGTGTCTATGGGCCTTGTAGAGCCTGCGAAATCCAAAAAATGCGATTATTTTTCATTTTTTTCTTGAAAAGATTTGGAGGTTTAAGAAATTTGCTATACCTTTGCACTC
>DHOP01000025.1 GCA_002407775.1 Prevotella sp. UBA5387
AGACAGACATTTTATAATGTACATAACACCATACGGCCGCCGCAATTCCCCTTCCCTACTGGGGAGGGGCTAGGGGAGAGGCTGGCTTCTTCTTTTTCTTTCCTTTGTCTATTTCTTTATTATTCTTTTTAAAATATGTACAATCTTAAATCGCCTAAGGCCGAGGAGTTTATCGACGACGACGAAATCCAAGAGACTCTGGCCTATGCCGAAGCCAACAAAAGTAATCGACCCCTCATTGAAAAACTCATTGAAAAGGCTGCCGAATGCAAGGGACTGACCCACCGCGAGGCAACCGTACTACTGGAATGTGATCAGCCCGACCTCATCGAGCGTATCTTTACGCTTGCCGAAGAAGTGAAGCAGCGGTTCTATGGCAACCGCATCGTGCTTTTCGCTCCGCTCTACCTTTCCAACTATTGCATCAATGGCTGCGTTTATTGTCCTTACCATGCCAAGAACAGAAACATTCCACGCAAACGCCTCACGCAGGAGGAGATACGTCGAGAGGTCATCGCCCTGCAAGACATGGGACACAAGCGTCTTGCCCTGGAGACAGGCGAGGACCCCAAGATGTCACCCATCGAATATGTGCTGGAGTCGATCAAGACCATCTATGGCATCCATCACAAGAACGGAAGCATACGTCGTGTGAATGTGAACATTGCCGCCACGTCCGTGGACAACTACCGCAAACTCAAGGATGCTGGCATCGGTACCTATATCCTTTTTCAGGAAACCTATAACAAGAAGAATTACGAGGCACTCCATCCAAGCGGTCCAAAGAGCAACTATGCTTACCACACGGAGGCCATGGATCGTGCCCAGACGGGTGGGATAGACGATGTGGGCATGGGTGTGTTGTTCGGCCTGACCTCTTATCGCTATGACTTCGTCGGACTGCTCATGCATGCCGAACACCTCGAGGCTACTTTCGGTGTGGGTCCTCATACCATCAGTGTGCCGCGCATTCGCCCTGCCGACGACATCAACCCAGACGATTTTCCCAATGGCGTGCCTGATGACAAGTTCCTGCACATCGTGGCTTGCATTCGTTTGGCAGTGCCTTATACTGGCATGATCATGTCTACGCGCGAGTCACAGGATGTGCGCGAGAAGACGCTTGCCATCGGTATATCGCAGATTAGTGGTGGCTCACACACTAGTGTGGGTGGTTACGCCGAGGACGAACCAGACACAGCACAGTTTGATGTGAACGATAAGCGGACGCTTGACGAGGTCGTCGATTGGCTCATGCAACTGGGTTATATCCCCAGTTTCTGCACCGCGTGCTACCGAGCTGGTCGCACTGGAGACAGGTTTATGAAGTTGTGCAAGTCCGGACAGATACACAACTGTTGTACGCCTAATGCCCTCATGACCCTCAAGGAGTATCTCATGGACTATGCATCTGCCAAGACTCATTCCTTCGGTGATGCCATGATACACCGTGAGATGGAAAAGATACCTAACGAGAAAGTGCGCCGTTTGGCCACCGATTATTTAACCAAGATTGCTCAAGGAGAGCGCGATTTCAGATTCTGATGATAATAACCCCTATAGCCAACCGGCTCCATATCGTTATGATAGGTGAGCAAAACAGTGGCAAGTCATCACTGCTCAATGCGATTACCAAGCAGGATGTCTCCATCGTATCGGACGTGCCAGGCACCACGACAGACCCTGTGTCCAAGTCGATGGAAGTGCGAGGCATCGGCCCTTGTGTGTTTGTGGATACCGCGGGCATCGACGACGATGCGATGTTGGGTGCGCTGAGGGTGCAGAAGACGCGCAAGTACGTTGCCGAGGCAGACATGGCGATTATTGTCATTGATGCAACGACAGGCCATTTGCCAGCCATGGAGGTGAAGATACCAAGTGTAGTCGTCGTCAACAAGACCGACTTGGTGTGGGATGAGACTGCTCGTCAGGTGGCGTCTGTTGCGCAAAAGCGTTATGACATGGAACCCATCATGGCATCGGCAGTCACCAGAGAAGGCATCGAAGACATCATCCATGCCATTGCTGCAGCTCTTCCTGAAGACTGGGATGCCCTTCCGCTTACGACAGACATTGCCCATGAGGGCGACCTCGTGTTGCTCGTCATGCCACAAGATACCCAGGCTCCCAAGGGCAGACTTATATTGCCACAGGTTCAGACGTTGCGCGAATTGCTCGACAGGAAGTGTCGCGTGATGTGCTGTACGACGGATCTGTTGCCCCAGACGCTCGCCTCGCTGGCTTCTCCGCCCGATGCCATCATCACCGATTCACAGGATTTCATGACTGTGGATACCATAAAGCCAGCGGAAAGCCGCCTCACGTCCTTCTCGATACTCTTTGCGGCCAGCAAGGGCGACATCAATTACTTCAGGCGGAGCGCCAGGGCCATCGATTTTCTAACACCTCATTCACGTGTGCTCATCGCCGAGGCATGCACTCATGTGCCCGCCGAGGAAGACATTGGACGTGTCAAAATACCACGCCTCCTGCGTGCCAAGGCAGGGGAGGGGTTACAAATTGACACCGTATCTGGCAAGGACTTCCCTGACGACCTGTCACCCTATGACCTGATTATCCATTGCGGTGCATGTATGTTCAATCGCCGTCTCGTGCTTGCCCGAGTGGACGAGGCCAAGCGGCAGCATGTCCCCATGACCAATTATGGCATCGCCATAGCTTATGTGAATGGAATACTCATTTAACAAACTCATACCCTTTGAACCGATGAAGATATTATCTTTGCAAGATCTTGAGAAGATCAGACGGAGCGCACAGAGCACTTTGGAACTGCGTGAGAAGAGTCAGGAAGATCGATCTGAAGAGCCAAGTGGACTTGCCGTGGGCACCAAACACATGCAGATACTCGTCTGCGGTGGCACCGGTTGTATGGCTTCCGAGAGTCGCCTCCTCGCCGAGAACCTGCGCAAGAGCGTCCTTGACAACAACATTGCCGACAAGGTGGAGGTCGTCACCACGGGATGCTTCGGCTTTTGCGAGAAAGGCCCCATAGTGAAAATTATCCCCGACAACACCTTCTATACACAGGTGAAGCCGGAAGACGCCGCCGAGATTGTGACTGAACATATCATTGGCGGTCGCCGCATCACGCGTCTGCTCTATGTAAACCCCGAGACAGGCAAGACCGTGAGTGACTCCAAGCACATGGACTTCTATCGCAAGCAGATGCGCATCGCTTTGCGCAACTGCGGCCTTATCAATCCGGAGGATATCCAGGAATACATTGGACTGAACGGATACTTCTCACTTGCCGACTGCATTCTGCAGAAGACGCCCGAGGAGGTCATAGACATTGTGAAACGCAGCGGCCTGCGCGGACGCGGAGGTGGTGGCTTTCCCACAGGTTTGAAGTGGGAACTGACGCATAGGCAACAGGCCGACGAGAAGTATGTGGTGTGCAATGCCGACGAGGGCGACCCCGGAGCATTCATGGATCGCTCCATCATGGAAGGAGATCCCAACTCGATTATCGAGGCCATGGCTATCTGCGGATATGCCATCGGTGCTTCCAACGGACTGATATATATCCGCGCCGAGTACCCCTTGGCCATTCATCGGTTGCAGGTTGCGATAGGTCAGGCACGTGAATATGGGCTGCTTGGGAAGCATATCCTGGGCTCGAACTTCAGTTTCGACATTACCATCCGTTATGGGGCAGGTGCCTTCGTATGTGGCGAGGAGACAGCGCTCATCCACTCGATGGAGGGTCGTCGCGGCGAGCCAACGCTCAAACCGCCCTATCCCGCAGAGCATGGATATAGGGGGAAACCCACCAACGTGAACAACGTAGAGACCTTTGCCAACATCCCAGCCATCTTCCTCAGGGGCCCTGAGTGGTTTTCTTCCATCGGCACGGAGAAGTCCAAGGGTACCAAGGTCTTTGCCTTGGCAGGGAAGATAAACAATGTCGGTCTGATCGAAGTGCCGATGGGTACCAACCTTCATGAAGTGATCTATGAGATTGGTGGCGGTATCAAGGACGGAAAGAAGTTCAAAGCCGTACAGACAGGTGGCCCATCGGGTGGTTGTCTTACCGAGAAACACCTCGATCTGCCTATCGACTATGACAACCTTACGGCCGCAGGGTCGATGATGGGATCTGGTGGAATGATCGTGATGGACCAGGACGACTGCATGGTCGCCGTGGCACGGTTCTACCTCGACTTCACCGTTGGTGAGTCGTGTGGCAAGTGTGTGCCTTGCAGAATAGGCAACAAACGACTGTTGGAGACGCTGACGAAGATTACAGAGGGTCGCGGAACTATGGAGGATCTGTCCAAACTGAAGTCGCTTGGCAAGGTGATCAAGGATACGGCACTATGCGGTCTGGGTCAGACTTCGCCCAATCCAGTGCTCTCCACCTTAGACAACTTCTATGATGAATATGTGGAACACGTGACTGAGAAGACGTGTCGGGCGAAGCAATGTAAGGCTATGATGTCATATTTCATCAATATCGAGGCCTGTACGGGTTGTCATCTCTGTGCCCGCAATTGTCCTGCCGATGCCATAGTGGGCGAGCCTCGCAAGCCGCATACCATCATTCCAGACAAGTGCATCAAGTGCGGCATGTGCATGTCGCGTTGTAAGTTTGATGCCATCACGATCATATAACATTACGACTATGAACGAAAACAACATCAAACTGACCATTGACCATCGGCCTGTCATCGTGCCACAAGGCACGAGCATCCTCGATGCAGCCATGGACAACGCCATAGAGATACCTACTTTGTGCCACATCTGTCTGAAGGGGACGTGTATAGAGAACCATCCTGCGTCATGTAGGGTGTGCACGGTCGAAGTGAAGGGCCGTCGCAACCTGGCCCCAGCCTGTTCCACGGAGTGCACAGAAGGCATGGAAGTGCTCACCAACTCCGTACGCGTGCTCAAGGCGCGGCGCACCATTGTAGAACTGATCCTGTCGGATCACCCCAATGAATGCCTCACCTGTCCGAAGTCGGGCGACTGTGAGTTGCAGGCGTTGGCCTCACGGCTCAAGATACATCACATACCCTTTGCCGGCGAGTTGTCTCAGCGCAAGAAGGAAGAGACGGTGTCCATTATACGCAACATGGACAAGTGCATCTTCTGCAGGCGTTGCGAGACGATGTGCAACGACGTGCAGACGGTAGGTGCCATCGGTGCCATTGGCCGTGGATTCAACACCACAATTGCCCCAGCCTTTGACCGCAACCTCACCGAGAGCGAGTGCACCTATTGCGGACAGTGTGTCGCTGTGTGCCCTGTGGGAGCTTTGACGGAGCATGACCACACTGGCAAACTTATCGATGACCTGGCCAATCCCGACAAGGTGGTCATCGTACAGACGGCGCCTGCCGTGCGTGTGGCACTGGGAGAGGAGTTTGGCTACCCTGCCGGCACGCTGGTCACAGGCCAGATGGTTACTGCGCTCAGGGAGATGGGATTCGACTATGTGTTTGACACCGACTTCGGAGCCGACCTTACGATCATGGAAGAGGCTTCGGAATTGCTCGACCGACTCACACGTTTCATCGATGGAGACAAATCGGTTTGTCTGCCGATACTTACCTCTTGCTGTCCCGCATGGGTCAATTTCTTTGAGCATCAGTTCCCCGATTTGCTGGATATTCCGTCCACGGCGAGGTCTCCGCAACAGATGTTTGGCTCCATCGCCAAGTCATACTGGGCAGAGAAGATGGGCGTGGACCGTAAGAAATTGGTGGTCGTTTCCATCATGCCCTGCCTCGCGAAGAAGTATGAATGCGGACGCGACGAGTTCAAGGTGGATGGTTCCCCCGATGTGGACTATTCCATTACGACGCGCGAGTTGGCTGCCCTCATCAAGCAAGCTAATATTGTTTTCCCCTTGTTGCCTAGCGGAGAGTTTGACAATCCTCTGGGAGTGTCGACTGGTGCGGCGGCCATCTTCGGCACAACGGGTGGAGTGATGGAGGCCGCCCTACGCTCAGCCTATGAGTGGTATACGGGCAAGGAATTGAAGAATGTGGACTTCGAGTCCATCCGTGGAATGGAAGGCATCCGTCGGGCCACGATAGATCTCAACGGTTTCCCGCTGAAGGTGGGCATCGCCCACGGTCTTGGCAACGCTAGAAGGCTCCTGGAGGACATCAGCCATGGGGTGAGCGAGTATCATGCCATCGAGATTATGGCTTGTCCGGGGGGTTGTATCGGTGGTGGTGGACAGCCGTTGCACCATGGTAATTCTGATATACTCAATGCCCGTCAACATGCTATCTATGCCGAGGATCGTGGAATGCCGCTCCGTAAGTCGCATGAGAATCCTTATATCAAGCAACTCTACGAGGAGTTCCTTGGCAAGCCTTTGAGTGAGAAATCAGAGCTGCTGCTCCACACACATTACTTCAACAAGTCGGTCTAAACCCTAAAACAGCAACCTATGGCTAACACAAAGATAGCAAGTACCATCAAGGCGAGGATTACATCCATCTGCGAAAAATATGGCAATGACGAGGGGGAGCTCATCAATATCCTCCATGAGACTCAGAATCTGATCGGTTATCTGCCCGAGGAAGTACAGCGGTTAGTGGCCAAAAATCTTAACATTCCAGTGATAAGGGTATATGGTGTGATCACGTTTTATACCTATTTCACGGAGCGTCCCAAAGGCAAGCACCCTGTGTCCATCTGTCTTGGCACGGCATGTTACGTGCGAGGGTCGGAGAGACTGCTCGATGAGGTGAAGCGCGTGCTCAATATCGAAGTTGGCGAGACAACTCCTGATGGCAAGTTTTCCTTGGATTGCCTGCGCTGCGTGGGTGCCTGCGGTCTTGCGCCGGTGATGATGATTGGTGATAAGGTCTATGGCAGACTACAGCCCAAGGACGTCAAGAAAATCATTGAGAGTATAGAATGAATTAGTCGTCACTATACTTTGGGATAGCGACGACATAGTAATCGGGTCATGATTCAAATTGATTCACGGCGTAAATCAAATTGTTTTACGCCGTGAATCAATTTGTTTTACTCTGTGAATCAATTTGATTCATGAGATGAGGGAGAACAGACTTTGCTACGCGTAACATTGATTATGTGGCTCGTTTGAATTTGGCTCTTATCACTCAGCGCCTCTGAATGAGAAAATAATTGATGCTTGTACTGGGACTCTTCTCACGCAGAGCCGCGGAGTGAAAGGAAAAAGCCAACTGCTTCATGACGAAGCACACGGAGCTGCCTTCCGCAGAAGGAGTGTGAAGGGTGGGCATTCGACCTTACCCACACGATACATAGAGGAGCTAAAATTCATATTCCCACGAGGTGCGAAATCTAGATTCTTCGCAAACTATTGTTAAAACGCCCATTATTGGTTACACCCAAATTGATAATTTTGTATATTTGTATGAAAATATGATGGTGTGTAACTTTGTCGCAACTTCGCAGAAACACGTTAGTAGTAATAAGCCTTTCTAGATACACAAGAATATCATCATACAATTGGGACTTTAGGGATAGAATTATAAAATGATGAAACAATTGATTCTCTTTTTGTTCATCTTCGCAACCACACCGTTAGCAGCCCAGAACTTCTCGATTCATGGCAGAGTGAAGAACGCGGTGACGCAGATCGCTATAGTTAATGCAACAGTGGATCTGATACGCGATTCCACACAGACGGTGGCCAAGACGGTGACCAATGCACAGGGTGACTTTGCGTTTCATGGATTGCCATCGGCCTCCTATCGGATAACAGTCAGTAGCATAGGCTATGAGCCAACACAAGCGATGGTACAACATCTCATTGCCGACTACGACGCGGGTACACTGCTGCTTCACGAGGAATCCACCACATTGCAAGAGGTCAAGGTCACTTCCGACATGTTGTGGTCGTATGGCAACCATGACGAGATATATCTTTCCAAGCGTGAACGCGAAGTGGGCAGCAACGCCCTCGACGCCATCTCTGCATTGCCGCAGTTTCACAAGGGCATTGATGATAAGCTCTACACAGCTTTGGGAAGCACACTGCTCATCGTCATTGATGATCGCCGAGCCACCGAACAACAACTGATGATGCTCCGCGCTGAGGACGTAGCGAAGTTGGCCTACTATTCCAACCCGCCCGTGCGCTATGCGCAAGAAGGAGTTGGGGCTGTGTTGGAGGTGAAGACGCGGAAGAAGAAAGAGCGCAACTATTTTTTCTATCTCAACACTAAGAATTCTTTCACCACTGGTTACGGCACCGACCAAGCCAGTTTCTCATACACCGACTCGCTCAATCAATTGTACGCTGCCTATTTCATCGACTACCGTGGTCTGCGCGACAACCGCATGAACAACAGCTATCGCTACGGCGAGACGGAAAACATCTATGAGGGTTCGCCAGGAAAATATAGCGGACAATACCATATCGGACTAGTCTCCTATCAACGGAACATCAAGCGTAACGTACTCTACGCCATGTTGGAATATCGTGCTAATCCGGGTTTGCAACACTACAGCCAGTCTTTCTCCACGTTGTTGAACCGCCAACAGACACAATGGGGCTCAAGCGATCGTGTGCTACGAAGCTATTACGATGGTTTTACGTTCGACCTCTATTTCATGCATCCGTTCACAGAGCACCGCTCCTTTTCAGTCAATGTGGTGAACACTTTTTTTACCTCGAAATCGGACAACATTTTCTTGCGAGCCATGCTTGAACCCCAAGCGACGTTTTATTTATTCGAAAACAACATCAAGAATCGAAGCTACTCCTTCATCGGCGAGACTCTCTACACCGACGAGGCATTGCTTGGTGGCAAATGGAATGTCGGGGCATACGTTAGCTACAAGAATCTGTTGCAAACGTCCTCACAATTGGAAGATACCAAGCTCCATTATCTGCGTGGCTATTTCTACACCGACTTCAGCAAGACATGGGGCAACTTAAGTAGTACATTTGGCATCGGCTTGGACGACACACAATTCACTTTAATTGATGGGACGACACACAATTATCTACTCTTTAGGCCTTTGCTCTCACTTAACTACAACTTCACCAAGCGCAGTTCGTTGCGCTACTACGCTGCCATCCAACCAACGATACCCGAGATGGGTGAGTTGACCAACAGTATAGTGACCATCGAGGATCATTTCTTTGCAATGGGCAATCCAGCCCTCGCCACGTCCCACACATTCCACAACCAGTTTACTTGGCAATATAGAGCGGGCCAATCAGGGAAAGTCTACCTATCACCATCGGCGTTCTTTGACTATCGTAGCAAACCGCAGGCATCCGTGCTAATGACTGATGGGAGTGACGTGTATAAGACTTATTTGAATATCGGCGACATGAAGGTATATGGCGCGGCTCTCAACCTCACTTGGCAGCCTTGGCAATGGCTCAACCTACAACCGCACTATCAGTATTCGTTTTATGACTATGCCACGTCCAACGCACGGGTGCGCCATATTGTTCACTCTGCGGGCGGTTCGGTACAGGTGGTCTACAAGGAATTCCAATTTTATTGGTTTGCCAACCTTCCGCTCACCACTGTAGACGGCGACATCTATGAAAAGATGGGATTTCAGACTGCCGCGAGGGTAACATGGAAGCACGAAAATTTCACCGTGGGCGCCGAATGGCTGTACAACCCCTATCCTTCAGAAGTTTACGGCAAGCTTAACAACTTCAATTTCGATGAGGAAACGGTGTGGAATAACTTCCGTCATCTCATCGACATTCAGTTCACCTATCGCTTCTCGATTGGCAAGGAGTTCTATCATGCACAAAAACGAATTAGCAATAGTGACAACGATACGGGCCTGACCAAGGACAACACTGCCAAATAGGAAAGTGGACACTTCGCACATTGGACATTAATGTCATAACCTAATTCCATCATGGTTTTGGCATGACCATAACAATGATTCTGTTGTTATACACCATGCTATAAGGCAGAAGGCAATAAACATAAAGTGTTTATTGCCTTCTTAATTGATTATTTTGTCTTATACCAATCTTTCACTATCCAGAAAGCTTGTTTCTTCTGTCCTTGGTCGGAGATAAGCCCCTTGCGGTTGAAGAAGTCCTGAATGCCGGTGAGTTGACGACGGGGTGAGCGGAAGTCCACTAAGATCCAAGGTGACGTGCCCGCTAGACCATCGATCTTGTCTAGCATGGCCAGGTTTTCCTTGTAGAGGTTAGCCTGGAACTCCTCCGTCCATCGCTGGTCCTTTGAACCGTGATAGCCAGCCTTGGCACCACCTCCAAACTCGCTGATGATGACTGGCTTATCGTATGGAATCTCCCAGCGCATCTTCGGGGCATCGCTCACGTCTCGATACCAGCCGACATATTCGTTGAAGCTTATCACGTCGACATACTTATTCATGTTGTCGTTCAGGCGATTCACATAGTTTGAGGCTCCGGTCACTTCCATAGCCATGGAGATGAGGCGTGTTGTGTCTTGTGTTCGGGCATATCGAGCCAAATTGCTCAGGAACTCGTCACGTTCCTTGCTGTGCGGAGTCTCATTGGCGATGCTCCAGATGATGACATTGCCTCGATTCTTGTCACGGCAAATCATATCGTGAAGTTGTCTCTGAGCGTTCTGATAGGTGTCCAGGTTTTCCCACGAAATGGTCCAGTAGCAGGGAATCTCGCTCCAAACCATGATGCCCATTTTCTCGGCCTCGCGCACCATAAACTCGTTGTGTGGGTAGTGAGCCAGTCGCACGTAGTTGCAGCCAAGTTGCTTAGCCCAAGAGAGTAGGGTGTCAGCATCCTGAGCGTTGTTGCACCGTCCTTGTGTGAAGGGCTTCTCCTCATGAATGCTTATACCCTTGAGGAAGATGGGTTCGCCGTTGAGTAGAATCTGCTTTCCTCGAGTCTCGATGGTGCGGAAGGCAATTTCGTCGGAGATGCTTTCCTGTTGGTTGGTGGTCTTTGCATTGGAATACAGAATTTCCACCTTGTAAAGCTTCGGGTTTGAGGGCGACCAAAGTTGAAGCTTATTAGCCTTTAAGTCAATCTTCGCATACCCCTCTGCATTGGTAATGGCAGTCTGTTTGATTTTTAGTTCAGGTATCGAAACAGTGATTTTCTGGCCGGCTTGTGCTTGATTCAGCTTAGCCCAAAAGTTGAGGGTCTTGGTCTTAGATGCCTTGGTGGGCTTGTTGCCCATTTGAAAGGCAGCAGGCTTTTGAAGTTGTAAGAAATAATCCTCAACGTAACTATCGTCCACCTCGGCCAACAACACGTCTCTTGTGATACCGCCGTAGTTCCACCAGTCAAAGATCTGGGTTGGCACATTGTCCTTGTTTCGTTTGTTGTCAGCCTTGATGATAATTACATTGTTACCATCCTTGAGAGCGTCCGTCACATCGAAGTTGAATGGTGTGAACCCACCCACGTGGTGTCCCATTTCCTTGCCGTTGACCCACACCCAAGTTTCATAGTTCACAGCACCAAAGTAGAGGATGTTTCGCTTGCCTTCCTCTTTCTGATACTGGAAGTTGCGGTGTAGCCATACTGGCCCCTCGTATAGAAATAGTTCCTTAACTTGGGTGTTCCAGTCGCCCGGAACCTGAAGAGTCTCAGCCTTGTCGAAGTCATATTCTATTAAGTCGCTTGGATGCTTCGGCTTCGCATTGACGAAAAAGCCGTTGCTTAGTGGTGTCATACGATAGCTATAGTAACCGATTTCCTGCGGGTCGATAATATAGTTCCAAGCTCCGTTGAGCGAGATATGCTTTCGAGCATAAATGTTTTGTAATAAGGGTACTTCGGCGGCCTTTATGGTTGAAAAAGTGCAAAGAACCAAAAGGGTGAAAATTAATTTCTTCATAGTCTGTTCATAATTATGTTTTTGTTCACAAAGTGACGTTAGTTTGAGACATAATCGTTGTCAATAGAACTGTTGAGCAGTAGAAAAAAATGTAACTGGAAAAGTGTTAACAATCACATTCTTAACCATAGACAAAGATAAGTAAATTCTTATTAGGGCAGAATAATTCTCTATGGTATTTGATGCCAAGGAGTCAAAATTCACAGTATAGAACAAAAAGCGGGGAAATAACAGTCAATCCATCACATCAAAGTCCTAGGCGATGGTCATTAAGATGCTGTCCCATAACTCCAGAGCCCTTTGTTCTTTCTATTTTCAGGAAGTGCTCAGGCACATGCTTGATGGCGCGGGAAAAGCATGTCCCCCCGACAAAACAGAGGCTGCCATCGGAACATATTCGTTCCGATGGCAGCCTTGTTTATGATTCTTTCTGATTAGAAGGGTAGGTCGTCCGTGCTGTCGTCTCCTCCGAGGAGAGGGTCTGCGCTATTCATGGAACCCTGACCCATAGGAGCAGCACCAGCTGCAGGAGCGGCTGCAGGAGCCACGTTAGCATTGACATGGTCCACACGGAATGCGCTGATATCGTTGAAATAACGATCCTGCCATGGACGAGCATTGATGTCGAGCCACACGTGCACGCTATCGCCTTGATGGATGTTGAATTGCTCTAGCTTATCGGCGCCAAAAACTCTGAACAGGCAAGCGCGAGGATATTGGTCACGTGTCTGAATGACAAATTCCTGAGACTTCCAAGCATTTCCTGTGCGACCGGAAACACCCTCTTTGGCTGGATACTCCTTGATAATAACACCTTCAACTTCTATTCCTTGTAATGCCATTACTGTTATTTTTTTATATTTTATCAATATTTTATGTTTGGCGAAATTAATCAAAATCTTCTTCATTCACAAACATTTATATGATAAAAAACAAAAAATCAGAAATTTTTAAAGGCGATTTATCCCTTTCGTCTTTTTTTTATTAACTTTGTGATTAATAAGTGCACATAAATAAAAAACATAATTTCTCATGAGATTTACACTATCAAGCACTGCACTCAATAGCAGATTGCAGATCCTTTCCAAGGTGATCAATTCCAAAAACTCTCTCCCAATCTTAGAGAGCTTCCTGTTTCAAATCCGCAGCGGACAGGTTACCATCACGGCATCGGATAGCGAGAACGTGATGCAGGTTACACTTCCTCTTGACGAGACCGATGGCGACGGCGATTTCGCTGTACCTAGCCATACGATTCTCGATGCAGTGAGGGAGTTGCCAGAGCAACCGCTGACGTTTGATGTAAACCTCAATAGCTACGAGGTTGCAGTGGCTTATCAGAACGGTGTGTACCACTTCACCGCACAGAATGCCGAGGAATATCCACACAACGAGCCCATCAACGGTGACGTGCACGTCATCACGATCAACGCTTCTGTGCTCAACGACAATATCACCCGCACGCTTTTTGCTACCGACAACAACGATATCCGTCCAGTGATGAACGGTATCCTCTTCGACCTTTCGGCCGATTGCTTGGCATTTGTGGCCAGCGACGGACATAAGTTGGTGCGCTGCCGCAACTACGACATCAAGTCTGAGACACCAGCATCGTTTATCCTTCCCAAGAAGCCTGCTACGCTCTTGAAGAACAGTATGGGCAAGGACGGCGGCGATGTAGTCATCAAATTCAACGACAAGGCTGCCGAAATTCGCTATGCCGACGGTGTGCTCATCTGTCGTTTGATCGAGGGCGTTTATCCCAATTACAACGCTGCCATTCCATCAGATAACCCCAATGAACTGACCATTGACCGCAAGACACTGCACAGTGCGTTGCGTCGCGTGTTGCCGTTTGCCAGCATGAGCAGTCAGTTGGTACGCTTCCGCTTGGAGGCTGGCGGTCTTGAGCTGTCGTCACAGGATATCGACTTTGCTACAAGTGCAAAGGAGAGTCTGATCTGTGAATACAATGGACAACCTTTGGTGATTGGCTTCCGTGGAGACTTCCTCATGGAAATCCTCAGCACAATCGACGTGGACGAGATCAAGATGATGCTCGGCGATCCTAGTCGTGCTGGTGTTATCGTACCGTCAGAGCAGCCTGAAGGCGAGGACGTTCTGATGTTGATCATGCCACTTTTGCTTAACGATTAATTGCGATGAAGCTTAATCTGAAGAAGCCACTCATCGTCTTCGACTTGGAAACTACTGGTTTGGATTTGGTCAATGACCGTATTATCCAGATCTCTTATATCAAAGTGATGCCCAACGGAGACGAGGAGCGGAAAAATCTATTTGTCAATCCTGAGAAGCCTATCCCCCTATTGGTGCAACAACTCACTGGTATCACCGATGCTGATGTGAAGGATGCACCAACGTTCAAACAACTGGCAAGGCAGTTGGAAGACGCCTTCAAAGGCTGTGACTTCGCTGGTTTCAACTCCAATAGGTTTGATATTCCCTTGCTTGCCGAGGAATTTCTCAGGGCTGGGATAGACTTTGACTTTGCAAAGTGTCGTCTAATTGACGCACAAACAATATATCACAAGATGGAACCTCGCAACCTTGCTGCTGCCTACCGATTCTACACTGGGCATAAGATGGACGAGGACTTCACCGCCCACCGTGCCGATGAGGATACCGAAGCCACCTATCGTGTGTTGCAAGGACAGCTCGATATGTACAATCCCGAGACTGCCGAAGAGGAAGAAAGGGCATTGCCCAACAACATGGACGCGCTTGCCGAGTTCTCGAGGATGAACAATAACGTGGACTTTGCCGGTCGAATCATCTGGGAAGAGGTGAAAGATGGCAAGGGAAAGACACTGCTTGACGCCGATGGAAAGCCACAGTTGCAAGAGGTCTTCAATTTTGGCAAGTACAAAGGACATAGTGTGACCGATGTGGTACACCGTGACCCAGGCTTCATCAGTTGGGTCTTGCAGGCCAATTTCACTTACAACACCAAGCAGGTTCTGACTCGCATACAACTACGCGAGGCTAATTTGAACTTCAAACATTGATTCTCTCCTGCGGTAGGACCATGCCTATGCTGCTGCGTACACTGATCATTGCCACCCTGAGCCTTGCCACGTCATTGGCAGTATCGGCACAGGAGCTCGATGCCAAGATTACGATTAATCACAATCAAATCCAAGGCACCGACGTGTCAGTGTTCGATAATCTGCAGCAGACCTTGGAGCAATTCGTAAACGACAAGCAGTGGACGAACCTCCAGTTCCAAAAGAACGAGCGCATCTCTTGCAGCTTCAATATCACCGTAACCAAGTATGACCAACCTACGGGATTGTTTACCTGCAGAGCCATCATACAGGCCAACCGACCGGTTTATAATGCCTCTTATTCCACGACGCTGTTTCAAATCACGGACAACGACTTCAACTTCAAGTTCGTTCAGTTCGACCAATTGGAGTGGAATGAGCAGACCGTGGACAACCAACTCACCGCACTTTTCGCCTATTATGCCTATCTCATCATAGGCATGAACCTCGATAGCTTTGCCCCTATGGGCGGGGAGGATGTGCTACAACGCTGCATGAACCTCGCCAACAATGCGCAGAATTTGGATTTCACGGGTTGGAAGTCGTTTGATTCCGACCGTAACCGCTTTGCCATCATCAACGATTATAGTGACCAGCCTATGCGTCCCTTCCGTCAGTTGCAATATGATTATTATCGCAAAGGACTGGACGAGATGGCCAACAACGTCGATCGCGGCCGAACAGAGGTCACTAATGCACTGGAGAATGACTTGAAAAAGAGCCACCAGGACAAGCCAAACAGCATGCTGCCTCAAATCTGGACCGACTATAAACGCGATGAGTTGGCTAATATTTATAAAGGCAAGGGCACGCAGAAGGAGAAGGAATCGGTGTATGAAATCTTGTTTTCCATCAACGCTTCCCAGAACAATGCTTGGGAAAAAATCAAGCAATAGATTCCATGCTAAGACATCTTTACGTCAAGAACTTTACGCTTATCGATGAACTGAACATCGATTTCCATTCTGGCTTTTCGGTGATTACCGGAGAGACGGGTGCGGGTAAGAGTATCGTGCTTGGCGCCATCCACCTGCTCTTGGGTCAAAGAGCTGACACCAAACAGATCAAAGCGGGTAGCGAGCGCTGCATCGTGGAGGCTCATTTTGACCTCTCGCATTATGACATGGAGCCCTTCTTCGTCGACAATGACATTGATTATGACGAGTCTGATTGCATCGTAAGGCGTGAGATTACGGCCAACGGTAAGAGTCGTGCGTTTATCAACGATACGCCGGTAACGCTCAATGCCATGCGCGAATTGGGCGAACAGCTTATCGATATTCATAGTCAGCACCAGAGCTTGTTGCTCCAGAAAGCTGACTTTCAACTCAACGTGGTTGATATCATTGCTTCGGACAAGAAGCAACTCGATGCATACATGCAAGCTTACCAGGCATATCGTCAGGCGCAAAGCGACTATGAGCGTTTTCAGCAAGCTTATAATACCAACAAAGACAACGAGGAATTCTTGCGTTTTCAGGTCAACGAGTTGCAGGATGCGCAGCTAAAGGTAGGTGAGCAGGATGAACTGGAACAACAAATCAAGACCCTCAGCCATGCCGAGGATATCAAGGAGGCGCTCTATAATGCCACCAACATGCTCACTGAGGACTCTACTGGTGCCATCGAATTGGTGAGACAGGGTATGGATAGCTTGTCGAGGATTGCTGATTTGGCACCTGACCTTGGTGAAATCTCTGAGCGGTTGGATTCAGCTTATATTGAGTTGAAGGACATCGGACAGGAACTTGATAGTCGTTTGGAGCATGTGAGTTACGACCCTGAGGAGTTGCAGAAACTAACAGACCGGCTCGACTTGCTTTACACCCTGGAACGAAAATTCCACGTGGACTCAGTGGAAGATCTTATTTCGAAGCGTGATGAGATGGCCGCCGAGCTGCAAGATATAGATGGTGGCACAGAGCATCTGGAAGAACTAATGGCTAAGGAAAAGCAAGCCTGCGCCGAGTGCATGGCTCATGGCATGGCGCTCAGTGAGACACGTCATAAGGCCGCCAAGAAGGTAGAGGACGAAATGAAGCGAAGGTTGATGCCGCTGGGCATACCCAAGGTGAACTTCGAGATTGAGATCGTTCCTAAGGACTGCGCTCCTGACGGTATCGACAAGGTGTCGTTCCTCTTCAATGCAAATGCTGGTCAGCAGTTGCAGCCTATCTCGCAGGTAGCTTCGGGTGGAGAGATTGCACGTATCATGCTTGCCTTGAAGGCGATGATTAGTGGTGCCGTCAAACTCCCGACCATCATTTTCGATGAGATTGACACGGGTGTGAGTGGTCGCATTGCTGAGAAGATGGCTGAAATCATGCGCGAGATGGGACGCAATCACCGTCAGGTAATCTCCATCACGCATCTCCCTCAGATAGCTGCCATGGGCACATCACACTATAAGGTGAGCAAGGAAGATACTGCCACTGGTACTGTGAGTCACATGATAGAACTGTCGAATGACGAACGCGTGCCTGAGATAGCTCAGATGTTGAGTGGAAGCGATGTCTCTTCCGCTGCCATAGAAAATGCCAAGACATTGCTCAAAAATGCGGAGAGTGTCAATTAGAAGTCAAAAACAACAAGATAGAAAGAAAGATAAATCAGGTACTTCAGCGTATTTTGATTAATACTATCCCCTGATTATTTAGTATATATAGAAACAATCAATTGAGAAAAAGTAAAATGAGAAATATCGTAACAGTCATTGCCTTTGTCACAGCCTTGCTCTTTAGCACAACCACCAATGCTCAGTCATCTGCCGTGAAAAAGGCAGGGGAGAGCGTGTTCACACTTACAACTTTCAACGCTGATGGTTCCATTCACGGATCTTCATACGGCGTGTTCGTTGGACAGGGGGGAGAAGGAATTGCGATGTGGCATCATTTCGTGGGTGCTGATCGTGCCGTAGTCATCGATTCAAAGGGAAAATCGCATGATATAGATGTGATGATGGGCGTGTCGGAGTTATATGATATTTGTCAATTCCGCATTAAGGACAAAGCCGCCAATGGATTATCGCTTGCTAAATCAAACGAGTCTGCATCACCAGTCTACCTTAGCGAATACAGCCTTAAGAAGGTCATGCCCAAGAAAGTCGTACCTCAGCGTACAGAAAAGTTCATGGAGACTTATAACTATTACGTGTTCAATGATGTGGATGTGTCCAACACAGACCTTGGTTGTCCAGTGGTCAATGGTCAGGGCGAGTTGCTAGGCATCATGCAACGCCCAGTAAATGGTGGCCAAGCATTCTCGACAGATGCTCGTATCATCACAACTTTTAAGCTCAATGGCTTGTCACTTAATGACCAGACGCTTCGTGCCACCGGTATTCGCACGGCCCTTCCCACCGATGAGAATCAGGCAACGCTAACGCTAATGCTCTCAGGTCAACAGACTGACAGTGCTAAATACCAGGCTTACTTGAACGACTACATTGAAATGTACCCGACCTCATCAGTTGGATATAAGTCTAAGGGCGAGAGCTATGTAGGTCAGAGGAATCTCAAACTTGCCGATGAAGTTTTTAAACAGTCGGTCAAGAATACCACTAAGAAGGATGAAGCTTATTACGACTATGCCCAGGCCATGTATCGTGCAGTCGTTTTTAAGGCTGATACCACATACACAGACTGGAGTTTTGATCAAGCCATGAAACTTTCTCAAGAGGCTGAGAAGTTAAATCCTCTGCCTATTTATAAGCATCTTCAGGCACAAATCCTATTTGCTCAGGGGCAGTACCAGCAAGCATTGGATATCTTCACAGCTCTTCAAAAAACAGATTTGGGCAAGAATGGCGAGGTGTTTTTCGAAGCCGCACAAAGCAAGATGCAGTTGAAGGCACCAAAGGAGGAGATTATGGCATTATTGGATTCAGCTGTCAACGTGCAGCCAGGAAGTACCTCAGCGCCCTATGTGCTGGCCCGAGGACGTGTATTCGATGCTTCTGGTGAATATCGCAAGGCATTCCTTGACTATCTGGCGTATGATACGTTGATGAACAACCGCGCCTCTCATGACTTCTATTACACGAAGTATAAGTGCGAGATGAAGTTACGTCAGTATCAATTGGCGCTCGAAGATATTGCTCACGCCATCGTTCTCAACCGTTTTGAGCCTACCTATTATGCCGAGATGGCCAGTCTGCAACTGCTCATCAACAAGCCAGAAGATGCCATTAAGACTTGCGATATGGGCTTACAGTTAACACAGGAGTACTCAGACCTCTTTATCATTAAGGGCATAGCACAGTGTGAGACAAAAGATAAGGCAGCCGGTATCGCCACTCTTCAAAAAGCAAAAGACCTTGGAGATTCTCGTGCTCCAAGCCTTATAGAGAAGTATTCAAAATAAGATTAGCCATCTAATTGATATAAATGCTGAAACAATAGAGTCCAAATATTTTAACGATACAAAAGATAAGTATGAACTGAAACTATCAGATTGCAGTTTGATAGCAATGTAAAAACAAAAGGTTCAATAACAACGGGGCGGGAATAATTTATTCCTCGCCCCGTTGTTATTGCTTTTTGATGCTGATATGATAAGTGCTTGCACTTTTAGTGGCAACTTTTTGCACATAAAAGATATTTAGATTATCATAGGCTATGGTTCTCCTATCTCATAGCATCATGAACTTTTATTAAATCTCTAATGTGCTTTTTCTTCTTTCTAATGTTTGTTTTCCATGGAGAAATGGACTTTGTCTTTTGTGCAAAAAAACAGCACTTGCAATTTTGCAAGTGCTGAACGTGAATCTTGAAAAGAGTAAGTCTATCAGATATCTATTATCTCGAGTTAGAGGTAGACTTATTGTTTAGTTCCTGAAAAGCCTAAGAATGCAGTTGAAGATAAGAGTGTCTTATCAAGGACTCCATCAACATAGACGCCTCCGATGAGTACCTGCATTTGCATGAGGTTAGATGTCGCGTTGTAAACTCCGTATGAATAACTGTTGTAAACATAAAAAGCAACTTGAATCGTGTGTGATGTTCCGTCAACGGTCACGTTAAATGTGGCTGCCAAAGGGTTAACAAGGAAACCAACTGGAGAAACGTTGTAGATGCTATAATAACATTTTAACTCTTGAGTAGGTTGCTCAGCAATGGCTGCCCTCAGCTTTGAATCCGTGATAACTGCGGCAATGGGCTTAGATGGCAAATTCTTGATGACCAACATAGAATCGGAATTGATTTGCCAATTCACACTTAGCGTATCATTGGCATCGTTAGTGGATGTCGTGCTAGGATCGGTATAAATTAGGTTTCCGGCATAATCACCCTTCATAGATTGATAAGCCAAATTGATTTCTTCTTTAGTTAAAGTGGGGTCCTCCTCATTTGTTGTACAAGAGGCAAAAGTCAAGACTGATAAACAGCCGAGTAATAAGAATGTTTTAAATGTTTTCATCTGGTTTTTATGATATTATTGATATTGATATATTTGCATTAGCAAAAGTTATGTTATAGCTTATCTCTAAACTTACATAACATAATAATACTTTAATTTAAAGCAAAAATATTACTTTTATTTCATTCAACAAAATCAACTATGATAATAATGTATAAAAACATATAGAGACTTCATTTCGTGAAACGAAACTTCGATGGTCCAACGTCTGGCATAAGTCTGATATGCTGTCTTAAAGTCCATCTCTATATTAGTTGTGAGAAGCCCATTCCATTTCCCATTTTTTCCGCTTCTGCAAAAATAAAGTCTGACCTGCATTCCATCGAGCTTTGCATCGATAGTGAAATAAGACATATGCATATCTCGCCAGTATTTAAAGAAGCCTTTCTGATTCTTTTTCTTCATCACGTGCTCCACGATCTGATTTGCTGTTTTCAACCCTAATTTCGTTTCATACTTTGTCTTGCCCATCTTAATCATTCCAAGAAGATGACAGTGGATATGACGTGTTTTGATAAAACGAACTAGTTCTGTGCAGGTAAACCAGCTGTCACACAGGAGATAATCAAAGCGGAAACCATTGCTGATAGCGCGTTTGACCATCTCTATCGCATTAGCCATCTTGCTCATCATATATTCCTCCTTACGTTCCTGAGTTTTCGACTTGGCATCTCTATCTTTGGTAAATCTTGCCTCACGCTGTTCTTTAGTAAGTCCCTGAACGAGTCCAAGAGGCTTTGGCTTAGGGTCTCTATTACCCTTGCGCTTTGGAGTCTTATCCTTGCCTTCTTCCCCATGGAGTGACATGTCTATCATGCTTTGCGTCTTGCCATCACTAAAGCATGCAAATAGTCCCTTGAAGCCAAGTACTTGCTTCATCTTCACATGAGAGAATACCTTGCCTATAGCTTCAATATGAGTACCTGTCTTTTCTAAATCAGTATCATCAATTATGAGCGTTCGGATTCTTCCTGTATATTCTTCTGCACCAACCTTATTGCGGATGGTCTTCCATATCTGTGAGTTGATAGTATAGATAATCCTACGCCAGTCTATATTATCAAGTTGCATAAAGCGATAGAGCATATTGCGGTGGCAATCAAACATCGAGCTTAGAGCAGATTTAGCATAGTTATTGGGATTCTTGACCATAAAGAATGGAAAGATAACAAGCAAGGAAAACACCTGTTTGATTGTCATCTTGCAATTGGGATTTTTATGCACTCCAATCTGCTTTTCACTGATTCTTATATGGTTTAAAACGTTTATTATGCTATATATTGCACGATTTTCATCGTTTTCTTTAAAGAATCCACTCAATTCTGAGATAATATTTGTACCTTTGCGCATGGTTCTAGTGTAAACTATGTATGTTGTAGGAGATATACAAAGTTACTGATTTTCATTCAGATATGAAAATCCTAGAACCTTTTTTAATGCACTATTTTGAGGTATTCATATCACCTGAGAAACTTGAGTAATTAATAAATAAAACCTGAAATATATATCATCATACCCTCTAAGAAAGATGAAATACAACAATATAGATTATCAAAGATGTGTACTTATATGCATGGTCGTGATGATACACATCGTGAATTTCAGTACACTATACCCTGACGTAAAAAACTTTATAAACTTCTTTTTCATGCAAGCGTTTTTGTTGATTACAGGCTATTTGGTAAACATCAGAAAAACGTATAAGGAATTTGCGTCTTACATCATGAAGATTCTCATT
This sequence comes from Prevotella sp. UBA5387, assembly GCA_002407775.1. Taxonomy (GTDB): domain Bacteria; phylum Bacteroidota; class Bacteroidia; order Bacteroidales; family Bacteroidaceae; genus Prevotella. The sequence continues at coordinate 22,035 of DHOP01000025.1, forward strand.
CCTTATATAATAATGGTTACCGGTTATGCTTTTGTATCAACATTACTACCAGTAAGAGATGGGGTAAACGAATTTACAATACCTATAATTCTTAATACGATATTTGTCACCTCTATTGGTCCATATTGGTTCTTGTACACAATGGCTATATGCGGGGTAATATATTATTTGACATTCAATTTGGTTGGCAAATGGAGCATAATGGGCAAATTGTGCTTATTTGCCACATTTCTTATGTTAGTCTCACAATACACTCCAGTTCTTAATTCTACGAATGCAGCTTTTTATTTCACTGGTGTCTGTTTGCGTCTGTCTGAAAAACGTCTTGATGAAATTATAAAACCATCGTTGTGGAGTATTCTGCCTTTCATAGCAATAGCAAGTTTCCCAAACTATAAGAATTGGAACTTTTTAGCGGTTACAATATTAGCATTGTCATTCCTTTCTTTTGTTCCGAAACTCATACAGAGTATCAATAATAAGAAGGTCTTGGGAATTATAGGATATATCGGAAGAAACACACTTCCTATATACCTTTTTCATCCAATATTCACAATGGGAGGCAAGTTAGCATTGCCACTATTCCATTTTGATAATTCGGGGGGGGTACATACGGTCTTCACTATTGCCGTTAGCATAATCGGAAGTATTGCTATTGCTGCAATCCTTGACAGATGTCACCTGTCTTATATTTTTGCGAGAGAAAGGTTCTTACGCTAATCATATCAACGATAAAATAAAACAGGTAGAATTTGAGAATGGACAATAATACAAGGTATATTTGCTATCATGTGCAATCTGGGTAGGATTATATAAGAGTGATGTTATTGCATTGATACCCAATACTTGTTGCTTGGTGGTCACTTGAAATGTTCCCAAAATGAGAATACAAGTATAACATTGCCTAAAAATAATATATTCATTTACATTCTTTAACTAAACGTCATGCAGTCATCAAGCCTTTGATGTATCTATATCAAAATATATAGTACGAAACAATTCGCTCATGGCTTCAAATATAACAACATTAGTAGAAAAAGCTAAACAAGGTGACGCTGACGCTTTCAGCACATTATACCAAATGTATTATCCTAAGATGAAAGGGATATGCATCAATATTTTTAGAGAGGACAAGGATGTCGTTGACGACCTTGTCCAAGATGCTTTTATACTTGCGTTTGTTTCATTGAAAGACTTGAAGAATACTCATAGGTTTAGTCAATGGCTTACAAGCATCACCACTAACCTTGTATTGAAATATCAGGAAAAAGGTAAGAGATACGATTTCGTTTCTTTGTCTGATGTTGAGGAAGAATTTAGTACCGTATTGGAAGATGACAACACTTCCAAGCAATCAATTTCGTATGAGGAAATTCTGTCAGCAATAGATAGTTTGCCTGAAGGGTATAAGAAAATATTCAATATGTCTGTTTTGGATGGCTTGTCCCATCAAGAAATCAGCGAATTACTTGATATTGCTCCACATAGTTCTTCCTCACAATTGTCAAGGGCAAAGGCAATGTTGCGAAACATATTGTCTCCAAGAGCTATGTTTATCATCGTATTGGCGTTGATAGTCATCCCTGTATATAGATATTTTACAGCAAAGAAAAAAATAGTTTCAGAAAATGATGTGAATATAGTTCGAACTCGAAAGCCTAATGAAGACATTAAGCCTATACAAAAGAAGCCTAATGTTTCTGTTAGTAGAATACCAAACGCTATTTTGTGCTCTAATTATCGAAGTGTTCAACAGGGAAAGAACACTGTAATAACTGTTGGTGATTCGATTAAGGCAAGTCAAAATGTAATAGTCGAAATATCCGATTCTTTGCAGGATAACCAACATATTTTGGCTGATAACAAGCGAGATAGTATCATCACAAAAGATACTGTCTATACACCTATTCCAAACGAGGAAAGATGGATTGCGGATGATACAAAGACGCACAAGAAAAGTAAATGGCAATTGCTCGCAGCTGGTTCTTTGGGTACTACTCTTGCGCAAAATGTTTGTAAGATTATAACAAGTAGCGGTGATGATATTACGAGTGAACAACCTTCAAAAAAGATTTTTACTACATGGGAAGAGTATTCTGAATATCTACATCGCTTAACTCCAACTGACCCAACGGCGGAAAATGTTGCAATGATGGATATTGCCGATAATAACAAGGGCAAAATTGAAGAGGTAGAACATCATGACAAACCTATAATATTAGGATTGGCTGTGAACAAGAGCATAGGAAAGCATTGGAGTTTAGAAACAGGACTCCAATACTCTTACTTGAAGTCATATTTTACTTTGGGTACTGGCAATTACCGTGTTGACAAGGAACAAAAGTTGCATTACATCGGTATCCCTGTCAAGCTCTCGTACCAATTCATGGCGTACAAGAAACTGTCGGCTTACGGTTCTGCAGGAGCAAGCATTCAGATACCATTGTCTGGAAAGACATATGCAGACTATGTAGTAGGAGGAAAGTCTGGCTATACAACGGATTGGAAGACAATACCTTCTATACAGTGGGCTGTAAACACTAACATCGGAATACAATATCAATTTGCACCAAAGTTGACATTGTTTGTTGAGCCAACGCTGAATTGGTACATTCCGAATGGAAGCGAAGTCAAGAATACTTGGACAGAACGTCCATTTACATTGACTGTACCTTTCGGTATTAGGCTCTCTTGGTAAGAAAGTATCATTTTGCATGCAGTCTTTATGAATGATCTGTATCTATATATACAGAAAAGTCAAAAAATAAGATACATGCAAAAAAGACATACGGACAGGAAGATGTATTTCCGTGACTTGGAGATAACATCTAAGGAGTTTTACATCAGCTACTTGTCAGATTTTACGGAACTGACACCAAAGAGTAGAATCTTGGAGGTAGGCTGTGGTGAAGGAGGAAACTTAGTTCCCTTTGCACAGTTGGGCTGCAAAGTGACAGGTATAGATATTGCCGAATGCAGAATTAAAGAAGCCAAAGCATACTTTTCTGAAATCAGCAATCATGCCACATTTGTATGCTGTGATTTCATGCAATATCCTGTTCCATGTAATGAAGAGGATAAATATGACGTAATACTATTACATGATGTGATAGAACACGTTCCGACAAAAGAGCCATTTCTTGCACACCTAAGAAAGTTTATGAAAACAAAAGGCGTGCTGTTTGTCGGATTCCCCGCATGGCAAATGCCTTTTGGAGGACATCAACAGATTTGCAGAAGCAAACTTTGCTCACATCTGCCATTCATTCACTTGCTGCCAAACCCTTTATACAAGTTGTTGCTAAAGACATGCAATGAAGAGAAAGGAACTATGAATGAACTTATGAGCATAAAAGAATGCCGAACAAGTATAGAGTTGTTTGAAAGACTCATACACCAATGCGGCTTCTCGGTAACAGACCAAAAACTTTGGTTCATCAATCCTCATTACAAGCAGAAGTTCCACCTTACCCCACGACTCTTGCCACATTGTGTCTGGAAGATGAAGTATATCAGAAATTTCTTCACCACTTCATGCTGGTATATATTGACCATAAGCCATAAATAGAACTTACGTTCTTTAGGCAACCATTAAATCTTTGAAACATTAAATAAGATATACTTAACCATTTCGGAAAAGCAGACTCCAAAAATCAGTATTGGAATCTGCTTTTCTACTTATATATAAATGTAGGAAAACAGTATGATAGGCTACATTTCTATTGGTTCTTATAGAATAAAAGGGGATGATTGGCAATCACATCCTTTAAGGGAAGTCGTTTCAACCGTACCCCTTTATGAATTTCGTCCTATAACTCCTATTCACCACATTATGGGGTCAGTTAAAAGCGCCCCTTCCAACCCTTATTTCGTGATTCCTGATGTGATTGAAAGTTAAATACGTTAAATCTTACGCTTTTCGTATCTAATCAGAATCCATACGGTCACTTTTCTACCGTTTAGAGCGTATAATACTGATAATCAACTAATAATAGATACTCCGGATAGATTGTTTTGATAGTTATTTTGACATCAAAATACAACTTGTTTTATTTGCCTGATAATTTCTCATCAATTGAATCTCTTATTCTAACTCTAATATAGTGTTCATTGAATAGAAAAAAACAAAACCACTTCAACTTCTATGTTGATAGGAAAAAACATGCGACAACATTGCTAGACTGTTGAGGTCTAGCAATGTTGTCTCATTAAAATAATAGTTAATTGATCAAATAAGTTTTCTCTAATCCCAAATAACTACATTTGATGGTAGCCCTTCCCATGACTATAGGGCTAATCTCCACCTTTATAGACGGATCAGTTGCAGTAACCTTCAAAACGGAATTATCTTTTAAAGGTGCATACACCTGATAATGCTTGGTATCTGTCAGACCATTGGCATTGGTGCAGAATATAGGAGTGTTTGGGATATTCAGTTGCTTTCCGTCTGCTGTTATTGTAACAGAAGGAACAATTGGCTGCTCTAAAGTGATATTATTTTTGGAAAAACCAATGCCGTGCAAAGTGAACAAACAATCTGCTCCCTCAGCGACAAGATAAATGGCATGTTTCCCTGACAACCCTTCGACAGCTGGAACTGCTACCTTATAATTCTGCATTTCTGCTTTTGCATCAGCAGGGACATTGATGACGGCAATCTCGCGTCCTTTCCAATCAGCGTTGACGTATGGTCCGTCAAGCATCACGCGTATCTTGAATGCCCCTTTCCCACTGGGAGTAAGGAAGATATTGAGCATCGTGCCATCACCTTTCCGTGAACCTTCGAAAGCCTTAACGCCCTTGGCATCTTTGGTCAGACCTCCAAAACCGAAATATTTGAAGCCAACGATTCCGCCATCCTTGATATCTTTAAGATCCATGCTGTTGTTCCAGCAATCATGGTTATCCTGCATCCACTGGGTGTCAGACATATAACATGCAAGCCCAGCGGAGTAATAGCGGTAGGGGGGAAGACCGAAGATCTGGAAGCCCTCACTGGTGACTTCAGCACCGGTGTAGGTCATACCATCTGATGCAGCAGCCGTCCACTCATTCTTCTTTGCATAGGGATCATAGGCGACAATCTTTACCATTCCACCATCGGCTACCTTCTTTTTGTCCCATGTTATTTTCAAGGGAGCAACCATTGGCTGACGCGCATTGCCAAATCCACGTGGAGGACGATGATAGAACACGTACCATTGTCCGTTGATCTCTTGTATCGAACCATGAGTATTGTGGGCTGCATTGGTCGTGATGAGGTGTGAGCCGTCTTCATTGGGCACTACTCCGCGAGAGTCAACCAGTACACCACCCGAACGCCAAGGTCCTAAAGGAGTGTCTCCAAAGGCATATCTCAATGCTGAGTTAGTAGAGCCTAACCCATAATCAGGACCGCTATACCCAGAGAATACCATCACATATTTATTGCCAACTTGACGAATACTCGATGCCTCAAAGAAATTGAAGTCACCAGGATTCTGCCCTTTGTATAGTGAAGGGTATTCCGTTCCCTGAGGGTCGAGAATCACACCATAACGCTCACTGGCAGGAATGAAATAATCATGTATCTTCGTACCTGGACGAACGCTATACATATTTTCCGGATTCAACTCAATGGCGGTAGAGTGACGGAAGCCATAAAAAGCATAAGCCCTGTATCCTTGGTTAAAGTCTGGGTCACGCTTGTCCGTAATATTTTCCACAAAGACAGACGGATCAAAATCGATAACCGACCCTGGAAGGCATCGACGCCCATCAGCTGTGACGTTGACAGGTGTGAAGGGACCATTGGGTCTGTTGCTCTTACAAACCATCGCCACACGTCCATAACCGCGGGAATGTGGATAGAGATAGTACGTTTTTTGGCCTGTCACACGGTCTTTCACTTCCACAAGATCAGGTGCATACATAGTGTCCCACTGTCCATCAACGTACCATGAGAAGATAGGACCTTCGTCACGCCATTGACTGAGGTCTTCTACAGGTGCCGACCACATACGTATATCATTGCCACAATAGGCTCGATAGGTGATGTCATGCGACCCAATGATATAAGCACGGTAATGTCCTGGCATATCGGGGTCCTCAAATACACGTGGCTCGCCGTCTGGAAGATGCTCCCATAACGGCAGATAAGGATTCTGGGCATTCACCACTAGGGTGGTTAAAAGCGAGAATAATAGATAATAAATTCTTTTCATTGATGTCAAAAGATTATGGTGTTATTCAAAATGAGTGTTCTCTTTATAGCTGAGGCTCCATTGATGTGATTGTTGATGGAGGTTACTTAGGTCCCGCGAAAGAATTCATGATCAAAACCCAAACAAGGACTTAACCACCTATTTCTATTTCTCAAATTTCCACCAGTCAAAATTGAACAGTCGAGGCCCTTTTAGTCCATGGAAAACAAAGTAGAGATCATGCTTTCCAGAAACCTCAGAAGTAATGTTACCGCTGAAGGTACGCCACTCTTCCCAGCCACCAGTACCAGGAATGTCAAGTGTGGTTAATTTCTGTCCACCAAGGCTATCAAGTCTAACCTCGAGCTGTCCACCTTGTAAAGCTGAGGCTGCCGATGCCGTGAATGTTCGGGGAGACTCTTTACCAAAGTCCACTTCGCGAACCTTGATAAAATCACCACGATGAATATTGCTCACATAAACTCCCGTTTTGTCATTCTCATCCGTATTCAAACCCTTGGACCAAGCAATAGTTTCAGCTTCGTTTCGGTTCCATGGACTGAGTGTCCCTATGGGATTTACCCCTTGGTCAGTATGGTGAATGATCGGAAACGTTCCATCTGCGTTGTATTGGAATTCCTCAACGGCTATGCTTCGTCCAAAGCCTCCGCCACCGGGTAGCTTACCGGTATGATAGAAGAAGTAATGATTTCCCTTAAAATCCGCAACGCCGCAGTGATTGGTAAACGATTTAGTGTCTTCTAGTGGCATAATGTTTCCTCTATAAGTCCATGGTCCAGTAGGTGTGGGGGCAGTAGAATAAGAGATGTGTTCAGGAACGCCACCGGCGGCGTAGAGCAGGTAGTACTGTTTGTTCCTTTTCATCATCCACGGGCCCTCGACATAGGAGTCCTTGTATTTGACATCTTTCTGTCTCAGTTTCGTAGCCGGCGCACCAAATCCTTCTTCAGTCATTTCCATCTTTTGAACCTCGCCATTGCATGAAATCATGTCTCGGTTTAGTTTGACATAGTAAACCTCAGGATTGCCCCAATATAGCCATGCCTGTCCGTCATCATCTATGAAGACGGTCGGATCGATATATGCCCAGTTGCCATCAGCCAGCGGACGGCCTATGGCATCACGGAAGGGACCGGTTGGGGAGTCTGCAACGGCTACGCCAATAGCCATGGCATTCGTTAGTTTGGAGTGCGCACAGATATACCAATAGAACTTTCCATCACGTTGAATGCATTGTGCTGCCCATGCGCGATCATCAGCCCATTTGAAACTGCTCAGGTCAATGGGAGAACCATGGTCTGTCCAGTTCACCATATCGCTGCTGGAATATACACGCCACTCGTTCATCCAGAAGAAATCGGCCTTATCTTCATCGTGGCCGGTATAGACATACATCTTGTCTCCACACACCATGGGTGCGGGGTCTGTGGTATACCAAGTTTGCACAATGGGGTTTTGAGCCGTAGCTGCTATGGCGACAAATGACAATAACATTGTCGCGAATTTCTTTCCTGTCATATTACATTAGGATCTCAGTTGTTAGCTTGTGCAAAAATAAGACAAATCCCACATACTTTGTTGTCAGCATGTTGCATAAACTTTAGAAAACGTTTCATGATGCAATGTGAACGTTTTTAGTTGTGTTTATTAAGTATAAAGTGGAGATTTATCGGTTAAGAGCGTTTCCTTAGAGGACATATGGCTAATGATAACAGCCGAAATTCGATAAGGTCCTTACTATAGGGATTCATAATTCATCTTCTATAGTCGTCATGTCTTTTAAGGATAGAAGACTAACCATCGCAATTGTTGGTAAACACAAACCCTGTTTACCTGGAATATTCCTTGTGTAATAAAGACCTCATGGATCAAAGCTCAAAAAGGAACTTTGATTTGAGGACATATTGTTTACTTCAAAAGCTTCTTACCACCAACGATATAAACACCTTGTGGCACAGCATCGAGGTTTGTCGCATTGTGTTTGATGAGCTTTCCGTCAATGGAGTAAAGATCATTGCTTGTGCCTGACGGCTGATTTAGTTCCTTGATGCCAGTTGTTGACAAGTCAAAGGTGAGCGTAACAACGGCTCTTTGTGGAATGCTTATAATGTCGTTAATCGAAGTAATCGGATGAACTTTCTCCAATTGCAATGATTTGTAAAGCTGGCTAGTAATGTATCTTTTGATACTTGAAACATAGTTGTTGTTATCACCAAGATTTACTTGGATGTCCTTAGCGGAATAACTCTGGTTGACGAACACCGCAACAATCTTGTCTTTATTAGGACTGAGATATGCCGTTCCACACAAACTGTTGATATCTGATGCACCTGTCATATTGATACGTTGATATCCTGGTCGAACAAAGAAACTATAATTGCCCAGTGCCCAAAGATTAGGATTGGCAGTCACAATGCCACCATTGGCAATATCGCCATAACTTTCTTGGCTGAATTCATCGCCCCTTGCATTCAGCCTTAACAGATAAAACCGATTTTTCTGAGCCCATTGTTCCTGTGCCATAGCTGTCCAATATGACCACGAGGATACATTGGCATTGACGATGTCACAATAAATCAGTTTGGCCATAAACAGGGCAATATCCATATAAGAGGCTTGGTCGTAGCTAGCAGGGAAACCTGTTTCTGTTTTGGGAGCAGCATCAAGCATGCTCCATTCGCTCTGCGTCACACCCAGTTCATATACGTTTGCCTTTGAAGCCACGGTGCTTCGGGTGGTTGTCAAGCCCTGATTGGTCTGGAATGTCCAGTAGCTGTGACCTGCCACACGCTTTGCCACGTGAGGTAAATTGCCGATGTATGAGGTGCTAAAACCAGAGTTGAACAACTCATCTATTTGGTCCCGTGCTCTGCCACTCTCTCCAGTGAGTGCCGTCCAACTACCTGCTTCGGATAATAATATCTTCGTTGTCATCGAACGATTCTGTAATGAACGATTCAACTCCTTGGTAAGATTGGCAATATTTACATTCTCCCATGGGCTTCCTTCTTGAACTCCAGTCCAATCGTATTGTGGTTCGTTCACCGGAGAGATATAGTTCACGTTATAGCCGTTGTCCACAAAATGCTTGCCTACAGTGGCGAGGAACTCTGCGAAATCGTCGTAACAGTCGTCTTTCAGGTTACTGCCACTGATGCCGGCATCAGCAAACGCCTTTCCGTTCTTTGTGAAATAGACAGGTGCTGAATTGGAAAAGAGCGTGAAATGCTCTGTTCCATACTCCTTCGCTTTCTGCATGAAGTACTGTTGTCCGACAGATTTTGTCCAGTCGTAAGATCCATTGGCATTGAGATAGCTATAACATCTCCGAGTTTTGTCGTCAATACCACTCAGCGATCCTTGCTCTGCACTACCTGCACCAATATTCACGCGCCATAGCGACAGACCGATTCCTTCTGGGTTTCCATTGGCATCAAACTTTTGAGAGAAGAGCCATTTGGCAGCTTGTTCCTTGTTGGTGTAGTCAAAATAACGACCTACATAGTCTGCTGTCCAGCAGTCCGACGCTCCGAAATCCTCAATGGTCTGGTAGGTTATTGATGGATTGATGCTCACGTTTGTGGCAACTTGAGCGTGCAAACTAGAGATAAAAAAGCTCAGTACAATCGTTAAAGACAAGTGTTTCATAAAGAAAAGTATTCCTATTGTGCAGAATATCGTGGTATTATTATTGCAAGTTTGTTCTTCTAAGATCTGTTTTTCAATATATCACTCTGTATCGTTGACCTAACGAGTTTGATTTCTAAACTCGCTGGGAGTGATACCAGTCTTAATCTTAAACTTTGAGGAGAAATAATCGGGTGACTCGAACCTAAGTTGGTAGGCAATTTGCTTGATGCTAAGGTTGCTGGTCGTGAGCAGTTCCTTTGCTCGTTGCAAGCGCAGATCCTGCTGATAAAGACAGGGAGAGACACCAGTGAACTCCTTGAAAAGCTTCCGGAAGTTGCTGTAACTCACACTCATTTCCTTGGCGATTTTCTGAATGGTGAGATCATCCTCGAGCGTCTCGCGTATGCGGTTACGAGCGTGATTAACCATATTCACATGTTCTTTATTGCTGTTGAGCTGTAAGTTGCGTTCCAAAGAATACATCAACCCAATGAGCAGATTTACAACGCCCGCAAGTGTCTGTTGCACAAAAGCACCTTCTTCTTTGGCTGTTTCAAAAGCCAATCGATACATATTGTCAATCCAAGACGAGAACCCGACGTGGTATATTGGCTTTTCAGGAGAAAGAAATCCGTGTAAAACGCGACTGTCCATATTCTGTCCCTTGAACCCGATCCAATAGCTTTTCCAACCAACTTCTGGAAGAGGGTGGTAGCTATGCCACTCTCCGGGGAACAAAAGGAATAAGTCTCCTGCCTTTATTTGGGCGTTCTTTACTGTTGACGAGTGGAAAATGCCCTCGCCTTCAGTGAGATAAAGGAGTTGGTATTCATTGAGGATGCGACCCTTGCTGAGGTTAAAATAGTAACCATCGGCATGACCATGGGTGGGATAATCATCATCAGGGGCGATTTCTTCATAACCCACGGTAGATACGGTAAGCCCCCATAGACCGTCATGAGGATTAGCGACCAAGTATTTGCTTATCTGCATGGTAATCAGGTTCTAGGTAGATTTAATGATGCAAAAATAAGAAAATAATGTCAGAAGCCCAAGTCTAATGATACCTTTTTTGCTCAGCGAAACAATAAAAGATGTGGTAAATTGTTAATCGGAGCAGCCATTATCTATCTCCTTTCGATGGTATTTTTAAAATCGAATGCGGTCTATTTGATACATGAAAATCTTCTTCTTTTGCTTATTTTCGTTATTCTTCAAGAAGCAAACTAAGACTATTTCAGTTATGATAACAGGCGGTTGTATTTTGACAAGGCCACGATAAAAGTGTAAATAATATTCGAATAATTTAGCTGAAGCATCTTGCTTTCCAATCATAAATGTGCTTTCATGAAAGAACAAAAATCCGCGTTCAGTATATCTATCGCATGTGGAATCTTGGTTGAAACGTGATGGGTTTGCGATAAGTGCCGAATGGCATCGCGTTAAGGCCGTAAACGCACTCCCTTTAGTACTCAATCGCAGTGCGTTTAAGCACTAATCGCAGTGCCAAAGGGCACTTTACGCGTGTAAAATAAATTCAACAAATTAGTCGTTTAAAGGTATTAGAGACTTTCCTTAGGAATAATCGATTAAACTAAAGCGTCTCAACTTTTGTCCCAAATAAAAATCTAGATACCAATGCAAGTTATTAATTTCAAAACTGAAAGTGGTAATATCTACCCCAGTTCGGGATAAAGCTA
>DHOP01000091.1 GCA_002407775.1 Prevotella sp. UBA5387
AAAGTAAATCTGATATAAGTCAAATCACAAAAGGCATATAGTTTTGACAAAATAATAAGGAGAACTTCCCAATCGGAAGTTCTCCTTATTGTTATTTTGAGAGCCAGTTTCCCGTGGTCGTTTTGATGCGGTTTCTTAGTAATTATTAGGAACTCGCTTCAAACTATGCGATGTTGTCTTACTGGCTAGTTCAGACTATACATTGGCAGGGCAACCTGTCCAAGGCTTCAGCTCCTTGAAGAAGTCGTGGCCCTTGTCATCCACTAGGATGAAGGCGGGGAAGTCCTCTACTGTGATTTTCCATATGGCTTCCATGCCCAACTCCGGATATTCCACGAGGTCAATGCTTGTTATCGAGCTCTGTGAGAGTACGGCAGCAACACCTCCGATGGTGCCAAGGTAAAACCCGCCATGTTTCTTACAAGCATCGGTAACTTCCTGTGTACGGTTGCCTTTGGCAATCATCACGAGTGAACCACCATGAGCTTGGAACTCATCAACATATGGATCCATACGGTTAGCGGTCGTCGGGCCCATTGAACCGCAAGCATAACCCTCTGGTGTCTTAGCTGGTCCAGCATAGAGGACAGGATAATCCTTGAAGTATTGAGGCAGGTCTTCACCGGCGTCAAGGCGAGCCTTAAGCTTGGCATGGGCAATGTCGCGGGCTACAATGATGGTGCCTTTGAGGTTCACACGTGTGGAAACAGGATACTTTGTCAGTTCGGCGCGAACGGAATCAATACCCTTGTCGAGGTCGATTTGTATACCCTTGGTACCTTCTCCAGGTTTGCGATACTCCTCAGGGATAAGTTCTGATGGGTTATAGTCCATCTTTTCTATCCAAACACCGTCCTTGTTGATCTTCGCTTTAATGTTACGATCGGCGGAACATGATACGCCCATACCCACTGGGAGGCTGGCTCCGTGGCGTGGCAGACGAATAACGCGTACGTCATGGGCAAGGTACTTGCCGCCAAACTGTGCGCCAAGGCCGATCTTTTGAGCCTCGACAAGTAACTTTTGCTCCAAGTCGATGTCACGGAAAGCACGTCCCGTCTCATCGCCAGTGGTTGGCAGATTGTCATAATACTTGATGGAGGCGAGTTTAACGGTGAGGAGATTCTTCTCTGCACTGGTACCACCAATGACAAAGGCGATGTGATAAGGAGGGCAAGCGGCCGTTCCAAGACTCTTCATCTTTTCCACGAGGAAGGGGAGGAGTGTGCCCTCGTTCTGGATAAGAGCCTTTGTCATTGGCCAGTAATAGGTTTTGTTGGCTGAGCCACCGCCTTTGGCGACCATGATAAAGCGATATTCTGCTCCCTCGGTAGCTTCGATGTCGATCTGTGCAGGCAGGTTTGTGCGAGTGTTGACCTCATCGTACATGTTGAGTGGAGCATTCTGAGAGTAACGCAAAGCGTCTCCTGTGAACGAGTTGTACACACCGCGGCTCAATGCCTCTTCATCTTCGAAACCTGTCCATACCTGTTGACCTTTCTCGCCATGGATGATGGCGGTGCCGGTGTCTTGGCAGAAGGGGAGTACGCCTTTGCTTGCAACGTCAGCATTACGAAGGAACTGTAGTGCTACGTATTTGTCATTCTCGGAGGCATCCTTGTCGTTAAGGATGGCGGCTACTTGCTCGTTATGTGCACGACGAAGCATGAATTCTGCGTCGTGGAAACCCTGCTGAGCTACAAGGGTGAGAGCCTCAGGCGATACTTTGAGTATCTCTTTTCCCTCAAATTTAGCCGTACTGACACCTTCTTTGGTCAGCAAGCGGTATTCTGTGTCGTCTTTGCCCATCTGGAACATGGGCGCATACTTGAATTCTACTAGTTTTGCCATAGTCGAAATATTTATGTTTTATGTATGTGTTTAGTATTATTCAATACGTGTTTAGCATCTAATCCTGTCTCTTCTTTTTGGATGTCGGGGAAAGCATCTTTTGTTTCTCACAGAGACCTTATGAATTGAGCGACAATCATTGTGCCTTCTTTCAAAAATGAATCAGTCTTAGAACCCGAAGATTTCCTTGGTAGAAACGCGACGAATAGGTGCAATTTTCTCCAAGCTCTTGAGGTCAAGATTCTTCTCGTCACCGAGAATAAGATACTTGTAAGGCTTGTTAGATATGTTCTCTTGGGCAAACTTAAGAAGGTCGGCCAATGTCAGTGACGGCATTTTTTGAAAGATATCCTTCATTGTATCATGGTCATAGCCCAACTCTTGGAGATTTTTGTAATATTGTAGAACGTCGAAACGTGTAGTGCGCGAGGTCGCAATAGACTTCATCAAGTTCTGCTTGGCCAAGTCAAAACCAGCTTGACGCTGAGGCATATCGCTGAGCAAGGTGTTGAAAACGTTGACACAATCCATCATCTTATCATTCTGAGAGATAATGTAAGTGTAGAAAAACTCAGGGTCGCCTTTACGGTTGGGTTGTGCATATTGTGCAGAGGCGTGATAGGCCAAACCACGAGCCTCGCGCAGTTCTTGGAATACTATTGAGCCCATTCCTCCACCAAAGTAGGCATTGAAAAGGTCTTCGATAGGGGCTTTATCTAATGTCCATTGCCGGTTACCATTAGTATATTGCATCATATAGATGTTTTTGGCATCGTAAGGAGCAATGAGTACTTCACTTTTCTCTGTGGGTTGAGCTTGGTATTTCTTTGTTGTTAGAGGCAGTTTACCGCTCACCTTGTGCTTTGGATAGGCTTGTTTGACGAGTGAAGCAACGTTAGTCTGTTGCTCAGGACCAAAGTACATGACTGTCATGGGGCTGAGATGACGGATGTCGCGCAATGACTTGAGTAACTCGTTGCCACTGGCAGACTTGAGCTCTTGGGCATTCATCTGATTGCGTGTAGGATTGAATTCTCCATAGATACCATAGTTGCGGAGGGCCGAGAAATTTGATCCCTGACTCTTTTTCTGGTCCTGTTGGTCTTTCAATATCAGGCTTACGACATCGCTATACTCTTTCTTGCCAATGCGGGCATTTTCCATTAGATGGACGAAAAGATTGAGAGCCTTGGACATATTCTCACTGAGGCCGCTGATTGTGAAACCTGTATGGTCCTTGCTTACATTTACACTGTAGTTGCAAGCCAACCCATAGAAGGCGGATTTTATTTCGTTGGCCGTCATTTTATTCGTACCAGCATAGTCCAAAAGGGTAGTAGCCACATTGAAGGCATTGCTGTTTTCGGTGCCCACAGGGAAGTCAAACTTCAACGTGAAGAGGTCGTCGGCATCGTTGTGCTTATAAAGAAGTTTCGTGGTTGCATCCACATCAGCTTGTGCCATATCCTTGTTGAAGTCGACAAACTTAGGTTGTATTGGCTCCACTTCAGTGTTGACAACGGTCTTCAAGAAATCACTTTGCATGTCACTATTCGTAGGAATTGCCGTGATGGCAGGCTTATCGATCTTCTGAACCGAGTTGTCGGTACCTTGTCTCTTGAACACTGTGACATAATTGTCCAATAAATAGCGATTGGCAAAATCTACTATTTGCTGCTTTGTCATGCCAGACATGCGGTCAAGCGCATGTACTTGGTCCTCCCACTTTTGGTCATTGATAAAAGCATTGACAAACTTGTTGGCGCGCGAACTGTTGCTAAGCAGTGACTTAAAATAAGACAACTTTAGATTGTTGATGACAGCTGGCAGTAACTTATCGTCGAACTCGCCACGTTTCAGCTTGCTGATTTCAGCAAGCATCAAGCTTTGTAGTTCCTCCAACTTTTGTCCTTCTTTGGGCATTGCCTCAAGAAATAATTGACCGTAGTCGTGCAATCCTTCAAAGTAGGCACTGGCCTCCTGCAGCTTCATGGGCTGATTGAGATGGATATCGAAAAGTCCAGCCTTGCCATTGGAGAGGATATCGGCGATGACTTCCAATGTGTCAGCGGCATAGGATGCCGCTCCTGGCGTCTTCCATCCCATGAGAATGTATTCGGCCTCTTGTCCTACGACAGTAGTGTCTACTGGAGAAGTGCGGTCCACAATGGGTGCATACTCAGGTCTAGAGAGGCTGTTATTAGGTTGCCAATCCCCGAAATACTTGTCGATAGTAGCAATTACAACATCTGGATTGAAATCGCCGGCCATACAGATAGCCACATTGTTGGGTACGTAATAGCGGTTAAAGTAGTTCTTAATGTTGACAATGGAGGGATTCTTCAAGTGTTCCTGTGTGCCGATGGTGGTCTGAGTACCATAGGGATGGTTGGGATATAGCAGCTTGTTGAGCGCTGCCCATGATTTGCGACCATCGTTTGTCAGTCCCATATTGAATTCTTCGTAGACGGCTTCGAGCTCTGTATGGAATCCGCGAATCACCATATTCTTGAATCGGTCGGATTGAATCTTTGCCCAATTATCAATCTCGTTCGATGGAATATCTTCTTGATAGCAAGTAACATCGTTTGAGGTGTAGGCATTGCTGCCTTCGGATCCGAGGCCTGCCATAAGTTTGTCATATTCGTTTGGAATATTATACTGGGCAGCAAGATGAGACAACGAGTCAATGCCATGGTAAGCCTTGCGACGTGCCTCTGGGTCGGTAAGTCTTCGATAGGCTTCGTACCGATTCTGAATAGAGTCGAGTAGTGGAGCCTCGGCGGCGGCATTGCTTGTTCCGAAATGGGTAGTTCCCTTGAACATGACATGCTCCAGGTAGTGGGCTAAGCCAGTAGTTTCAGCGGGGTCGTTGCGTGATCCAGTCCTAACGGCGATGTAAGTTTGAAGCCGAGGCTTCTCTTTGTTCACAGAGAGATACACCTTCAATCCATTGTCGAGGGTGTAAATGCGACTTTGCATTGGGTCTCTTGCTACTGTTTCATAATGATAATCCTTGGCTGTTGCTGACAGTGCACAAGATACCAAGAGTGTGGCCAATGTTAGCTTGAGTTTCATAGTTGCTGTGATTATATTCTTTTGGTTACCGAATTATTTGATTATTGTTAGCCTTTCGATTTGTATGAACAGATGCTTTGGCTACTGTTCGTAGTCAATCTCATGATCAAGACTGCTGACAAAGTCATCGAATACGTCCTGCTCCACGTCTCCCATGCGGAATTCTTTCTCTGCGTCCTTGCGTATTTCGGCAATCCATGCGCGACGAGCGGCTATGTAATCCTCCTTGATCCGTGCGGCGTCTTCTTGTGTGATCGAGTCCAAATGATAATAGTCGAGGATGAGTTGATACGTCCAAGCCCATTGGTAGCGACGATAATTGTAGTCTATATCTTTGAATCGTTCAGTGATTTTATCAATAGAATCGAGTGTCCCATCCTTGATATCATCGATAAGCCGCTGCTCCTCAGTGGCAGGAAGGAGTAGACCCGAGAGGTCATTCCAGTCGCCCTTGCCAACGTCTGAGGTTGGAGCATCAAAGAATTGATTGTGCTTGAACTTGCGCTTGAGTACGGCGCCAATATATATTCTCAGTGCGATATCATAGTATTTGATACCCTTTTGGAGTGAAGTGCCACGAATAACATACTCGTGGAAATTGTAGTTGGACACATCTTCGCCTGAAGCATCGCGCAAATCTTCCAATATTTTCTTACCCTTGATAATCTCGCCTACAGAGAACGGTGACAACCAATCATAGTTGACGATGCTCTTTTCTGATCCTTTGGGGCGAACATCACGCTTTGGCCACTTCTTAATGTCACGGTAAAGACCTACTGTAGTGATATTTCTGCCGGGTATGAGGTACATGATATCTCCTTCGGCAATGAGATAGCTGAACGGCAGATTTCGTGTGTCGGGATGGTGCATCAACTTGCCAAAGCAAACGCTAAATGTACCGATGGTTGCAGGCATGAGCAGATAGGCGCCGCTGGCTGTTTTGGTGCCACGCTCCAACACACCCCAGTGCATTGGGCCCATCTTGTACGCATGGTTGGAGAAGTTGGTGGCAGAACCTGCATTGTAGAAGCTATACATGCCCCCGATAAGCAATGAACTTTTGTGGTGACTGGCTGTAAACGGACCACAGAAGGCTGCGCAAGCCTCACCATTAGCCATATAGCTGTTGGCGAAGAAAACACTTGTAGATGCAGTGAAACCATTGCTTATATGGCAAGCCTCACCAACAAAACAGTCCATGATCTTCACCGAATTGATGATAGAAGACCCATCGCTGATGATGGAGTTCTCACAGATGACACCGGTGCCGATATATACATTGGCATCTGGCGAGCTAAGGATAGTAGTATCGCTGAGTCGAGCGGCTCCGTTTATTTCGCAGTCGTCATAGATGATGGAGTTGGTTATCTCCTTCGTGTTGACTATCTTTACACGGTCACCTATTGTACCACGTTCTGGTGCGGTTGCCTCGATTTCCTCTCGGATAAGTCGACGAATGGCTATCTTGAGCTCCTTGTCATGGAAATGCTTTACCATGAAGGCGGCAAATTGGCTGTTCAGATTCTTAAAAATGACGAGGTTGCCATCGCCCACCTCGTTGAGCACAGAGATTAGATTTCCTTCTCCGAAGGTTGCACCTTCTGTTGTCTCAATGGTCGAGATGTTTGAGATGTAGCAGTCGTTGCCAATAGTGTAGTTGTTGATATAGTTTCCTATATTCTCAATCAAACAGTTGTCCCCCACGGTGACGTTGCGCAACGTGGCATTATTGATGCCAGTGTGTTTCCAGAAATCACGAGATACCTCGACATTCTTTTCAAATGCGCCAATGTTTACTTCCCCATAAAGCATCACGCGATGCATGTACTTAGGCTTAAAGTCGTCCGAAACATTGATGCTGTTCCAGTCTTCGGCCCAGCAGTTACGGTCTTCGAGGATGTTAATCTCCTCGTTTGTAAGTTTTCTGTAATCCATTTGAAGTGTAAAAAATTAAGGATTGAAGATAGGAAGTAGACATTGTGGCTAGTCCTCTACAGGGTAAAGAAAGTCATTATAGGGGTACTTCTGAACATGAAGTTCGCGTACTCTACTATAAAGCACACGTATAAACTCGTCGATATTCTCTTTGTTCTTAGCAGAAATGAATAGGCAGTTGTCCTGTAAACGTGCCATCCAAGTATTTCGCAACTCATCGAGCGAAATATTTTCGGATGTTTCAGGTGTAAGGTCATCGGGCTCTTTCTCGGTCCAATGGTAATTGTCTATCTTATTGAACACAATCATTGTAGGTGTGTCTGAAGCCCCCAAATCTTTCAAGGTCTGATTGACGACCTTGATTTGCTCTTCAAAACCAGGGTGCGAGATATCCACTACATGCACCAAGAGGTCAGCTTCGCGCACCTCGTCAAGTGTAGATTTGAACGAATCCACCAAGTCTGTCGGCAATTTCCGGATAAATCCTACGGTGTCGGCGAGCAAGAAGGGCAAATTCTCAACAACCACTTTTCGCACTGTAGTGTCGAGTGTGGCAAAGAGTTTGTTCTCTGCAAACACTTCGCTCTTGGCCACAAGGTTCATGATTGTCGATTTCCCCACATTGGTATAGCCCACTAGGGCCACTCGGATGAGACGACCGCGGTTCTTGCGTTGAGTAGTTTTTTGCTTGTCGATTTCCTCCAATCGTTTCTTCAAAAGAGAGATGCGCTGCAAGATAATACGGCGGTCCATCTCCAGCTGAGTCTCACCTGGTCCACGCAATCCCACACTACCTTTTCCACCGCCAGCACCTGAACCACCGCCTTGGCGTTCCAAGTGGGTCCATAGTCGTTGCAATCGGGGAAGCATATAGCGTAATTGCGCCAGTTCAACTTGTGTCTTTGCATTGGCGGTTTGTGCACGCATAGCAAAGATATCAAGGATGAGGGAGGTGCGATCGAGTATTTTAACCTGGAGTTCCTTTTCGATGTTACGCATTTGTTTAGCAGAAAGCTCATCATCAAAGATGACCATTCCTACCTCGCGTTCGTTATCCTCCTCCTCTTGAATAAATTGTTTGATTTCTTGGAGTTTGCCTGATCCCACATATGTCACGGCGCTGGGGCCGTTGACTCTTTGCGTAAACCGCCTTACGGTTTGTGCCCCTGCTGTGTCGGCAAGGAACTCCAGTTCGTCCAAGTACTCTTTGGTCTTCTCTTCGTCCTGCTGTGGTGTGATTAGTCCCACGATTACAGCGGTCTCCGCCTTAACCTCTGATATTACAAATTCCTTCATTTATCGTTAATTGGATATATGTGCAAAGATACTCAAAAGAATAGAAACAATGGTTTTAGCACCATGTTTTTTTGTGAATAGCACTATCGGAATGGGTGAGATGAATTATGCCATGGGCATGGCGAAACGCAGACAGGGTTGGTTGCCCATAGCAATCAACCCTGTACTATCAAAAACGCAACGCCCATTTGCGTTGAGGTAAGATGTCACTAACAATCAAAAGGTTCTTTTCCCTCTTTTATATGAAGTTCGATATAATCCATTTGAACATGAGTAAACAAAGCTAAAAGGGGGTACCGATACTGATTACATTTAGGAAAAGAGAAGTGAAAAGAACCGCTCTTATTTCGCAGAAGAGGGTGATGCCGTTTGTTTTTTCTGCTTCTGACGAATACCGAAGAGGGATTTCCAATTCTCAAAATCTTTCTTCACGATGAAGCCTATACCTTGTGTGGCAAGCGAGTTACGGGTGAAATAACGATCGCTGGTCTGGTTGTAAACGTGAATACTGAGGTTGCCATTCGGTGTGATGAGATAACGAAGGTCAAAGTCTCCAATAAACGATGTGGTGGCTCGGTTATTATCTCTATAACCGAACTGACCATCAACGAGTAGTCGATTGTTGAGTAATCGGCCGCTGAGTAGCCCTTCATATTCAGCATTGTTCCAGCCTTCTGCACCAGTTGATATGTTGGCTCCAAAGTTCCAGTTGTTGTTTTTCACCATCGAGCCAAGTAGAGTGTTAATCTGTTGGCTAATTTGTCCACTGAGAATACTCTGCATGGCCAGATTTGTCTGATTGTTGGAAGTACTCCCAGAGCTGGCATTATTGGTGGGTTGTGCATAGAATCGACCAACGGCGAGTAGGTAGAGCACCTGTTGATTCATCTCTTCCTCGCTATTGATGAGGCTGTAAATCATTTGTTTGGCGTCAGTAGTAACCGTAGGCAAATCGAGACTAAAGTCAATCTTTGGTGCCAAAGGAGTGCCAGTGATGTTCATTAGGCAGTCAACCCTGATATTGTTGGAGGTGAAATTACGGCCTATCTGGAGGTCGGAGAGGCTTACAGAGTTTACGGTATATTGTGCATTGAGGTCAAGACGGGCAGCCTCGGGGTTGCCTCCGAAGGCGATGGAACCGCCTTGTGTAAAGGTGAAGTCGCGTTTGATGAAGTTCTGAATGGTGAGCTTATAGACGCCATGGTCTATGAGATAGTTGCCAAATATATTCAGTTCTCCTCTATTATAGAACGAAGCTCGCAAGGCTCCTGAACCGTTGAGTGAGATGTAGTCACCAGATCGACGGTCCATCAGAATCTTTAATGTCGCGTCAGGTGTGGCATTGATGAGGAAGTTGATGTGTATGTCGGATGAGTTTACTGCTCCATTAGAGGTGCCGTTGCCATTTTTTTGAGTGGCCTGCGTAATGTTTGTGACCAATGAGTTTGCCACAACATTGTTGGGAGAAGACCAATGGATGAAGTCATGCTTATTGATGACTTCGGGCGAGGAAATGTCGTAGACTATCTGCGAACCACGCTCCGGAGTTATATTGACATCGATGTTAACATCTCCGCCACTACCCTTGACATCCACATAGCCTGTGCCATAAACTGTTCCATAGAATGTATTGCCATAAGTTGGTCCCCAGTCGTAGGCAAGGAGGTTGTTGGCTTGGGTTCGGATGGCATAGCTTAAATTAGTAAGATTCTTGTGATAGAGGCTGCCACTGACCATACCAATATTACCATTTCGATCGTAAATACTATCGCCGCCGAATCTTATCTCATCGACCAAACAACGTATTGTATCTCTCCGAAGTTTATATTCGGTATTGAGTGGTGTAAGTCTGAGCGAGCCATCGACCACCAGTTGGCCTGTGAGATTAAGCTTCTTAAGGTCTCCCCACAACCGCACCATACCGTTGGCAGTTATGTTCGTATGATCCATAAAAGTAGAACAGAAGCTCTCTACGAATTCTCCGCGGGTGTTGTTGGCGTGTATAGCAAGATCAATATAGTTGCGTTTAGGCGACACATAACCCACAATCATCGTGGTTCGTGGTTGTGTGGTATGGTCTGCCAAGGTCAAGGTGTCGATGGCCTGTGCATCGATGTCAATCTGCTCCTGAGCTCGGTTCCAATCAACCAGTGCATGAAGAGTACCCATTCGTCCGTCTTGAAAGTGGAAATCCTCTACATCCAAATTACCTTGGGCATCAGGCGTACCGAAAAGATTGGATAGATAGGCGCGCCCTGAGGCATGACCACTGAACTTCACGGCACGGAAATTGACGAGGTTGAGCAGATAGGCCACGTTAACATGGTCGAGGTCCACCTGCAAGGAATCGGATGTGCTTTTCGAGGTAACACCGTTTATACTTATGCGTTGATTGCCACCGGAGACAAAGAAGTCGTTGACTTCAAGATGGTCTTTGCTATAGACGACGTTGGAAGGATGGATGGTGAAGGTGCTGTCGCCAATGCTCACTTCAGAGGGACTGATATTTATATGCGCCTCGGCCATGCTATTGTTGCCTCGATGAAAAGTTACCATAGAGTTGAGGCGCCCTTTAAGTCTTTGAATAGCAGCATGGTTATCCAAGGTGAGCACGGACGTGAGCTGGTCGTCTTTGGCGGAAGCCTCGAAGCGATAGTCTGTTCCAATGCCGTTTGACCCCACCTTCACCATGCTAATGTCAGCGTTAAGCTGGTCGTCGGGTGATGAAACCATGACCGACACATCCTTGTAAATGGAGTTGTTATATACGATTTTTGGTGCGAAAATGTTGGCTTCTACCTTTCGCCCGTTTTGACTTGTGGAAGCAGAAAGGTTTAGTGGCTGTGTAAGGGTAATGTTAGCACCGAAAAATTCACGCAACCAGTCAGTCCGTGTTACAGTGCCTCGAAGCGAGAAGTCGTTGCCCACAGTGCGATGATACCTGATGTTGGTAAGCTGCTGGATACTGGGAAGCTTGCTCGCAACAGCGTTTTTCAACGTCTGTATCAATGTGGAATAGTCGAAACGACCACTCAATGACACATCTGCAAAGTCACTGTTGAGAGTCAGATAATGGCCTTCACGGTTGTTGCCAGCTCGCAAGCGTAGGGAGTCGAGGGTGTATTGACCTTTTTCTGATGTCTTAGTCAGTTGGTCCACATTTACATGACCTACAACGCTGTTAAGGTCTCGGCCAGTGAATGAAGCCGCAATGTTGGCAGTGTATGAAGCCTCACCCAATTGCTTCTTGAGCAAATGGAGCGCGGAAGGCATGAAGTGGGAGATGGTAGCAGTGAGGTTTGCGGCTGTGGAATGGGTGTTAGTATTGAGCGAACCCTTGATATCGGCTGCTAAATTCGGATCGTCGATGCTAAGCGTCCCATCTAACAGACCGCGGTTGAATGTGCCGTCAAGGTTTATATTTTGATAGTTATAGCCGTTGAAGTCAATGTCGGTAATTGTCCCTTGTGCCTTGTAAAACTTGTGATTAATGTTGCCCGACACATTGATGTCTGTGATTAGCTTTCCAAATTGATCGTTATTGAGAAGTTGGCGGAGGTCAAACCCGTTGGTCGCCACATGGCCTATGAATTTGCCGTTGTTCATGGCAAAATCTACGTCTGCATTGCCGGTGCCCGATTGCAAGGTTCCTTTGGTACTAAAGGCGCGACCTTGCCCGCTCGCCTTACCACGGTAGCTAAAGTATTGCATGCGTCCCACGATGTCGGGAATATCCGATGCCAAGAGCCCCATGCCGTCTCTGTCGACAGTAAGTTCACTAATATTGATCATCCATTGGAGTGTGGATCCTATCTTGTTAAGTTCTCCACTTAGTGACACGTGAAAGTCTGCAGGTGCTGAGAATGTCTGGTGTTGCAATGACTTTGGCATGGAAGCCTCAAAGCGTTGCAACGAAAGTGTATGGTCCGTGCCAGAGAATGATGAGCGAACTAATACAGGTTTACTGAACTTTCGAGCCTTCGGTACTAAGGCGAGAATGTCATTTGGTAAGATGCTAGATGGTAAGATACTTCCCGTGTAATTCAAGCTGCCAGGGGTTAATTTGCCGTCTTGTAGTCGGTAAGAGGCATTAATGTCACCCAGACTCAATCGTGAAGCAGGTAGCTGCAGATCAAGATCAGTCAGTGCGGCATGCGTTTTATTGGCTGCCAACTTGAACGTGAATGAGCGAATGTTTAGGCCAGCTTGCTCGTTGAGCGACAAACGCTTGACATAAAGGTTCAGCGAGTCGTCACGAAGAGCATTTAATAGTATGTGCGAACTAAGGTTTTTGACATGCAGATGGTTTATGTCAAATGAGGATTTTCGGGGTTGATCCAACTGATTGTAGCTCAGTTCCCCATGTCGAATGATGAGGCTCCGTAGGGTGATGTCAAGAGGACGATGCTGTGTGGTATCTTTGGAGGCCAGCGAGTCAAGCACGAATTGGAAGTTGGGCTTGGCATCCGCAGTCTCCTTATATAGATTGGCATTGAGGCCAAAAAGCTGGGCAGAAGATATGGATACGCGGCCGCGAATCAGTTCTATGTAATCAAACTTGGCAGAAAGACGCGTCGCTCGCAAAAGAGGTTTCCCTTTTTGGTCGAGCAAATGCACATCATCAATGATGATTCGATTAAACAATCCGAGGTCCACACGCCCCACATGCACCTTTGTATTAAGCT
This sequence comes from Prevotella sp. UBA5387, assembly GCA_002407775.1. Lineage (GTDB taxonomy): Bacteria > Bacteroidota > Bacteroidia > Bacteroidales > Bacteroidaceae > Prevotella. Next base: position 12,846 of record DHOP01000091.1, read on the forward strand.
TATGCGAAAGTGCCGTTGCCACTTGGTCGCCAATCGACGACTGCACAACGGGGATATTGATGAGGATAGCCAACGCTAAATATAGGCCCACTAGGACCCATATCACCACATTAATATAATGTATAATCGTTTTCAATCGAAATGCAAAATTAAAAAAATAAACTCGAAATGGAAATATAACCCAATTATTTATTCCCTTTAATGGTTTTTTGCTTATATTTGCATCATCAAACAATCAGATTTTGAACATAGTAATTATACTAAATATCTTTATCATTAATTTTCAATAAAGGGTTTTCTATGGCAAATGTAATTAAGTTGCATAAGGGCTTAGAGATTAACTTGAAGGGGAAAGCCAAAGAAACGAAGATATTGACACTGGCATCAAAAGAGTATGGCATTGTGCCCGGAAATTTTGTTGGAGTTACACCCAAGGTTGTTGTTAAAGAGGGCAGTCACGTGCTTGCAGGTGAGGCTCTCTTTGTTAATAAGGCCTGTGAGGATGTCAAGTTTGCTTCTCCTGTCAGCGGTACAGTCTCAGCTGTCTTACGTGGCGACCGTCGAAAAGTGCTGTGTGTGAAGATACAAGCTGATGAGCAGCAAGAGGCTAAGGACTTCGGTTGTAAAGACATGAAGACACTTGATGCCGATAGTGTGAAGCAAGCGCTTCTTGAAGCAGGTCTTTTTGGCTACATCGATCAGCTCCCCTACGCCATCTCAACCACTCCCGACACTGTTCCGAGCGGCATCTACATTTCTGCGTTGCGCGACAAACCGCTTGCTGGCGACTTTGAGTTCGAACTGCAAGGGAACGAGAACGCTTTCCAGACCGGTATCACCGCTTTGTCGAAAATTGCCCCTGTTACACTTGGTATAGGTGCAAAGCAATCGGCTCAAGCCCTTACTGGTACGCAGAATGCAGAGGTTTATGTTTTCGACGGGCCTTGTCCAGCAGGTAATGTAGGTGTTCAAATCAACAATATTGCACCTTTAGCTAAGAACGAAACCGTGTGGACGGTCGATCCGACAGCCGTTGTTTTCTTTGGCAGACTATTCCTTACGGGCAAGGTTGACTTGCGCCGCACAATTGCCATTGCCGGAAGTCAGGTCACAGAACCAGCTTATACCGAAGTACTCGTAGGCACTCCGTTAGCTGATATCTTAGCCGATCGCCTTGTAAAGAAGGAGCATGTGCGTATCATTAATGGCAATCCCCTCACTGGCCACGTCTCTGATCTGAATGGATATCTTGGTGCTCACACCTCCGAGGTTACGGTTATTCCTGAAGGAGACGACACACACGAGATGTTCGGATGGATCATGCCAAGAACAAAAGAATTCTCTACATCTCGCAGTTATTTCTCTTGGCTTCTAGGAAAGAAACGGGAATATGATCTGGATGCTCGCATTAAGGGTGGTGAACGCCATATGATCATGAGCGGAGAATATGACAAAGTGTTTCCTATAGATATCTTTCCAGAGTATCTCATCAAGGCTATCATTGCCGGAGATATCGACAAGCAGGAGCAACTTGGTATCTATGAGGTAAGTCCTGAAGACTTTGCTTTGGCTGAGTTTGTGGACTCGTCCAAGCTCCCCTTGCAGCAAATTGTGAGACAAGGATTGGACACTCTGAGAAAGGAAAACGCTTAGTCGTAACATCATAATTATTCAATTCGCAACAATGAATGCACTAAAAAAATATTTTGAAAGCATCCGTCCGCAGTTCGAGAAAGGCGGTAAACTTCATGCGCTATGGAGTATTTATGATGGTTTCAGTAGCTTCTTGTTCGTACCCAACACCACATCAAAGTCGGGTGTGAGCATTCACGATGCTATCGACTCGAAGCGCATCATGACCCTTGTGGTGCTGGCCGTTATCCCGGCTATGCTTTTCGGTATGTACAACGTGGGCTATCAGAATGCCCTTGCCGCCGGGAAATTGGCCGAGACAGGATTCTGGGCGATGTTCTTCTTTGGTTTCTTAGCTGTATTGCCAAAGATCTTGGTGAGCTATATCGTTGGCCTCGGCATCGAGTTCGCTTGGGCTCAATGGAAGCATGAGGAAATTCAGGAGGGCTTTTTGGTATCCGGTATTCTCATACCGCTTATCATACCAGTCAATACACCACTTTGGATGCTTGTCATTGCCGTTGCTTTCGCTGTGATTTTCGCAAAGGAAATCTTCGGCGGTACGGGTATGAACATCTTCAATGTGGCCATCGCCGTTCGTATGTTCCTATTCTTCTCTTACCCCGGATCGATGACTGGCGACAAATGTTGGATTTATCAAAGCAATATTTTTGGCCTTGGCTATGATCTTCCTGATACCTTTACTCAAGCGACTCCACTTGGAGCGATTGCCCAAGGTATTACTCCACATTTCTCTATGGCTGATATGTTCTGGGGTTTTATTCCTGGTTCTATTGGTGAAACTTCGGTGGTTGCCATAGCGTTGGGTGGAATCTTGCTTTTGGTCACTGGCATTGCTAGCTGGAAGACCATGTCGAGCGTATTTATTGGTGGTATTGCCATGTCGCTAATCTTCACCGCAACAGGTCAGAGTCCTATCGTTTGGTATGAGCAACTCATCATGGGTGGCTTTATGTTTGGTGCAGTATTCATGGCCACTGACCCAGTCACATCGGCTCGAACGGAAACAGGCAAGTGGATTTATGGTTTCTTCATTGGAGCGATGGCTATCATTGTACGTGTCATGAACCCCGGTTATCCTGAGGGCATGATGCTTGCCATCTTCTTTGGAAACATGATTGCACCATTGATAGACTACTTCGTGGTGGATGCCAACATCTCTAAGCGTGCCAAAAGAAGTGCTCGTAAATAAGGATTTAATGATGAATTCACAAGCATGAAAACAAATTCTAATACATATACCATCATCTATTCATCCGTTTTAGTGGTGGTTGTGGCTTTCCTGCTCGCGTTTGTCTTTCAGGCTCTCAAGCCTGCACAAGATGTGAACGTGGCGCTGGACAAGCAAAAACAGATACTTTATTCGCTCAATATCCGTGGTCTCGACAATGTTGCAGCTGCCGCCAAATATAAGGAGGTTGTTATTGCCGACGATATCATCGATAGCAATGACAAGGTTGTAAAGGCTGGTAGCCAAGGTGGAACCGAAGCAGGTTTCATGTTAAACTCTGCCGATTATAAGGCAGGAAAGCTCGCTTTGTTCCGTTGCAAGGTTGATGGAAAGATTAAATATGTCATTCCTGTTTATGGAATGGGTCTTTGGGGTCCTATCAATGGCTATCTTGCTATCAATGATGATAAGGTAACGGTCTTTGGCGCATATTTTAACCATGAAAGCGAGACAGCCGGATTGGGCGCTGAAATCAAGGACAACCAAAAATGGCAGGAGAAGTTTCAAGGTAAGAAGTTGTTCAAGGCAGGCGACAATCAGAATATTGCCTTATCTACGCCAAAGAAAATTGACGACCCCACGACACAAGTTGATGCCGTATCTGGTGCAACACTTACCTCGAATGGCGTTACTGCAATGTTCAAGGAAGGCCTGACGAAGTATATGAAATTCTTAAATGATAAATAACGACTATGGGACTATTTTCAAAGCAAAATAAGCAGGTGCTTGCCAAACCGCTGAGCCTTGATAATCCTATCATGGTTCAGGTGTTGGGCATTTGCTCTGCGTTGGCCGTAACCTCACAGCTGAAACCCGCCATCGTGATGGGCTTGGCAGTGACTGTTATCACGGCATTTTCTAACGTGATCATATCTATTATTCGCAAGTCCATTCCTATGCGCATCCGCATCATCGTCCAGTTGGTGGTCGTTGCAGCGTTGGTTACCATTGTGAGTCAGATACTCAAGGCTTTCGCCTATGATGTGAGTGTTCAATTGTCTGTCTATGTCGGACTTATCATTACCAACTGTATTCTTATGGGTAGGCTTGAAGCCTTTGCTATGATGAATAAGCCTTGGCCTAGTTTCCTTGACGGGATAGGCAATGGTCTCGGTTATGCGATGATTCTGATTATCGTTGGTTTCGTCCGTGAATTGTTTGGACGTGGTACCCTTCTTGGTTTTCAGGTGCTGCCAGATAGCTATGTTGGCAATGGTATGATGACCATGCCAGCTATGGCACTCATACTTTTGGGTTGCATTATTTGGGTTCACCGCGCATATTTTTACAAAGAAGAGGAAAGTAAATAATTATGGAACATCTCATTAATCTTTTCTTTCGGTCCATCTTTGTGGACAATATGATTTTCGCGTTCTTCCTCGGCATGTGTTCATTCCTCGCCGTGTCTAAGAATGTGAAAACTTCCATCGGTCTGGGCGCTGCCGTCACTTTCGTGCTCGTAGTTACCGTTCCTGTTGACTATTTGCTACAGGTTCATGTGCTCGAACCTCTTGGCTTATCATATCTAAGCTTTATCTTGTTTATCGCTGTCATTGCCGGCATGACACAAATCGTGGAGATGGTCGTGGAGAGATATTCCCCATCATTGTACTCCTCGTTAGGAATTTTCTTACCGTTGATTGCTGTTAACTGTGCCATCATGGGAGCATCCCTCTTCATGCAACAGCGCATCAATCTTGACCCAGCTAGTTCTCAGTATATCGGTAACGTATGGGATGCCATCGTTTATGCCTTTGGCTCTGGACTTGGATGGATGCTAGCTATCACCCTTATGGGAGCTATCCGCGAAAAGATGCAATATAGCGATGTGCCAAAACCACTGCAAGGTCTTGGTATTACTTTCATCACCGTGGGTCTCATGGCAATGGCCATGATGTGTTTCTCAGGTCTTAAAATCTAAGTGCAATGGATACATCATTCATCATAGGTAGTGTAGGAGTATTCCTCGCAGTGATACTTCTACTCGTCGTAATTCTTCTTATAGCTAAAAAATTTCTTAGTCCAAGTGGCGATGTTACCATTACGGTCAACGATGATAAGACTTTGACGGTTGGTCAGGGTGACAGTCTGATGTCAACCCTTAATGCCAGCGGCATCTATCTGTCTTCGGCGTGCGGTGGAAAGGCCAGTTGTGGACAGTGCAAATGCCAAGTTCTTGAGGGCGGTGGTGAGATACTCGATTCTGAGGTGTCCCATTTCAGTCGCAAGGAGATTAAGGACCATTGGCGTCTTGGATGTCAGCTTAAGGTGAAGAGTGACCTGAAGATCAAGATAGATGAGTCGATTCTTGGCGTGAAGCAGTGGGAATGCACAGTTCTAAGCAACAAGAACGTATCATCGTTTATCAAGGAATTCAAGGTGGCTTTGCCTCCCGGAGAACACATGGACTTCGTTCCTGGCTCTTATGCACAGATTACTATCCCAGAGTTTGACGCCATCGACTATGACAAGGACTTCGACAAGGAGCTAATTGGAGAGGATTATATTGGTGCTTGGGAGAAGTTTGGCTTGCTGACCCTTAAGGCGCACAACCCAGAGGAGACAGTTCGCGCCTATTCAATGGCCAACTATCCTGCCGAGGGAGATATCATTACACTCACTGTTCGTATAGCAACTACACCATTCAAACCTCGTCCACAGGTAGGATTCCAAGACGTTCCGACAGGTATCGGATCATCTTTCATCTTCAGTTTGAAGCCCGGTGACAAGGTGAAGATGGCTGGACCATTTGGTGATTTCCATCCCCATTTTGACTCGAAAAAGGAGATGATTTGGATTGGTGGCGGTGCAGGTATGGCTCCGTTGCGTTCTCAAATCTTGCACATGACACGCACATTGCATTGTACCGATCGTGAGATGCATTTCTTCTATGGTGCTCGTGCATTAGTCGAAGCCTTTTTCCTGGAGGATTATTGGGAACTGGAGAAGGAATTTCCTAACTTCCATTTTCATCTCTCCCTTGACCAACCGGATCCCAAGGCAGATGCTGCTGGAGTGAAATATTATGCTGGTTTTGCAGTGAACTGCGTTCGCGACACATACCTTAAGGATCATGAGACGCCTGAAGATTGCGAATATTACCTCTGCGGACCACCTATGTTGATCAAAACTGTAACCGACTATCTTGATTCTTTGGGCGTAGATCCAGAGAGCATCATGTTCGATGATTTCGGATAAACCTTATCTTTATTAATAGGACTATGAATATTCATTCCGGTCTTCCCCGTGTGGGGAGGGCCGGATTTTTTATTACTAGGGGTATAGCTCTGTTGAAAAGAAATGCATGATGGCATGTACTTATTTCATCAATATGTTTCTAAAGAGCAGTATATCAATCATTATTTGTAGTTATTCTGTATTTGTACAGACCTCATAGGGCATTTCTTTTACATCGCTCGACATGCATCTTTTTCTTTATTTATGTATGATTTTCACTAGCGTCTATTAAGACATG
>DHOP01000033.1 GCA_002407775.1 Prevotella sp. UBA5387
TTGCACATAGGACTTTGGGCGGGGGTATATGTCCCCGCCGATATTTACGCCCGCTACCTCCGCCTGAAAAAAGAGGAGGTAGTTTTTATATGCGGTAGCGATGAGCACGGAGTACCCATCACCTTACGCGCAAAGAAGGAGGGCATCACACCCCAAGAGGTGTGCGACCGATACAACAAGATCATTAAAGACTCTTTCAAGGAGTTTGGCATCTCGTTTGACGAGTTTGGCCGTACCACGTCTGAGACTCATCATAAGTTCGCCGCTGACTTTTTCCGCAAATTATACGATGATGGCAAGCTCGTCGAACAGGAGTCGGAGCAGCTCTATGACGAAGAGGCGCACCAGTTCTTAGCTGATCGTTACATCATGGGTACTTGCCCTCATTGCGGTAATCCCAACGCCTACGGTGACCAATGCGAGAAGTGCGGCTCAGACCTAAGCCCCATGGAGTTGATCAATCCGCACTCCACCATATCTGGATCTCAGCCTGTCATCAAGAAGACCAAGAACTGGTACTTGCCTCTAAACGAGTATCAGGAGAAGCTAAAGCAGTGGATTCTAGAAGGACATAAAGAATGGCGGTCCAACGTCTACGGCCAATGCAAGAGTTGGTTGGATATGGATTTGCAGCCCAGGGCTATGACTCGCGACCTCGACTGGGGTATTCCCGTACCTGTCGAAGGTGCTGATGGCAAGGTGCTCTACGTATGGTTTGATGCCCCTATTGGTTATATCTCCAATACCATTGACCTCTGCGAGAGCGATGCTGAGCGCTGGGGGAGCTGGGAAAAGTGGTGGAAAGACCCAGAGACACGTCTCGTTCACTTCATCGGCAAGGACAATATCGTGTTCCATTGCCTCATCTTCCCAACGATGCTTAAGGCATACGGCGATTTTGTGTTGCCTGACAACGTACCAGCCAATGAGTTCCTCAACCTCGAAAACGATAAGATTTCGACCAGTCGCAACTGGGCGGTGTGGTTGCACGAATACCTCATCGATTTCCCTGGAAAGCAGGATGTGTTGCGCTATGTCCTCACAGCCAACGCACCTGAGACCAAAGACAATAACTTCACATGGAAGGATTTCCAGGAGCGCAACAACTCGGAATTGGTGGGAATCTATGGCAACTTCGTGAATCGTGCACTGCAATTGACGCAGAAATATTGGAAGGGCGTAGTGCCAGAGTGTGGTGCATTGCTGCCCGTTGACGAGCAGGCTATCGCCGAGTTCAAGGATGTGAAGGAGCGTATGGAGCAAAACCTCGATGCCTTCAAGTTCCGCGAGGCACAGAAGGAAGCCATGAACCTTGCTCGTATCGGCAATAAATACATCACGGAGTGTGAGCCTTGGAAGGTTTGGAAGACCGATCCGAAGCGCGTGGAGACGATCCTCAATATCTCGCTTCAGCTCGTGGCCAACCTAAGCATAGCCTTCGAACCATTCCTCCCCTTTAGCAGCAAGGATCTTCGCGACATGATTGGACTTCCCAACTTTGACTGGACACAGCTAGGCAGCACCGAACTGCTTCATGCAGGAGACGTTCTACCAGAGCCACATCTGCTCTTTGAGAAGATTGAGGACGAAGCCATCCAAGCTCAATTGGATAAGTTGGCTGCTACCAAGAAGGCCAACGAGTCTGCCCAAGCCGACAAGGAGTATGTGGCAAAGCCTATCAAGGAAGATGTTTCCTTTGACCAATGGGAGAAACTTGATATCCGTGTGGGTCACATCAAGGCCTGCGAAAAGTTGAAGAAGAGCAACAAACTATTGCAATTTACCATTGATGACGGTAGTGGAAAAGACCGCACCATCCTTTCGGGTATCGCCAAATATTACGAGCCCGAACAACTAATTGGCAAGGACGTGCTGTTTATTGCCAATCTCCCAGCTCGCAAGATGATGGGCGTGGAGAGCCAGGGTATGATTCTAAGTGCCGTGGACAGCGACGACTCATTGGCGGTAACGACAGTGTTACGCACAGTCAAGCCAGGCTCGCAAATCAGCTAACACATGGTGATTCAAATTAGAACACGCAGTGAATCAAATTGATTCACTGCGTGTTTCAATTTGATTTACTCGGTGAATCAATTTGTTTTACTTCGTGAATCAATTTGATTCACACCATGAACTCTTATCTATCGCTATCGCTAAACATTCTTTCTTCCTCTTAAGAAAACCCAAAAAACACAATGGCAACATACACATGATGAATAATTTGAGTAATTTTGCCTTTCCGATATGAGCAGGAAGATTGTCATATTGATATTCACCTTTATGGCTATTGCTATGAGTGGCTTTGCTCAAAGTAATGATAGGCCTGGACATGTAAACCCCGAAGATCGTGTGGTTGACATGGATAATCCAACATTTGTGCCCATGGTGAAGGTTGGGAATGTAGCTTACGGCGGTGATTCCATTCAGTATGTGGAGTTCAATGACGTATGGGTATTCTCTAAGCCTGTTTTCAAAAATGCCGAGCAAAGGGCTGCCTACAACAGACTGGTGGCCAATGTGAAGAAGGTCTTGCCTATCGCCAAGGAGGTAAATAAGATAATTATAGAGACTGGTGACTACCTTGAGACGCTGCCCAATAAGAAGGCGCGTGATGCACATATGAGGTATGTTGAGGAGAGTATCAAGAAGGAATATACTCCGAGAATGAAGAAACTTTCCTATAGTCAGGGAAAGTTGCTTATCCGACTGATTTACAGAGAGACCAATAGCTCAAGTTATGAACTGATCCAAAGTTTCCTTGGTCCTATCCGCGCTGGCTTTTATCAGGCTTTTGCTTGGGTCTTTGGTGCCAGCCTAAAGAAAGATTACGATCCCAATGGAGTGGACCGTCTCACCGAGAGGATAGTGCTACAGGTAGAGGCTGGACAACTATAGGATTATTTACCTTGTTGTACTTCTCGTCTGATAAGGGTAATTCTTATCGCTCAATGGTTTATCTTTCCTAACCCTTACTGGGGAGAATGGGTGCTAAATGCCATTTTTCTTTTCACTCCAATTCCTTTGTCCTTTCTGTTTTTTCCAGTAACTTTGCATCGGTCTATCATGAATGCAAAGAAATAATTACTTTTATCAGATATGGAATACAATTTCGCCGAAATTGAAAAGAAATGGCAACAGCGCTGGGTAGCGCAGCAAACCTATAAGGTTACTGAAGATCCCTACCGTCCAAAATATTACGTACTCAACATGTTTCCTTATCCATCAGGAGCCGGACTACATGTTGGACACCCTTTAGGATATATTGCAAGCGACATCTATGCACGTTTTAAGCGTCTCAAGGGCTTCAACGTGCTTAACCCCATGGGTTATGATGCCTATGGTCTTCCTGCCGAACAGTATGCTATCAAGACCGGACAGCATCCTGCCATCACCACCGAACAGAATATCAGCCACTATCGCGAGCAGCTTGACAAGATTGGATTCTGTTTCGATTGGAACCGCGAAGTGCAAACCTGCGACCCTAAATATTACCATTGGACACAGTGGGCGTTTCAGCAGATGTTTGAGTCTTATTATGACTATGACCTGAAACGTGCACAACCTATCAGCCAACTGATAAACTATTTCGAGAACAATGGCACCAATCTGCTTCACGTAGCGCAGAGTGACGACACCCTGTCATTCACTGCCGAGGAGTGGAAGGCCATGGATGAGAAGCAACAGAGCGACGTGTTGATGAACTATCGTATCGCTTATAAGGGTGAGACGATGGTCAATTGGTGCGCCGGTCTTGGTACGGTGTTGGCCAATGACGAGGTTGTCAACGGCCTTTCTGTGCGTGGAGGTTTCCCTGTTGTGCAGAAGAAGATGAGTCAGTGGTGTCTTCGTGTGTCAGCTTATGCTCAGCGTTTGTTAGATGGTCTTAATACCGTCGATTGGAGTGACTCTATCACAGAGACACAGAAGAACTGGATAGGGCGCAGCGAAGGTACAGAGGTAGAGTTCTCTGTGAAGGACAGCGACGTACACTTCACTATCTTTACGACTCGTGCCGACACTATGTTTGGTGTTACTTTCATGGTCCTTGCACCTGAGAGTGAGTTGGTGGACCAGTTGACCACGGAAGACCAGAAGGAAACGGTGAAGGAATATTTGGACTATGTAAAGAGTCGCACTGAGTTGGAACGCATGTCAGACCATAAGGTGACAGGTGTCTTCACAGGTTCATATGCCATCAACCCCTTTACCTCGGAAGCTATCCCTGTGTGGGTTTCAGAGTATGTGTTGGCGGGTTACGGCACTGGCGCTATTATGGCAGTGCCTGCTCATGACAGTCGCGACTATGCCTTTGCCAAGCATTTCGGCTTGCCCATCGTTCCGCTAATCGAAGGCGCTGACATATCCGAAGAGAGTTTTGATGCCAAGGAAGGTATCGTGGCCAACTCACCAGCTGAGGGCAAGCAGAGTCTAGACGGGTTCAGTCTGAATGGTCTCTCTGTAAAGGAAGCCATCGCTGCCACCAAGCAATTTGTAACAGATAAGGGTATAGGACGCGTAAAAGTGAATTTCCGTATCCGTGATGCCATATTCTCACGCCAGCGCTATTGGGGCGAGCCATTCCCTGTTTACTACGATCACGGCATCCCAAAGATGATACCTGAGGAGTACCTTCCCATAGAGTTGCCAGCGATTAAGGAATATAAGCCCACCGAGACGGGCGAGCCACCATTGGGTCGTGCAGAGAAATGGGCATGGAACACGAAACATAATCGCATAGTAAAGAATACCCTCATTGACGAGAAAACGGTGTTCCCCATTGACCTTTACACCATGCCAGGCTTCGCTGGTTCAAGTGCCTACTACCTAAGGTATATGGACCCGCATAACGAGACTGCTTTGGTTTCCATGTCTGCTGACCAATACTGGAGACATGTTGACCTCTATGTGGGCGGTACGGAGCATGCCACAGGACACCTCATTTATAGTCGCTTTTGGAACAAGTTCCTCTGTGACTTAGGTGTGAGCTGCGAGGAAGAGCCATTCCAGAAGCTCGTGAACCAAGGTATGATCCAGGGCCGAAGCAATTTTGTTTATCGTGTAAACGAACTGAGTCATGATGACAAACCTGTCTTCGTAAGCTATAATCTGCGCAAGAACTATCAGGACGTAACACCTATCCATGTCTGGATTAACCTTGCAAAGAATGATATCCTTGACGTCGAGGCATTCCGTAAGTGGAGTCCTGAGTATGCCAATGCAGAGTTTATCTTGGAGGATGGCAAGTATATTTGCGGATGGGCTGTTGAGAAAATGTCGAAGTCTATGTACAATGTTGTCAACCCAGACGATATTGTTCGTGACTACGGAGCAGACACCTTGCGTCTCTATGAGATGTTCCTTGGACCGGTTGAGGCCAGCAAACCATGGGACACTAATGGCATAGACGGATGCTTCCGCTTCCTCAAGAAGTTCTGGAACCTATTCTGGGACAACCGCGCCGACAAGTTTATCGTGGACGATGAGGCTCCGTCGAAGGAGAGTTTGAAGAGCGTTCATAAGCTTATCAAGAAGGTAACTGGTGATATAGAGACTTTCTCTTATAACACAAGTATATCGGCATTCATGATCTGCGTGAATGAATTGCAACAACAGAAGTGCCATAGCCGTGAGATTTTGCGTCTGTTGGCTATCCTCATTGCACCCTTCACACCTCACATTGCTGAGGAGTTGTGGGAGCAGTTGGGTGAGAGTGGTTCTGTCTGCGATGCCCAGTGGCCTGAATGGAACGAAGATTTCCTTAAGGAAGACGAGGTTCAATTGACAGTGAGCTTCAATGGAAAGGCACGTTTCCAGAAGACTTTCGTCGCTGATGCGACCAAGGAAGACATCGAGAAGCAGGCACTTGCCGATGATCGTTGCGCCAAGTACATGGAAGGAAAGCAGGTGGCTAAGGTCATCGTTGTGCCAGGAAAGATTATCAATATCGTTTTGAGATAAGCGCCGTTGATGGCATTTGACGTGTTAATGCAACTGTAATTATGAGCTTGAGGAACAAATTTCAAGGGAAGATAGACAAGGCCTACGTCTGCAGTGAGCTTCGCGATTATCTTGGAATGACATTCGGAGTGATGTTGTTCTCTTTCGGATGGGCTACATTCCTTCTTCCCTACGAGATTGTTACCGGCGGTGTTACGGGTATCTGTGCTATCATATTCTACGGCACCGGTATCCCCGTGAGCTACACGAACTTCATCATCAATGCCTTTTTACTTGTCGTTGGTCTGCGCGTCCTCGGCTTTAAATTTCTTGTCAAGACCATCTATGCCACGCTCTTGCTTACCGTGATGCTTGGCATTGCCCAGGATATAATGACCAATCCCGAAACAGGAGAGCTCTATCAACTGATGGGTAAAGGCAACGATTTCATGTCGCTCGTCATAGGTTGCTGTATCACTGGCATATCGTGGGCTATCGTCTTTCTCAACAATGGCTCTACTGGCGGCACGGATATCGTAGGTGCAAGCATCAACAAATACTACAATATCTCTCTTGGAAAGATATTTGTGATGGTCGACATAGTCATCATCGGCTCCTCTTACTTCATGTTTGAGGGCAAGGGTTATGAGACTCTCTTGATTTGGCGGAAGATTGTTTTTGGCCTGTGTACTATGTTCATTGAGACATCGATGCTTGACTTTGTAATGAGCAAACGGCGTTCGAGTGTGCAGTTTATGATATTTACCACAAAGGATAAGGAAATCTCTGCCGCCATTGCCAAGGCTACAGACCACAGTGTAACACTGCTCGACGGTCATGGATGGTATTCAGGCAAAGCCATGAAGGTTGTCTGCGTGCTGGCCAAGAAATCAGAAAGCCAGGTGATTTTCCGACTCATCAAGATTATCGATCCTAAGGCCTTCGTAAGTCAAAGTGATGTTATCGGAGTCTTTGGAGAGGGCTTTGATAGAATCAAAGTAAGAGTAAAGCAGAAGCATATCGACGATACATTACCGCCTGAAATGATAGATTCTAACGACGAAACTCAGAAAACGTCATGAAAATAGTATTTGCAACAAACAACAAACATAAGCTTCAGGAAATTCGCGAGATTCTTGGCCCAAACTTTGAGATAGTATCATTGGCCGACATCGGGTGCTATGAGGATATCCCCGAGACAGGCAATACACTAGAGGAGAATGCTCACCAGAAGGCGGAATATATCTTCGACCATTATCACATCGACTGTTTTGCCGATGATACCGGGCTCGAGGTGGATGTCCTCGGTGGCAACCCAGGCGTTCACTCTGCCCGATACGCCGAGGGAACGGACCATGACAGCAATGCCAATATGGATAAACTGTTGAGTGAGCTTGGTGATGCGACAAACCGCAAAGCACGTTTCCGCACGGTCATCTCACTCATTACGATGGAAGGGGATAACCCACTATGCAGTCGGGAATATCAGTTTGAAGGGGAGGTTTGTGGCCGCATCGATACAGAAAAGCATGGCACAGAGGGCTTCGGTTATGACCCATTGTTCATCCCAGACGGTTATGACAAGAGCTTTGCAGAACTCGGAGAGGATATCAAAAACCAAATCTCCCATCGTGCCAGAGCCGTGGCAAAGCTCGCTGACCATCTCAAAAGCGAGTAAACAACATCATATTTAACAGACATCAAGATGACTACGCAACAGAATTTTTTGATTTACAATACGCTCTCGAGGAGCAAAGAGCTTTTCAAACCACTTCATGCACCCAATGTGGGTATGTATGTCTGTGGTCCGACGGTCTATGGTGACCCACATTTAGGTCATGCGCGTCCTGCCATCACCTTTGATCTGCTCTTCAGATATCTGAAGCATCTTGGTTATAAAGTGCGCTACGTGCGCAACATCACCGACGTGGGGCATCTCGAACATGATGCTGACGAAGGCGATGATAAGATTGAAAAGAAAGCTCGACTCGAACAGTTGGAGCCCATGGAGATAGCCCAATACTACACAAGGCGTTATCATCAGGCGATGACAAGGCTTAATGTGCTTCCCCCAAGCATAGAGCCCCATGCAACCGGACACATCATCGAGCAGGAGGAACTGGTCAAGCAGATACTTGAAAGTGGCTTTGCCTATGAGAGTAATGGCTCTGTTTACTTCGACGTTGAGAAGTATGACCAGGTGCATCATTACGGCATCCTTTCAGGACGCAATCTGAAAGATATCATCAATAATAGTCGCGAATTGGCTGGTACAGGCGAAAAGCACAACCAGGCTGACTTTGCACTATGGAAGAAGGCACAGCCGGAGCATATCATGCGCTGGCCCAGCCCATGGGGAGACGGTTTCCCTGGCTGGCACTGCGAGTGCACAGCGATGGGTCGTAAGTACCTGGGCAACCACTTCGATATCCATGGTGGCGGAATGGACTTAGTCTTTCCACATCACGAATGCGAGATAGCGCAGGCCGTAGCAAGCCAAGGTGACCAGATGGTGCACTATTGGATGCACAACAATATGATTACCATCAACGGACAGAAGATGGGTAAGTCGCTTGGCAACTTCATCACCTTGGAGCAGTTCTTCAAAGGCGAACATGAGTTGTTGACCCAAGCTTACTCGCCTATGACTATCCGGTTCTTCATCCTTTCGGCTCACTATCGTAGCACGGTGGACTTCTCTGATGATGCCTTGCAGGCGGCCAAGAAGGGACGGGAGCGACTGATGAATGGTATTTCTGATCTCGATCGTATCACACCAACTAAGGGTAGCCAGCCAGAGGTGGCTAAGTTTGTCTCGACATTACGCCAGCGCTGCTATGACGCTATGAACGATGATATGCAGACTCCGCTAGTGATCAGCGCACTTTTTGAAGCATGCCATATGGTGAACACACTTGTGGACCACAAGTCGAAGATCTCTGAGGCAGACTTGAAGGAACTTAGTGATACGATGCGTCTGTTTACTTTTGATCTTCTCGGACTTAAAGACGAGAAGGGTGAGGGTAATGAGGAACGTGAGAAATCCTTTGGTAAGGTGGTTGATATGGTTCTTCGCCTACGTCAGCAGGCCAAGGAAGCTAAGGATTGGGCTACCAGTGACCAAATCCGAAATGCCCTTACCGAAGCAGGATTCGAAGTAAAGGACACCAAGGATGGTGCCACTTGGAAACTTAATCACTAAGCCCAGAGACCGTCATATCGACTAAATAGTGGATTCATAGCATAAGCATCGGCGCAGCGTTTGGACTTCAATCACGCAGTGATCTCAAAACAACCATGACTCCATGTGCGATTGAAGCACCAATCGCGGCGTTCTTTCCGTCTTTGGTTAGACCATTTAAGCACATCTACTTCACCTTTTATGGAATGATGGGTAGATATTACCCATATTGTCTATGGGTATGTGTTTGGACAAAATAGCGAAGACTCCAGCCCCATAGAAGGGGCTGGAGTCTTCGCTATTTAATGATTATAATTGTCTGTTGGGAAAACGGTTTCGCAACGTTCAAAGTCTGAACTTATAGCCCAAGGTTAATTGGAAGACGCTGTTGTTGCCCTCTTCTCCTTTTATAATCTTTGTTGTTCCGAAGTTGTAACGTCCGTCAATCACGATGTTATTAAACTCGTAGGACAGTCCAACAGGAATAGACAAATCGAACTTGTTGACCTTTTCAGGTACTCCAGCAGACTCAAAGGCTTCCTCTAAGCCAACTTCTACCGATGTTCCACCAGCTGTCAAATTCACCTTGTCGTTGACCATGAAGCCTGGTTGGACACCGACTTTTACAGCTAAACCCTTTACCACATATACGTTAACTAAGATAGGGATGTTGATATAGTCAAGTTTGATTGTACCATCGACTCCTTCAAAATTACCTTTTACACCTTGCATGGAGTAGATTGCACCACCAGAGAGACTCACAATGTCTGCCAACTGGTACTCCAATTCGGCTCCAGCAGCAAGGCCAAGGCGTGGATCGGCACCGTCACTCTTTGTGACATTGGCAATGTTGAGACCCACTGTAGGCTTCAAAGTTACTTCACCCACTGCATGCTGTGCATATCCAGCTACGGACACAAGCATCACAACTGCTGACAAAAAAATCTTTTTCATGTTTATTTTCATTATTATTGGATTGGTAGTTCTTCTTTTCTCTACTGTCGAAACGTGAATGACGTCAATTTAATTTGCTTGAAAAATAGTTGACTTTAAGGTGATATTAAAAAAAAATCAAGCCTTCTCAAAGGTTATCTACAGTACAAAGATAAGTATAAAAACTGTACAACTATAATATTATGGCACCTTTTCTTAAGCAATTTTCATCATTGGGGCAGAAACCAATGAATATTATTTTATTTTTCAGTAGTCAGACGAAAACTAGCCATCTCAAAGATTCGGATATTTCTGCAAATAGTTTTCGAGAAGATACTGCTGACAAAAAGTCAAATTGTTGCAAGTATGCAATAGTGGATTGATAGAGTTATAGTGGCATGGGACTTCTCCAATATTAAAAAAATCAAAGGCTCAAGATTCACAATGGAATCTTGAGCCTTTCTATATAAAGTTACAATTATCTGTTGGGCAACAGTCTGAGGTGATTAAAGGTCAAACTTATAACCTAATGTTAACTGGAACACGCTGTTCTTTGAATCTGTATTATCCCAAACTTTTGTTACTCCAAAGTTGTATCGACCATCAACAACGAAGTTGTTAAATTCATAAGACAATCCAATAGGTATTGAAAGATCAAATGATTTAGGTGAAGCTAAAGAGTTGTTACTAACTAAGAAACCAGGTTGCAAACCCAATTTAACGGCCAATCCAGGAACTACGTATACATTAGCCAAAACAGGTACATTGATATAGTCGAGTTTCAGATCGGTACCTGAAGGAACTTTTGCTCCTTGCATAGAATATAACGCGCCAAAGGTTAAACTAACAATGTCTGTGGCCTGATATTCGAATTCTGCACCGCCTACAAAACCTACTTTTGCGTCGCCATTGCTCTTTGTTACATTTGCAAATGATAAACCTACTTCTGGCTTAAGGCTCAAAGAACCTACTGCATGCTGTGCATAACCTGCTACGGATGCTAGCATCACTACTGCTGATAAGATAATCTTTTTCATGTTTTATATCATTTAAAAGTGATTGTTATTATTAAATTGAATTATCGGTGTCTAATCGACAATTGCAAAATTAGCGTTGTTTAGCGCTCTTGACAAGGTGAAAATCCCTATTTTTCGGGGGATTTTCCCTAATCATTACGCCATTAGGCTATTTGAACGAGTTAGAAATTGTAGATCAGACCAAACTGAATGTTGTTGCCGTTTACGTCAAATCCAAATGCGTGACTATTGTTGCCATCACCCTCTGGGTTGACTTCTTGATACCCAAAGAAGCCTACTTTACCGATGAAACTGAAGTGGTTGTTCAGATTTACGGCAACGCCTGGCTGTACACCAACGTTGAATGCAGTGAAATCATGGCCGCTCATCTCGCCCGACATGAAGCCAAAGCCCATATCGAGGAAGACGTTAACCATCTTCGACTGAACGAAAGTCCAGCGAGCATATGGTGCAATAGTGAAAGCTTTTGTCCCAAGTAGTCCTGCGTCAAGATCGCCAAGTAAGGCGAAAGAACCCTTACTATAGCCCACGACAGTACCAACGGCCCAATCGTTGTTGATGTTATATCCAATTTCTGGTAAGAGTTTGAAGGCTGTCTCGTCCTTTCCACTTTCACTTCCTGTGGAAGCTAAGCCTACGGTTCCGCCAAGATACACTTGTGCATTGGCACTGATAGCAACAGCAATAGTTGCTAATGTCAATAAAATCTTTTTCATAATCTCTAAACTTTTATGTGTTATCCAAAATTCACCGAGTCATTTCGGTAGTTATCCACATGGCAAAGATAAGTATAAAAAATACACGACCATAATATTGTAACACTTTTTTATAATTAATTTCACACATCATGTCGGAACAATCCTTGTCGTATGTCAATATAGTCAATAAGTTTGGCGAAGACTGGTGAGGTCTGTAGAGTACATAAGTTACCTGTAAGGATTAGTTGTTTACGAGCTCGGGTGAGGGCCACATTGAGTTTACGGTCGATGAGATGGCCGTGCTCGGCGAAAGTGTTAGCGGTGAGGAAGTCGAGTTGATAATGCCGTTGGATAGTAAATGAGTAGATAATAACGTCGCGTTGTGAACCTTGATAGCGTTCCACAGTGTCTATGCTGATGTCCAATAGTTCTGGCATGTTGAGTCGCTCGATTTCGCGACGTATCATGGCTATTTGGTTGCGATAGGGAACAATGACTCCTACTGTGTGGACAGCATCAAACTTTTCTCCATAAAACCGACGTATTCGACGAAGTAGGTCCGCTACAATGTGTGCCTCTTCAGCATTCACCTTGTCAGAGATATCAGGTCGTCGGTTATTTCTTGAAGCGAAAAACAATAGCCTATGCCGTTTCAAGATGTTGTCTGTAGCGTCCTCTGAAGGGATGTCATAGTGAAGGCTTTCCTCCGTCTGATGCTGCAAAGGCACAGGAAAGAGTTGCTCATCGAAGTAGAACTCGAGTTCGGGGAACTCTGCAATCTCAGGATGCATGCGCCCTTGACGTTGCAATATACCGATGAAATCTGTACGTCCACAGGAATGCTCCTGTCGGATCAACCGTTGAAAGAGGCTGTCTTTACAGCTCTTGAAACCGATGTCATTCAGTTTTGGTTCAGTAATGGTGGCATCGCGGTCGCTCTGCTGTACTACGGCCGGCAATTGCTTGTAGTCCCCTATGAGGATGAACTTGTCAATGTTGCACATTTCGCCATGTCCGTCTGCTGAGGCATGGTGGGAAGTCAATAGTCCGATGATACCTGGTTCGAGAATCTGCGAACTTTCGTCAACAATAGCTAGGGAGAAGTGTTTAAGGTTAAAAAGGTAGGGACGCGACTGCAACATTGATGTGGTCGACACGACTACACGCGCATCGAACAGCCTTTGACGCATGTCGCTGAGCTTGGCTCGTTCACCGATGGCGTTGGAAATCAGATATGGTACGTAGGCTTTGGCGCAGCTAAGCTCGTTTCCTAATCGAATGAAGTCTATGCTAGCCTCCACCAACATGCCACAAATCTCGTCAACAGCCCGGTTGGTGTAAGAGAGGAGAAGAATGACAGCCTCTCCCCGACCCTCCCCAGTAGGGGAGGGAGAAGAGTTGGTGCTGACTTTTTGTTGCTGCTCTCTCTTCTTTATTGGGGAGGGTTGGGGAGAGGCTGATTGCTCAGTGTGGCTTCCCAGTTCCTCCTCCACCAGATACCTCAATGCTCTACTTGTCTTCCCCGTTCCAGGAGGACCGACAAGCAGAAAATAGTCTTTCGCTTGCTTGGCACGTAGTAAAATAGGGTCGAGTATTGGGTCATAGTTGCGTGACAAAGTCACATTTTTGTCGCACTGCGGTGCACGTTGCCCAAGAAGCAGGGCCTTGCGATCAACGGTCGCAGTAATAAATTCATAGAGTGAACGAATGGATGCACCGCCGCCTACGTCACTACTGGCGTGCTCGATGCACCAAAGGGAAGAAGTTAGGGGATAGGCTGCCGGGCTGATTTGTACGGTTATCTTGTCCGTATGAATTTCAGCAATGCCCCCGCGGAAGAGCATTGCGCGACGTACATCAGGTTCTTTGTCTGCTGGATAGGCATAAAGGTATACCATATCTCCACGCCGAAAGTTGGGCAGAAAGTCGTTGCCTTGGTCGGGAACAGACAGCGTGATGAGGTCATAACTGTTGTATCCCTGTGTCTCAGCGCCCTTCTCCTTATTTAATATGGTCAATCCGGTATAGATATTTCCTGTCTCACGTTTTTCGGTGAGTGGCATATTCCAAAGGTTGGCCACACTGTTGCCGGTGCCTTCGATGACACCGACCTTGGCTAATAGGTTCTCACGGACGACGAATTGCAACATGCGGCAGAAGTAGGCATGCTCCAACGGTTGTAGGTTTTGTAAGGGTTGTAATACTGACTCCAACTGTGGACGGAGATAGTTTTCATAGAAAAAGCCACTCATTTGAGCCGTGTTGAGGTTGTCAATAGTGAGTTTTTCCAACTGTTTTTCAGGTCCATGCAGTGCAATATCAAAGTCTATGGCGATGGCCTCATTACGAAAGCGGATGGCCTCGTAGACGAGTTTCATCAGTTGCGTCACACTTATAAGTCCGTCAGGGAGTGGATATTTGGAGTAAAGCAGGCGGATATCCGTGTGCGATTGGTTGAAGTTGTAATAAAGAATACCATAGTACAGTAGTAGCTGTACATAGTGTTTCTCCACCACTTTGGCACCATGAGCGTTGGGGGCATTGTGCTCAATGAAGATGTTACGTCCGGATTTCTGCTCCACAAGCAACTTCAAGTCAGTGGTCATGAGGTCCACGCGTCCCTGTATGCCAAGCTTTTCGCAGATGAACGAGGGTTCAAGTACGGCATGGTCGAGGTCGTAATGCTGTCGTAGCTCATTCACAATCTGTTGCAAATTGGCTGTCTGTAGCAAGGCATCCTGCTTGAATTGCTCGGCATCGAAATCCATGCAGGTGCTGTATTCAAGTGCCTTCTCCTTGAAATTGTTGGTCAGGGAATGTGCGAGGTTGAAGTCAGAGTTATTGATGATGTCATCCAATGCACTGCCAGCGAAGTTTCCCAAGAGCGTGGCTTGAGTGTTGGTCTTAGGCCTCATGCGACTAACGAGGTAGAGAAGGGGGTGATGTCCGTAGTCCTCGAAGCAACTGGCGATGGTGCTTATGTCTAATAAACAGTCTGGCTCCACGATGATGAGGCGTGGTGTGATGGTGTTGCCCGAGGCCTCGCAACCGAGCAGATTGAGGTGCATTCCTTCTCGGAGTATGTCATTCAGATATTCCATGCGTGCATATTGAGTTTCCTCTGTATATCGCACGGTATAATGACTGTCGCTGCTATCCTCATCAACGATGACACTGATTGTATGTTCGTCCCATGTCGTCACAATGCAACGCTTGTCGGGGGAGTTGCTACGAATAGACTCTGAAGTCGGTTGCATATCCCACGGCAGACTCCTCACGAGCTTGTCGGGTATATCCACAACAAACACTCTACTTACCAACAGAGCCAGAGCATGTGCATCAT
The DNA here is from genome assembly GCA_002407775.1 of Prevotella sp. UBA5387. Taxonomy (GTDB): domain Bacteria; phylum Bacteroidota; class Bacteroidia; order Bacteroidales; family Bacteroidaceae; genus Prevotella. The sequence goes on from DHOP01000033.1 coordinate 15,130, forward strand.
GGGTTAGAACTTCAGGCGAAAGGGCTGTGCTTCGATTTGAGTGTCGCCGCATTTGGCGGATGGCATTGGCTTCCTCGGAACCAATGTTAAATTTACAGATTAGCGTCTCAACCTGCGCGTTAAGGTCACCGAAGCCATATTGTGTATCCTTCAATCCCTCCGCACAAGTCAGTACTAGTGTCTCGTGCATCATCTTATTGACGATGCTTGGCTGGAGTGTCGCATCACTAATAAAGGTTGCGATGCGGTCGAAAAGTTCTTGGGCAGTGATATTAGAAGACATAGACGGGGATGTTATAACATTAATTTTTTAATGCATTCATCCTTTCATCTTTTCATTTTCCAAGGCTTTTGCCTCCCAGTCAATGAGGCTCTTTTTCAAATCTTTGCCCCAATGGTACTCGCCTGTCGTTCCGTCACTGTGCACCACACGATGGCAGGGGATGAGCATGGCTATGGGATTTTTTGCGATGGCAGAAGCCACGGCTCTCACGCCACGTGGATTTCCTACGCGGTTCGCAATGTCCTGATAAGAGGCTGTTTGTCCAAAGGGAATCCGTTGCAGTTCATGCCAAATCTGCTTTTGAAACTCGGTGCCTTGCAGGTCCAGTGTCAACTCATGGTCGTAGCCTTCGAAAATGACTCGCTCAACCAAGTTGGCCATCTTGTCGCTCTGGGTTGTGGGCGTGTACTCTCCCCATCGTTGTGCCAGCTCATGGATGGTCTCCATCCTATTGTGACTGAGAAACTGCAGGTCGCATATACCTTTCCATGTGCGAGCCACAATTATTTCACCAAACGGGCTCGCTGAAAAACCATATTCTATTGTATTCATATACTTGCAAAGATAGTATTTTTGAGTATAAAAGCGGTATGAAAACAGAGAAAAAGGGATGATAAATGGTCTTGTCTTGATATTTTTCTTATCTTTGTAAATGAGACTTTTTTAAGGTTTCACGTCATGCTAGACTACGACAAAAGGATGAATTGTCATTGCAGACTGGCATATATAGCAATAATAAACAGATTATGAATAAAGAAGAATTGATGCGTAGGGCAATCGCATTGAGTGAAAAGAGTGTCATGATAGGTGGTGGTCCATTTGGTGCAGTCATTGCCAAGGACGGTGCTGTGATAGCCGAAGCATCCAACAGCGTGACTATTGACTATGATCCTACAGCCCATGCTGAGGTAAATGCTATTCGTAATGCTTGTGCGCGTCTGCGTACTTTCGACCTCGGTGGCTGTGAGATCTATTGCTCATGTGAGCCTTGCCCCATGTGTCTTGGTGCCATCTATTGGGCTCATCTCGACACTATCTATTATGCCAACGACCGTAAGGCAGCTGCAGGCATAGGCTTCGACGATGACTTTATATATCAGGAGATAGATTGCCCTTTTGCAGATCGCAAGTTGCCTATTCAGTTATTGTTACCTGAAGAAGGCATGAAGGCATTTGATATGTGGCGTAATAAGACCGACAAAACAGAGTATTGATAAAAAAAGAGCAGCCTCTCCCCTAGCCCCTCCCCAATAGGGAAGGGGCATTGCAATAGGAGTATTCGCAATGGCTGTACTAAAATAAGAGAGCCTTCCGCTATGGATTATGAATTGTGACCTTAGCGGATGGCTCCTTTTTTAGTGCATTAATAACGATATGTAGCCTTGTGTTGTTTTATCAAATTAATAATTATTGCTTACCTTCCAGCAATTGAGGGTGTGTCAAAACAGGCAC
>DHOP01000082.1 GCA_002407775.1 Prevotella sp. UBA5387
AAGTAAATCTGATATAAGTCAATTTGTTATCTTCTTATTCTTGTTTTATCAAAAATTAGCATTACTTTTGCAAGTAACCGTATACGTTTAATTATAAAACCAAAGAATAAGACTCTTATGAAAAAAGTTGTTATGCTATTGACGGCACTGATGCTGACACTCTCAGCCAATGCTCAGTTTGAGGAAGGTAAAGTCTATGTGGGTGCATCGTTGACAGGATTGGACTTGAGTTATAACGGAGCCAAGGACCTCAGCATCGGTATGCAAGCAAAGGCTGGTTACATGATAGCTGACAACCTCATGCTTTTGGGCGAAGTAGGCTACGACCATGCCGGTAAGGATGCTGCTCACATCATAAATCTAGGAGCAGGTGGTAGATACTATATTATCCAAAATGGAATTTTCCTTGGAGCTAATTGTAAGTATGTTCATGGTAACAATGGATATAATGATCTTATGCCTGGGGTAGAAGTTGGTTACGCTTTCTTCCTCAGTCATACCGTTACCCTTGAGCCATCCTTATATTATCAGCAAAGTCTCAAAAAGCATTCTGACTACTCAACCATTGGGTTGAAGATTGGTTTTGGCATTTACTTGTAGAAGTAGTCACATAATTGATGGAACAATATCCTTCTGCTCTTTTAGAGAAGGCCGTTTCGGAATTCTCTAAGCTTCCTGGCATTGGGCGTAAAACTGCTTTGCGCCTTGTGCTTTATATGTTGCGTCAGCCAGTGGATAATGTTTCTGCTTTTGCCGATACCATATCCTATGCACGTAAAAATATTAAATATTGTAGTGTCTGCCACAATATAAGCGATACGGATACATGTAGCATTTGTGCCGACACCAGGCGAGATGCAAGTACAGTTTGTGTGGTGGAAAATGTGCAAGATGTGATGGCCGTGGAAGCTACTCAGCAGTATCATGGAGTTTATCATGTACTTGGTGGTGTCATTTCCCCTATGGATGGAGTTTCGCCGGGCGACCTGGAGATTGCTTCTTTGGTTAAGCGTGTTTCGGAAGGAAATGTTAGGGAAGTAATCTTTGCGCTAAGTTCAACTATGGAAGGCGACACTACCAACTTTTATCTCTCCCGTCAGCTAAAATCCTATAACGTTAAACTCAGTGTCATTGCTCGTGGAATTGCCGTAGGTAATGAGTTGGAATATGCTGACGAGGTAACACTCGGACGATCCATTCTTAATCGTACACCATTAGATTAATTTATTAGAAATATGTCTTCAGTTCGAAAAACTCTGCTTATCCTTTTCATCTTACCAATTGTTATAAGTCTGCTTATTGTAGTGTTATATGAGTCAAACATCTTATCAGCCGGTATTGACTCAATACAAAGTGTAACGGAAATTTATTGGGTAGGTGCTATGGAGGTTATTACAATTTGTTTCATTCCAGTATCTTTGCGCTTGCTGAAGTTTGATTTTGCAAAAAAATCTCTTGCAGCAAATCCTACGAAAGGACTTGTTCGTTGGGGAACGATGCGTTTGTATATGCTTGCCCTGCCCATGCTGGCCAATACCATTTTATATTATCAATTCATGAATGTTGCCTTTGGCTACTTGGCTATCATTGGTTTGCTTTGTATGGCCTTTGTTTATCCGTCTGCGGCTAGATGTGAACAGGACATGAATATTAAGTCTTGAAGCTAACCATAATCATAGTAAGCTATAACGTAAGGGATTACCTTGGGCAGTGTCTACGTTCTATCAATCGGGCCATGAGTGGTCTCGATGCTGAGGTGATCGTGGTAGACAATTGCTCTAAGGATGGCACCGTAGATGGTCTATCAAAAGAGTTTCCATGGGTTCGTTTCATTAAGAGTAACCGTAATTTAGGTTTCGCAAAGGCCAACAATCAAGCCATTCGAACAAGTAAAAGCGAATATGTGCTTCTGCTCAATCCTGACACCATAATTGGTGAAGACGTGTTGCGTTATGCTTTGCAGTTTATGGATACCAATCTTAAAGCTGGTGGGGCAGGTGTGAGGATGCTTCGAAGAGATGGGTATGATGCTTTGGAGTCACGCCGCGGTGTGCCAACTCCAATGACTGCATTTTATAAGATGGTTGGATTATGTGCTAGATTTCCCTATAGTCGCCGTTTTGGCAGATATTATATGGGTTATCTATCCTGGAATGAACCATCGAAGATAGAGGTCATCAGTGGAGCTTTTTGCTTGTTGCGACGTGAGGCGCTGGAAAAGGTTGGGCTTTTAGATGAAGATTTCTTCATGTATGGAGAAGATATTGATCTAAGCTATCGTTTGCTAAAGGGTGGTTGGGACAATTGGTATTTGCCTTTACGAATCCTTCATTATAAAGGTGAGAGCACACAAAAAACAAGTTTCCGCTATGTGCACGTATTCTACGAGGCCATGTTCATTTTTCTTAGAAAGCACTATGGGCATCTTAGCGTGTTTCTTGGCATACCAATCAGGTTTGGTATCTTGTTCAAGGCAATTGGCACCTTAATCACTACGTGGTGGCATAAGTTGAGAGCTGGTTTGGGTTTCGTAAGTAAACATAAGGTTGTAGACCCCCAATATATTTTTGATGTCAGTGAAGAGAGTAAGCCACAATGTCGCCTTTTGATTGAGAGATATGGTCTAACGGCTAGGTTTTTGGATGATACCGAGTTGCTATTATTGGTTGATGATATGCAAAAAACAGGTCTGGTATATTTTGTCTACGACACCTTAAAGTATACTTATCATGAGATCCTCGAACGCTTTTCGTCTATGGCAAAGGGTAATCTGCGCATAGGAGTGTATCATCCAGAAGTGAAGATATTAATCACTGATAACGAAATCATGCAATAATCTATGGAGAATTTGCCTAAAACTCGACTAAGAGCCATTGAGCCTGAAGACTTAGAAGACTTATATCTGATTGAAAACGATCAGGAACTTTGGAGAGTCGGCATTACTAATGTGCCTTATTCTCGTTTTGCATTGCACGAGTATCTTGCATCTGTTACTGGTGATATATTCACTGATAAACAGTTGCGTTTGATCATCGAGAATATGGAAGGTGAGACAATCGGTCTTGTAGACTTATGCAATTTTGATCCTCGCCATATGCGTGCAGAAGTTGGGATCGTCTTGCAAACGCGTTTTCATGACAAGGGTTATGGTCGCTCCGCCATGCTACAACTTATCCGTTATTCGCACGAAGTGGTACATTTACATCAAATGTATGCTTTGGTAAGTCTGCATAATGTCCGTAGTATGGAACTCTTCAGGACTATTGGCTTCCAACAGGTTGCGGAAATCAGTGATTGGCTCTATGATGGAGAGCACTATGAAAGTGTCATCTTAATGCAATATTTTTTATAAAAATATTTAATCGTTTGTTTGGAAGAATGGAATTAAAACAGTACCTTTGCAGCCGTAAAAAATCAATCTGAGTATGGTTTAGGGCGATTTTGGTGCGTTAGTTCAGTTGGTTAGAATGCCTGCCTGTCACGCAGGAGGTCACGAGTTCGAGTCTCGTACGCACCGCTTCTTTTTTTTACACACCAAGGTGCGTTAGTTCAGTTGGTTAGAATGCCTGCCTGTCACGCAGGAGGTCACGAGTCCGAGTCTCGTACGCACCGCTTCTTTCTTTTTATTTTTATTAAAACATTAAGAAAGAAGGTCATGTAAAAAATTTGATATAAATCAAGAAATCAGCACTTTACGAGTTTTCTCTGGTTCTTTTTGTATCTTTTTACAGCTATTTCAAAATAAATCTGTTAATTTTGCACTTGTTAAGTTATCAATAATAGATTGTTTTTTGTATTATTAATATTCATTTCATTATGACAGAAAAGAAAGCAGCAGAGAAGAAGGTTGCACCAAAAGCAACTACAACAACAAGCAGCAAAACTGTAAAAAAACCTACAGCAAAGAAGGTAGAGGTTTTGGTTGACGCAGAGAATGCAGGATTCCGTGCAGGTGATGTGTATCAGGCACTTTCCGCAGTTGGCGTTGCACAATCTGTGGCTCAGCTTGCAAAGTCCACTGGAAAAACAGAGACTGAGGTACTTCTCGGTATTGGCTGGCTCCTGAAAGAGGGAAAAGTTAAAGGTGAAGAAGGCAAAGTCGTACTTGCCTAATCTTCATATTAATTATTGAAATGGCTGTAATCCATTAAGGATTACAGCCATTTTATTTTTATTATTGTCAGCAATATGTTGTCATTTTTCTTTGAAAACCCCAGTTCGGGATAAGAATTCAGCAATAAAGTTAGTTTAGAAGTTGGTAATCACGCTATTATTTTGTATCTTTATA
>DHOP01000110.1 GCA_002407775.1 Prevotella sp. UBA5387
AGATACTTTTTGTCATATACACCAGATCTTTATAAATGACAAAATAATGAGTATGAAAGGGAAATTGGTCGATAAAAAAAGCCATCCTCACAGTAACGTAAGAATGGCTTCTATAAGAGGTGACAGAAAGGATTATATCTTTTGTCCTATATACCAGACATAACCATAAAAGCTATTATACTTGGCAAATAATTCAGCTTCGTGTCGCTGATTCTTCACCAGTTCAATGGCCGTGAAATCATCGGGATGACGTTCAAGGAATACTTTCTGAGCATTCATCTGAGGTTCATAGAACTCTTTGGTCCAGCAGTCATTTGGCAGCACCATAGTATTGATGACGCGATATCCAGCCTTCTCCATTTTGGTGATGTTATGCTCCAGCGTATCCATCTCTGGGTAAGCATCCATCCAAAAGCTTTCGATTTCAGCAGGACGAGCATCTGTCAGCCAAGTAGATTCGGTTACAGCGATGTATCCATTCTTGCGGATAAAGTGATTCCATTCCTGGAGTCCCTTTTCAAAACCGATGTTATAAATGGCTCCCTCAGACCATATTAGATCCAAGGATTCTTTCTCCAGTGATAATTGTGTCATATCAGCCTGCAAGGTAGATACCTTATCTGATACACCAGCAAGTTCGGCATTTTGCTTCACCTTGTTCAGAAAATCGGGAAAAAGGTCGATTGCCTGTACAGACGCTTTCGTCTCCTTTGCCAATTGAATGGTTGATGAACCCGTACCACATCCGATGTCCGCTATTTTGAAATTCGGAGTTATGGCGGGTATGGCGATAATAGCTTCAAGCGTGGAAGCCTCACTGCCTGGACCTTGACGTTTGATTGACGAGAAATACTCACAAATCAGACTAAAGTCAAAGTCATGTATGGAATTGTTTTTTTGATTACTCATTGTTTGAATTGTTTTGTTCGATTAGTTGGGATAGATTCCCACTCATAATGGTGCTTAGATTGGCTTTTACTTTCTCATGAGACCAGTTCCACCACTTTAGTTCAAGAAGCTTTTGAATCGTCGCTTCATCAAACCGCTTATGAATCTCCTTGGCAGGAGAACCGCCTACAATAGTATAAGGCGCAACATCCTTAGTTATAAGAGATCGTGTACCGATAATTGCACCGTCACCAATAGTTACACCTTGCATAATTACAGCTTCATAGCCAATCCAAACATCATTACCAATAATGATGTCGCCATGATTGTCCCAAGCGTCAGCGCAGTGCCATTCATCCAGTCCCCATTCATCGGGATAAACAGGGAATGGAAATGTTGAAAGTGATTTCAAGGTATGATTACCACCGGTAAACATGAACTTGGCACCACAAGCGATAGAACAGTATTTGCCTATGACCAACCTTTCCTTGTTGCAAAGCGGATAATGATAGAGCACATTGTTCTTTTCAAAATCACGCGGATCGTTCACATAGTCATTATAGATGGTAAAGTCGCCCACTATAATACTTGGGTCTTTAACAACCAACTTCAGGTAGACACTTTCCGTGCCGTTATTTCCTTCACGAGGATATATTTTATCAGGATTCATTTTATTTATTTTTTAGTTTTGAGATACCACCTATGAGATATAGCAATCCGATACCTCCAGAGATTACTACCGAAGAAATATCCGTCAGGGGGCATTGCCCACGGTCAATCATCCAGTAACAGCCGATTCCTGCGCGAAACAGGAATACACCAGCAATGGTGAAGATGCCTAACCAGAGCAGCGGCAATTTGCGGATGCGTCCTTCTGCCGACAAAGCATAAAGACCACATAAGGCAAAACAAGCTGCAATGACCAGTGTGATAACATACGGCCAATACCACCCATCCGATGCTATCTGATCCATAACGTCATTAATTCCATATAAACGAAAGGCTGCATCCAGCCAAGGCATACAAAGCACATGAGCAATGGCTAGAGCGATGTTTAGCCAGCCTGCAATGCTGAGTAATGAAACATGTTTCATTCTATCTGTTTGAATTTGATTTATTTATATTGTTTATAGCATTCTGTAGCTTATTCAAGAATCTGCTTGCGTGAGCTCCATCCATTGTACATGGTGAAACTGAAAGGATAGCATTAGTCCTTTCTTAAACCAATGAGACTTATATTTTCTCCAGATGATGTACGAGTTGTTGAAGATGCCACTGTACATACCCACAGCCCTATCTAATTCATATTGAACCAATGCAGATGTCCCTGTAACCATACTGTCTGCAACATCATAGTTTGCACAAGTTTCAGCCACCATATTGGTAATTTCAGATAATCGGAATTGATCTGATATAGGTTGTCTGAATAGGGAATGTCGCATGAGTTGATGGAGTTATCCTTATTCAAGATGATAGTATTGATGGCCAACTTATCGTATTCCATCAATTTTTCACCTACAGGAAGATAACGAAATTCAGAAATCTGTTTTGCAGCTTTGCCAATGCAGTAGCACATTAGCATGTTGAACTTGACGTGATGCCTTTTGGCGTATTTAGCCAAAGGGGTAATGTCTATCTTCTTAAAGAAAGCAACCATAGGCATGGGAGCTTTCATCCAAAGTTTAAAAGCCATGGCTCGTGATGTTTTTTTAGGATCAATTTCTTTCATTTCACTTGTTCATTAAACTTGTTTTCTCAACATCCACCCAAGAATAGGATTCCGGAGCATGATGTTTCAAAAGGTCAGAAGGATTATATCCCATAATATCCTTAAAATCAGTAATCAGATGCGATGCACCATAATATCCGAAAGACCAGGATAACTCATCCAATGATGGCAACTCTGTGGACCGCCTGCAAGCTTGAAGCAGATAAGCCATGATTCTTTGATGCCGAATCAACCTGAGGAATCCTTTAGGCATAATGCCCACATATTCCGAAAAGATTCTTCTGAATTGTTTGGGCGACAGATTCGCATTGTCAGCCATTGCCTCTACAGATATATTCATGGAGCAGTTGGCGGCAGTCAGAGCTGAATGAATCCGCTTGAAGTTAAGATCATCGGTTTTCACTTGCATCAGCCGTGATAGAAAAAAGCCGTTCAGCAATTCCCAGCATTGATTGACATCCCCTGCAGAAAGAATCTGGTCCTCCAGAATCATAAGTCCTTTGTCCGAAATGTCTTGGGGCGAGCATACTAATCCATAAAAATCCATGGAGGACATGGGGAAGAAACGACGTAAACCATAAGGCTGAAATTCCACGCCAACAGCTTCTACATTACAGGATTGAATCATCAGACTTTTCATCCGCTGCCCACCCAAACCAGTTTGATATTTGCCAAGTCCAGCGTAATCGAGAGCCCCGCTTCTGTAAAAGCATAGTCCCATCAGACCATTGGGAACAATAGTCTGTAGCACCTCTTTTGAGGAATCATTCCTCAAATACCAATAGGTTTTGATAAAAGGTGCCAATTCACTGGATGACTGTATCAACTGTAATATCACAACATACGTTATTTGAGATGATATTTCACTTTCAACAACGCTTTGTCTTCATCCGTCAAGCTGTTATAATAGGCTTTCCATCCCGGGCAAAAAGAGGTGTGCCAATACCAGAATCTTGCCATCAATTATTTTGTATTCTCTTCATATTTGCGGCGCATTCGGCGCAAGGGTATTTCTTTGCTTCCATTTTAAAATATTGTAAATCAAGTGCAAAGGTAGCGGGTTTTTAACTTTTGAGATAATAAAAAAGGGACATCTAACTACTAAAACAGATTTTTTTTATTAACTGAATGCGCTTATCGCATGATCTGGCAAGCATAACGAACAAAAAAGCGATCCGAAGACCGCTTTTGGATTGATGAAACAGCAACAGGTTATTAACCTGCTTTTCCTGTATTTTCCTTCTTTGGAATTTGGGCAACTTCTGTTGCAATGAGGATAACTCGGCTGTGTTTAACACCATCCTTGTCAGTCCAAAACTGTGGCTGAAAGTAACCTGATACCTGAAGGTGGACACCCTTTACAAGCTGTTTGAAAGATTCAGACTCACCATTCTTGCGCCACATTTCAATGTTAATCAATGCGCTGGTGCGTGATGTGCTGTCAGTAATCTTTTCTTCTCGTGATACAGAAATGGGAAACTTAGCGAGTGGACTGTTAGTGAAAGTTCTCACCTCAGCTGTTTGGGCTACGAAGCCGTTGATTTCAAAAAATTCTTTATCTTGACAATTATTTAAAAGTTATACAATTATTTTTATGATGCTCCAAGAGAGGGCAGATAGAGGAACATACAAGAGAAACGGCTGAATACTCTTTATGTCCTGACATAAAGGAAGATTCTGCCAAAGAGTCTATTGTGCAAGATTGCCAAATCGACCCGTAGCCACACATATAGTGGCGCAGCTCTCTAAATTTGCATCGAGAAAAAAGATTGTGACTTTGCCCGGAATATTTGGATGAAGGACATTGAAAACGGCATAGACCAGACAATGTAAGAAAACGGCGTAAATAGTTTACCATATTCATTATTGCTGGCGAAAAGAAAAAGGTGATGGCACGATCATTTATAAGCAGTAGGCGGTTGAAATGTTAGAATGGTTATTGGCTGAGTATGTTAATGAATGTAGGATTGTCTATATCAGGTTACAATGAAGCCTAAAGTGGAATGATAATGCTGGTGTTGCCGAGTAGATTGTCACTGATGACAAATACCACAGAAGAATTCATCGACATTGTTCAATGCAAACTGGTTTGAATTCGAGCGAACGAGCAGAATCAATGCCTACCTGTATAACTGGAGAAAAGCGGACTTAATGAATTGTAAGCCTGCATTTATAAAAGGATAAGCCGATTTTGGGCATAAATGATAAGCAGCCACCACAGATGCTATATCTATGATGGCTGAACTTTCATACGTTATTACTGAGTAACCTTGGCGTAAGTCACATTGCAAAAGTAATCATCGTAGTCACTGACAACAATAGCAAGCGATTTGTCGGTATTGTAATAATACGTATTGCCGGTTGTCGGGTCGTCAAGTGAAGCGTAGTGCTCTTTCAGCGTTTTGCGGATAGCCTCCTTGTTTGATAGTAATTCTGTATCAATAACAGAATATAGCTCGCCTGTGACTGGTGAGAAGCAATAAATGATGCCACACATATCATTACTCTTTGAGTAGGCTAATGTGTTTGCCTAGCTGTTTCTTGGCGTGAAGTCTTTCATTTCGTTTTCCATGAAGAGTTTAACTTGATCCATGGATGACGACATGACATGGTAAGGTTCAACCCACTTGGCTGATTGGTTGGGGATTATATCCTCGAAAGGGTCTTCCTTACTGCAAGAGGTAAATAAAGCTGTTGTAGCCATCATAAACGAAAAGATGGAAATGAATAATGTCTTGTTCATATTTATAGGTTTTAAGAGTTCTTGGGTGAGGATATCATAACTACAAATCGTATGGCATGGTATCATGATTATCTGTTATAGCTGTCCTTCATCGCTGTATGAGTAGTAATCCGAATCCGTAAAAATGTTTTAATAAACATCTGCAACGATAACCCTTTTGACATATTATTTTGTATATTTGCCAATATAACATATTCTATTTTAAAGATAGGATTCATTAAAAACATCACTTATGAAACACATTAAATATTGGCTTGCCGCATCATTGCCCGCAGTTATGGCTCTTACAGCATGCATAGAAATTAAGCAAACAAGCGTGTTGGATTTGAAACCAAATGGTCTAAAGGTTGTCAACGAGGTTGATCCACGCTACCAGTCGTACAACATCGAGATGGTAGAGGTTGTTGGCGGCAAGTTCTGGCGACCTTATTCTACTATGAATGAGGTAAAAGGCGATAAGGCTAAGAAATCCCAGGATGATTACGGAATTGATGTTAGCTCTGGCAATGAGTCGCTCTACCGTAAGTTGGATCCCGTCAATCTTGCCGAGCCAAAGTTAATGAAACTTGCACAAGGGCTAGCTCCTGCCTATGTAAGGACCAGTGGAACATGGGCCAATGCTGTGTATTTCCAAAATGATGGGCAGCCTGCTCGTCCTGCTCCCAAGGGTTTTGTGAATGTGCTTACTGTGCCACAATGGAAGGACCTGCTAGATTTTGTAAAGGCAACTGATAGCAAACTCGTTACTTCTTTTGCCGTATGTGACGGTGTACGTGACAAGAGCGGTGTATGGACACCTGTGGAAGCTCAAAAACTCATCGACTTCTCAACGGCCAATGGTGTAAAGATCGCGGGTGCTGAACTCTTCAATGAACCAACCATGCCAATGGCAGGGGGAGAAATCTCGAATACCAAATACAATGTGAAAAACTATGCCAAGGATATCGCTGCCTATACGGCATGGAACAAAGCCAAGGCTCCTTACATGCTACAAGCCGGTCCTGGCACCGTGGGAGAAGGCGTGCCTGGCTTCGTAGACATGTTCATGAAGATGAATCCAGTTCTCACTGAAGATGCTATGAAGACCGTTGCAAAGGGCAGTTTTGATGTCTTCAGCTATCACTTCTATGGTGCAGGCTCAGAACGAGTATGTAAAGAGCCTCCTTTCGCCACACGCATCGACAGTGCCTTGACTCATCGCTGGATCTCGCTTACAGACACAACATTCTCGTTCTTCAATAAAATCCACGACCAGTATATGCCTGGTTCTCCCATTTGGATTACCGAGACTGCTGAGGCTGCCGGTGGTGGCGACCGTTGGGCAAACACTTATCTCGACACCTTCCGTTATCTCTATCAGCTTGGGTCGCTGGCTCAGAAAGGTGTAGATGTGATTTTCCACAATACCCTTGCAGCGAGTGAGTACAGTCTTATCGATCAAGACACGCATAATCCCAACCCAAATTATTGGGCTGCCTATCTGTGGAACAAATTCATGGGCACCAAGTCTTATGGTACTACCATCAACCAAAACGGTGTGTATGTATTTGCACACAACACTAAGAGCAAAGAGAGCAGCCTTACATTCCTAGTAATCAACCCAACAGAAGAGGCACGCCAAATAACAATGCCAGCTTCTGCTAAGATCTATGCAGTATCCGCTAATGGGACCACAAGTCGCGCAGTGAACCTGAATGGCAAACCATTGGAATTGTCTGCCGAAAACCAATTGCCCGCAGTTGAGGGTGTATCACCAAAAGATACCCCAGTTCGGGATAAAGCTA
>DHOP01000058.1 GCA_002407775.1 Prevotella sp. UBA5387
ATTCTTATCCCGAACTGGGGTAAATTATAAGTGGCGTCTTATAAAACGATATTGATGTTCATAACGGGCAAATCTAGCTCTTAACCTCATTCTTACAAATAAGATTAGGGCGGATTCACTCTCCGATTTCTTCTCTCACCTTTTTTGGTAGTTTAGCAAAAACTTGCTGATAGGCGTGGTCTATAAGCGACCTCATCAGTGAATCATCGACATGCTCCACATAAACATCGTTCCAATACTTCTTGTTCCAGTGGAATGCAGGCTTGATCCAGCTTTTGTGTTCACGTAGATCGGCCGAATAATCTGGATCCAATTTCATAGCCACCTTCCCTTCGGACGATTCCAGATCGATGGCCATAAATATGCGCCCACCTACCCTCATGGCCAACACCTCGGGTCCAAAAGGCAAATCTTCAGTAGCACTTGGCAAACAAAGTGCATATTCCCTTACTTGCTCGATATTCATATCTTGTTCTTATATTTGATGGATTTCTAGTTGATTCATTCTTCCTTGGTCAATCTTTTGAATGCCTTCAGGTACTTGTTCAGTCGTTGTAAGTCGTCCTGTATAAGCGGATAATTGAGCCTACTTACATCCATATTGTCGCACAAGTCAGCCTTTTTGACTTCCTTGGCAATGGGATTTGCTGCTGCCCGGTCTACGTAGGATTCATACGCCTCATCTTCGCGACGCGACAACGCTACTATAGCATCAACAATACGCTCAGGAAAGCCTTGGTCTAGGAGATACTCTGCCGTTATCTTTGTGTCTTCAATAGTATCATGCAACAATGCCACGATACGCTCGTCATCAGTCTGACAACGTTCCGACACCCTATTTGGATGTCCGATATAGTCATTTCCACCTCTGTCTTTCTGTCCCTCGTGCGCTTTTGTTGCAATAGTCAGGGCCTTTTCTAATAATTCGTTCATCATATGGATAGTCGATTTAATATATATTAATCACAAGCAGAAACCCGGCAAAAGGCTTTGGCCATATGTCTGAATTGTTCTAACTTTGCAGGCAAGATGAACAAGATCGAACGTGACAAACAGACCATTCGCTTCATGGTTAGGCTTTACTGCAAACACCATCTGCACGAATTAGAGCCATCTGAAGACTATCAGCAACTCATAGACTATTCCTGTCAAAGGTTAAATCACTGCCCTTTCGGTGAACAAAAGCCAGCATGTAAACGTTGCAAAGTGCACTGTTACAAGCCTGACATGCGACGGCGGATGCGGGAGGTGATGCGGTGGACAGGGCCCAGAATGCTATTTTACTCGCCTCGGGCCACGTTGAGGCATCTCATACAGAGCCTCAAAAGATCGCCGAAACGATAAAATCTAATTACTGACAATCTCACGTCCAAAAGGCACAAGGGCAATATGGGCTAATTTAAAGTGTTGTTTCCCAAAAGGAATACCGATGATTGTAATAGAGAACAGCACTCCCCATAACACATGCGTCAAAAAGATGGGGAAGCCACCAATGAAAAACCAAAGCACATTCATCACGGAATTGATGCATCCTGGTGCTTGTTCCTTCTTGACAACACTGCTTCCAAAAGGCCACATGGCAAGCATTCCAAACTTCAAAGCTTGCAGCCCAAAAGGTATTCCGATGATTGTAAGCATAATCGCTACACCCGATATGAGATATTCTAGGCCAATCATCATACCGCCAAAGACTAGCCAAACAATGTTTCCTAATGTCTTCATGGCAGTAAAATTAAAAATTTTAATTGACAATCGTCTTAATAATCTCAACTATTTTTTTGTTTCTCCAGTGTCCATTGTTGCATAGTGGCTCTTGGCTAGACTACTATTTCATTATATATTTTTAGTCAATATTTGTAATGTTTATAATCTTTTCCTGGTGTAATACTACACTTTCTGCTTATCTTTGTCACATTGATTATAACAATTAAAATAATAAAACATGAAATATTCCATTCTTGATGCTATTAAGCATCGACGCACATATTACGCATTGAAAAACGAGTCACCAATCTCTAATGATGAACTCCGTCAGATAATCGAACAAAGTGTGAAGTATGTGCCTTCTGCATTCAATAGCCAAAGCACACGCCTTGTAGTACTCATTGGCGATAAGCACCGCAAGGTTTGGGAACTTACTAAGGACGTACTTCGTGGTATGGTGTCTCCAGAGAACTTCCCTGCGACTGAAAACAAAATCAACACGGCTTTCGAGAGTGGCTACGGCACAGTTTTATATTATGAAGACCAGGCCGTGGTTCGTGGACTGCAGGAGCAGTTCCCCGCCTATGCTGACAACTTCCCCGTATGGTCTGAGCATACCAACGCTATGCATCAGCTCACCATTTGGGCAGCTCTTGAAGAGGTAGGTTTCGGCGCTTCGCTGCAGCATTACAATCCCATTATCGACGATTCATTGGCCAAAGAGTTTAATATCAATCCGAATTGGAAACTCCGGGCACAAATGCCATTTGGCTTACCTGCCTGTGATGCAGGTGAAAAGGCATTTGAACCTTTGGAGAAACGTATTGTATTCTTTAAATAAACACTTACCAATACATATTTTGCAAGATAAACTTCTGACATATAAAGCCTCGAGAAGGTAGCAAATGATAGAGGGTGTGTCAAAACAGGCACA
>DHOP01000036.1 GCA_002407775.1 Prevotella sp. UBA5387
ACATATATTAAGAGACACTAGTGATAAACTTTATTTTATTGTCTTCTTGAGGGAGAGAGTATTTCACTCATATAACGAATTCTATGTTCGTAAATCATCTTAGAAATCAGCTATTTCCATATAACTAAGTTAACACTCTGGCATCTAGCAAAACCCATTTACAGAGAGGGTTTCGGTATGTTAGGTTGCGAGATTCAATAGCGATCACTCGATGAATCAAATTGAATCACTCAGTAAATCAAATTGAATCACACTTCGAAAGGATAAGTTTCGTCATCCGAATAAAGAAGGTATCAAAGAGCGTTGGTGCGATTGGATAACGTAAAGATTAAATGGGCTAAATCAATTGTATGAGAGTAGATAGTTAGATACTATTAGTGTCGGTTGAGCAAAAGTATCCCCATTTATAGGTATTTTTATTCTGTTGCTAGAAAAAACGGCTTTATGTCGCATGAAAACTATGTATCTTTGTAGCAAAGAAAGGTTATCACTGCATGAAATTATCTGAGTTGCATACAGGCGAAAGTGGGATTATCGTCAAGGTAACAGGCCATGGCGGATTCCGCAAGCGTGTCGTGGAGATGGGCTTCGTAAAAGGGAAGAAGGTGGAGGTGTTGCTCAATGCACCGCTCAAGGACCCTGTGAAGTATAGGATTATGGGCTACGAGGTTAGCCTACGCCATAGCGAGGCAGCCATGATCGAGGTCATGACAAAGGAGGAGGCTGCCAAGGTACGTGCAGAGAAGGCTGCCCGAGGAGATGCCCCAAAAGTGCAGGAAGTTGAGCAAAGTGTGGTTGAGACAGGACCACAGACCACTGAGGAGGCTGTTAATGTTAGTGACGAGCAGGTGGAACAGGCAGCCATGACCAAGCGCAAGACGATCAACGTGGCACTCGTTGGCAATCCCAACTGTGGCAAGACATCTCTCTTCAACTTCGTGTCGGGTGCCCATGAGAACGTGGGCAACTACTCCGGTGTGACCGTAGATGCGAAGGAAGGACATGTGGAATGGGAGGGATACGACTTTAATATCGTAGATTTGCCAGGTACCTACAGCCTCTCTGCCTATTCTCCAGAGGAACTGTATGTGAGGAAACAACTGGCGGAAAACGCGCCAGATGTGGTCATCAATGTTATCGACTCTGCCAATCTAGAACGCAATCTATATCTCACCACCCAACTTATCGACATGCATGTGCGCATGGTGGTCGCACTCAACATGTATGATGAGACCCGCAAGCGTGGGGATCAACTGGACATGGACAAACTCTCCGAGTTGTTTGGCGTGCCTATGGTACCCACGGTGTTCAAGTCTGGCGAGGGAGTCGGAGAGCTGTTTGGCATGGTCATCAAGACCTATGAGGACGTGGAGGATGCCACACCAACGTTTCGACATATCCATATCAATCACGGACATGAGATAGAGCGTGGTATTGTCTACATTCAAGAGCACCTCAAAGAAGAGACTGCCCTTCGCGAACATTACTCCACGCGCTATCTTGCCATCAAACTTTTAGAGCATGATCGTAGTGTCGAAAGTCTGATTAGCACCATGCCCGATGCCGGACAGATACTTCGTCACCGAGATAAGACAGAGGCTCGTGTCATGGAAGAGACCAAGACCGACCTCGAGACATCTATTATGGACGCCAAGTATGGCTTTATACATGGCGCCCTCAAGGAGGCCAACTATCACCATGGCATTGAGAAAGACACCTATAAGCTCACCCATTTTCTTGACCACATCTTCGCCAACCAGGTTTTTGGATTTCCCATTTTCATCCTTGTAATCGCCTTAATGTTCTTCTCCACCTTTGTCATTGGTGCTTATCCCATGGATTGGATAGACCAGTTGGTGGGCTGGACGGGTCATGTCATAGGGCAGGCTTTGCCTGAGGGACCGGTCAAGTCGATGCTGATCGACGGCGTGCTGGGAGGTGTTGGCTCAGTCATCGTGTTCTTGCCGCAGATCCTGATACTCTATTTCTTTATCTCTTTCATGGAGGATAGCGGCTATATGGCACGCGCAGCGTTCATCATGGACCGCATCATGCATAAGATTGGACTGCATGGCAAGTCGTTCATTCCACTTATTATGGGGTTTGGTTGCAATGTGCCGGCAGTAATGGCAACACGTACTATTGAGAGCAGGCGTTCACGATTGGTTACCATGCTCATTATTCCCCTGATGTCGTGCGAAGCCAGAATACCTATATACATAATGATAGTCGGTACGTTTTTCGCAGTGCATTATCAATGGATAGCTATTCTATCGCTCTATCTTATCGGTATTTTCGTGGCTATGATTATGAGCAAGTTGCTTACCAAGTCAGTGCTTAAGGGAGAGGATATCCCCTTTGTGATGGAACTGCCACCTTACCGTTTCCCTACCACTAAGGCACTCATGCGACACACTTGGGAAAAGGGAAAGCAATATCTGAAGAAGATGGGCGGCATCATACTTGTGGCCAGCATCATCATTTGGGCACTCGGCTATTTCCCTCACAATTCGAAACTCACTCAACAAGAACAGCAGGAGCAGAGCTATATCGGGCAAATTGGTAAGGCGATAGAGCCTGTCTTTGTACCACAGGGCTTTAATTGGAAACTGGATGTGGGGCTCTTGGCCGGTATAGGAGCCAAGGAGATTGTGGCATCAACCATCGGTGTGCTCTATGCCACGCCCGAAAATGAGGCTAATAGTTCCGTGTCAGGCAACGGACGTTTTGATAGGTTGCGCCATGAAATGAATGCAGACACCGCCGCCATGCACGGAGTAAGCCTTGACAGGGCACAACCCATTGCAGCCTTGACGGCTTATTGCTTCCTTCTCTTCGTCCTGCTCTATTTCCCGTGCGTGGCCACCATTGCTGCTATCCGTGAGGAAACTGGATCGTGGAAGTGGGCATCGTTTGCCGCTGTATATACTACAGTCTTGGCGTGGGTGATCTCCGCCGCCGTGTTTCAGGTGGGAATATTATTCCTTTAGACCACATCGAAATCCGCAACTATCCTTTTTAAGGAGTGTGTGGACAGACATCGGGACTGGATCAAGCAGGTGTTCAAGAAGTCTTGAACATTTTAAAACAAACAATTAATCGCTATCAAAGGACAATGGTTGTCTCTTGATAGCGATTAAATTTCTCATACGACTGTGCTTATAGAACTCATTGAACCATGGTACACCGTCGTTTGCTCACAAAAAAGTTTTTATTCCTCCGAATCGCTTGTAGCTTTACCCTCTATTCCGTCGGGGATAATATTGCCGATGGCATTGGATTTCTCTCTGGTTGCCCTTGCCTGACAAGTCTTGCAAAGTTCACCATTCTCAATGTTGCGACTCTCCCATGCCTGCTTCACGGTGCCCTCGGAGATCTCTCTGCCCTTGATGTGCTGGCAATCCTTATATATATGGTATTTGTTACCTGCCTTTGTGGTCCAATACACATGGTCAGTGCCGGTTAATTCGCGGAGCGAATCGGTCTGTGCATTGATTTCCTTTGTGTATTTTTCAATAGAGGGGGGATTGAAATCTATGCCCGTTATGCCACCAATGAGCAAGGCCACTACGGCTATCCCTCCTGCGATGCCCTTGTTTTTCTTGCTCATGTCCTTGTCGGTGAAGATGAAAATCACCAACGGAAGGAATGCGATTACGGTCATAATGACGCCTAACTGGCTTTTGAAGAAGAAGCTCACCTTGTTGGCTTGGGATGGAGGATCTAGGCGACCCGCCTTCTTCCATAGTAGATTGCCTGTGATAGCCAATGTGAGAATCACCACGATAGACACGATAAGCCATGTGAACATCTCATTGGTTGTGAACTTGAGTATGGCTAATATTTCACCTGCGATGGCTACAAGCCATGCCACAATCGCAAAGAGTCGGAGCTGCTGAGCCTTTGCTTTGGCCTCGCTGCTAGCCTGAAAGATTTGGGTCTTCCGAAATTTGGAGT
>DHOP01000102.1:0-32881 GCA_002407775.1 Prevotella sp. UBA5387
AGATACTTTTTGTCATATACACCCAAAATTTCTTATATCAGATTTCCAAAAGAGAGTCAACGAGTTTCTCTGCTCCGGCATCTGTAAGTTCTTTTGCGGTACCATTGCCATAGGTTACACCACAAGTGTGGCAGCCTGCACGCCGTCCCATTAATATATCGAAGTGCATGTCTCCAATAACAAGTGCATCATTGGGACTGACATTAAAGTGCGAAAGTGTTTTGAGAACAGGACAAGGGTCCGGCTTTGCAATTTCGACGTCTTCGCTACCAAGGATGAGTGAGATATAGGTTTCAAGCTCCATTTCATGTACAAAGTCCTGTAGTGAGTTGTGGCCACGGCTTGATGCAATCGTAATTATGGCACCTTTTTGGTGCCATTTTTTGATAGCCTCAACAACTCCGGGGAATATTGGGACTGCACCTTGCCTGTTGCGCTCGGCAAAAACCCTATGATAGATGCCAACACAGCGGTTTGCTTGTTCATCACTTAAGGGCATTAAAGCACGAAAACATTCTATGAGTGGTAGGCCAATAGTCTTGCTACATTCTTCACGAGAGCGCATTGGTAAACCGGCTTCGTGCAAAGTGGTTTGCATAGAGTCTGTGATTATTTTGTTAGTGTCGGCCATAGTGCCGTCAAAATCAAGAATAAAAAGCTTGTACATAGAAATAAACGAATATATAAAGATGCTTTTCTGACAATCTCTTTGCAAAATTACCACATATCTTTGCCAAATAAATCATTTTGCGCTACTTTTGCAGAATAATGGTCAATGAAATGGAGACGTTAAAGGAAAAAACAGCCAAAGGACTCTTCTGGGGCGCTATCAATAGTGGCGCTACTCAGTTCTTAAATTTTGTGATTGGCATTTTTCTGCTAAGAATTCTATCTGTTGATGATTACGGTATTGTCGGAATGATTGCAATCTTTACTTTGATAGCAGGTAATTTGCAAGACAGTGGTTTTACAACAGCGCTGGTCAATGGCCAGGATATAACTGAGGAAGACTATAATTCGGTGTTTTGGTTTAGCACAACTATCAGTCTTAGCCTGTATGTCATACTCTTTTTCAGTGCACCGCTTATTGCCGATTTTTTTCACCAACCTTGTCTCATCCCTCTCTCTCGCTTTGTCTTCATTACCTTTGTGCTCAGTGCTATAGGAATTTCACACAATGCTTTCATGGTCCGAAAGATAATGGCTAAAGAACGAGCAATAATAAGTATCGTGGCTTTATGCTTATCAGGTATCATTGGCATTACTTCTGCACTCAGTGGGTTAGGCTATTGGAGTCTAGCCTTTCAGCAGGTGTCGTATATCTTCATTACTGATATTGGAAGGCTTTATTATGTGAGATGGCTACCAAAGCTGCATTTCTCAGTAGGTCCCATCAAGCGAATGTTTAGCTTTAGTTATAAGATTCTGATTACAACTATAATCAACACCATAGGCAATAATATACTTACAGTAGTCTTTGGACGATTGTTTAAGCCCAAAGAAGTTGGAATATACACTCAGGCTAACAAGTGGAATACGATGGCAAGTTCATTGATTACCAATACCATCTCAAGCACAACACAACCTGTCCTTAGTTCGGTGAGAACAGATAAAGAGCGAGAAAAGCAAGTCTTCAGGAAGATCATGCGATTCACCGCGTTCCTATCTTTCCCGTGTATGTTTGGTTTAGCTATCGTTGCCAAAGAGCTTACGCTTATCGTTATTACCGCCAAGTGGTTGGAAAGTGTTCCTCTACTTCAGGTATTGGCTATCGGTGGAGCTTTCCTACCATTCGTTTCAATATACAACAACCTTACTTTCAGTCACCTACGATCTGATATCTTCATGTGGGTTAGTACAGCACAGTTGGCTTTTCAGCTTCTTATCATATATGTGACTTATTCCTATGGCATAATGGCCATGGTACTGGCATATACGTTTTTCAATGTTCTTTGGCTTGGTGTATGGCAGTATTTTGCTCACAAACTTATTGGGTTATGCCTGTCGGAGATGCTAAAAGACATTATGCCATTCTTTTTGATAGCTGCGGGAGTTATGGCTTTCACTTATATCATTACGCTTTCCATTACCAATTTGGTGGTACTTCTTTTTGCCCGCATTGTCTTGGCAGTTGTTTTATATGGTGGTATCATGAAACTTTCTCATGCCAAAATCTTTGAAGAAAGTGTCGAGTATCTATTTAAGAAAAAGCGGAAGACTTCCTGATTCTTATTTCGCCTTCAAAAAATAACGATAATTATACATCTGCATGATGGGGTAGAGAAGTGCCCTGCATTGCTTTGTAAAGCTGCCTCCACTGGTCTGAAATAATCGAGAATGGTGCTTCACAAAGAGCATGGTTAGTCTTAAATAAGCACCAAGTCCATCTTCAAGCTCGGTATTGACAATCTTCTTTGCTTCCTTCAAAATCGGTTCTTTGGAATCCAAACTGTCAAGTAACAGCTTGATGGTGCTCATACAATGCCGCATATAGGGTTTTATTTCTTTGTAATGTCGCACAGACCACCTCAGAATATATAGGCCATTTTGCCATGATCGCAAGTTATGGCTGTAGTCAATATAGCTCACGGCCTCAACATGCCTGCGTTGGTTGACTAGCACGCCGTCAACATAGGCGATACTATTATAGGCTGCTGCTGTCATCTCAAAGTAGAAGTCATAGGATGACGGCAATGATGTAGTGTCATCAAATGGGATGATTTCCAGCAACTCTCTACGCATAAGCATGGTGTGACCTGGTATGCTTGTGATAAAAAGCAGCCTAATAAGATTGGTGTTGGGATGCCTTTCCTCGAAGTGAACGAATGCTCCATCTTCAGAAAAAGGGCGCGAATGTCCTCCGCAAAGCAACTTGTTGCCTATTGCATCGATTTGCTTTTCTATCTTGTCTGCCTCCCATATGTCGTCCTGGTCACTTATGGCAATAAAGTCACCAGTAGCTTTTCGCATGGCACTAAAGAAATTTCCATTAACCCCATGAGCGCTTTCGTTTTGAAATAGCTTGATGTTGTCATGGTCGTGAGCATATTCTTCGAGGATGGTGAACGTACCATCTTGGGAGTGATCATCCTGTATGATAATCTCGAATATGGGATATGTCTGCTGGAGTAGACTGTCCAATTGCTTGTGCAAGTATCTTTCGCCATTATAGGTGCATAACACTATGGACACCTTGCCTTGTTGCATGTTCATTGGTCTTTGCAATAATAAATATGGGTTCAACCATTTTCCTATATGCAAATGTACATTATTCTTTTGAACAAAGGCTTTGCCTCATGTGAAAAAATCAGGAGCAGGATCCATAAACTGAGTAATAGCCGTTGAAAGAATATTGTCATACTATCTCTATATCATTGAAAAGTTGTTGTCATCATTTTGACATTTGGCGATTGTAACTTTGTGGTAGTAATATGAGACAGGAGATGAGACAAACGAAATTTGCTTTATTTACTAGAATTACTAGACGATTAGTCGTCATCATGGCCTTGGCATTTATGCTGCCTATTGCTTGTGCTAATGAAGAAGTAAATCTTAATGGTGCCGAACATAGTTTGCAACTCAATGTTAATGATGATGTTACGGTCAAGGGAAAAGTGACTTGCGAGGGTGTGGGTATTCCCAATGTTGTTGTGTCTGATGGTATGGAGGTAGTCCGAACAGATTCTGCTGGGCACTACAATCTGCATTCTACCAAAACATTAGGCTATGTCTTTATCTCTATTCCGAGTGGCTATTGGGTGGCTATGGATGGAAATATGCCACAATTCTCCCATCTCCTTAATACCCATAATCGTACCGAGCAAGAAACCATTGATTTTGACTTGATCAAAGAAAACACCGATAAGCATGCTGTGTTCACCATTGCGGATAGCCATTTGTCAGGTCTCAATAACGATGTCATAGAGTTTGCTAAGGTTGCAAAAGATGTTAATTCCACCATTGATGAACTGCGCGGACAAGGCTACAAGGTCTATGGACTTAGCCTTGGCGATGAAAGTTGGGATGTATATTGGAATAGAAGTAACTTTACCATCAAAGAAGCAAGAGAGGAATTTAGACGAATAAATGCACCTGTATTTCACAATATGGGTAACCATGATGGCAATCCACATGAGCATGGCGATTATGCTGCGTCTCAAGCCTTTGTTAATTCCTGTGGACCAACATATTATTCGTTCAATCTTGGCAGTGTTCACTATGTAGTTCTGGATAATATTGAGTATGTCAATGATGGTGCGACCCAGGGTAAGATGGGTCGATGTAATTATGTGTCAGCAGTGGATACGATTCAGTTGGAATGGCTCAAACGTGACTTGCAACAGGTGAAAGATGAGACCACGCCTATCGTTGTTGCCATGCATGTTCCACTCTACAAGGATCCACGCCTAATAGACGGGAACCAAAATAACACTTTCTTCCTTAACAACGGCTCAGCATTGGAAGATGTGCTGAGCCGTTTCCATAATGTACAGATACTCTCTGGCCATCTCCATCAGTCATACCATGTCCAGTATAAAGAGAATATTTTGGAGCACAATGTACCATCTGTCTGTGGTTCTTGGTGGTGGACTCAGAAACTATCAGGTAACTCTATTTGCCAGGATGGGTCTCCGGGAGGGTATGAAGTCTTTCGTTGGAATGCTCGAAAATCAGACTGGTATTACAAGGGGACAGGTCTTGAAAAGTCATATCAGTTTCGAGCATATGACTTGAACACAGTTAATTTCGAACCTGAGATTATTGCTCCATCATATGCTGAAGACTTGAAGAGTTTTGTTAATAATTATAAAAGTGTTAACAAAGACAATCAAGTACTCATTAATGTATGGAACTATGATCCATTGTGGAAGGTAGAAGTGCTTGAAAATGGCCACCAACTTGATGTGCAGAAAGTTAATGCATACGATCCATTACATTTCCTTTCTTATGTAGTTCCACTAATAAAAGAAGGTAAAATGGAGGATGTGCATTTTTTCACTAAACTTTCAGCACATATGTTTATGGCCCAGGCTAGCTTGGCAAACAGTACTCTTCATATTCGAATTACCGATCGGTTTGGCAATGTTTACGCTGAAGATATGGTGCGCCCTAAGTCGTTTTCTGTTCTAATCAAATGAAATGCAACTGTAATCATCTTGTTGATAGATAGCAGTATCTTTGTATCCACTAGTATAATCAAAAATCATGTCGAAATTTAAACATTTATTTGTTCTATGGTTGGCCTCCTTGACAATAACAGTTAGCGCTCAAACTCGTATTATTGCACACCGTGGGTGTTGGGACACAGATGGTAGTGCCCAAAACTCTTTGGCATCATTAATCAAGGCAGACGGCATAGGTGTTTATGGTGCAGAGTTTGACGTGCACATAACGCGCGACGTTGTTGTTGTGACGATATTATAAGAAACGACCGACCTGACACCATAAATATAGAGACTAATGATTATGAGGTTATCGAACATATACGGTTGGCTAATGGTGAGCTGCTACCTACACTGAACGTTTACTTATCAATGGCCCAAAAATGGATAGTCGTTTAATCCTTGAGGTAAAGGAACATAGAACACCCGAGGCAGAGTTTCGCTGTGTGGCAGAGGTGTTGCGACAAGCTACCTTGATGTATCCTTTCTTATTGCGAGATATGCCTTCTGGACTTGTGAATCAAATTGAATTACTTTGTGAATCAATTTGAAACACGACGTGAATCAATTTGAATTACAACGTGAATCAATTTGAATTACAACGTGAATCAATTTGAATTACAACGTGAATCAATTTGAATTACAACCTATTTGCACTAAAGACCATAGGCGTTTCAACTTGCTTTATTTGGCATAATGATATTCTAAGCATAGCTAGTGTATTGGATTACAATCTGTTTTTTATGGTTTGTGTTCAGAAATAGCCTATGTTTTTTTCGTGATTTTAAATTATAGATGGGAAAAAAATAGTAATTTTACATTTTGTAACAGTAGGATATTACTGACACTCGAGTTTTTGGCATATCTGGTTGTTACGGAATTGATTGGGTAATGCTATAGCTATCGTAAAGTTTATGAATATTTAAAAAAAATAATATATTTCATGGAAAAAAGAAAATCGGCCTTAATTACAGGCATTACAGGACAGGATGGAAGTTACTTGGCAGAGCTTTTGTTGGAAAAGGGTTATGATGTGCATGGCATTATCAGACGTTCTTCAGTCGACTTTCGTGAACGCATCGATCAACTTGAGGGTCGCCCTAACTTTCACCTTCATTATGCTGACCTCAATGACTCTATGAGTATGGTGAATGTCGTGGGGTTAATTAAGCCAACTGAAATATATAACTTAGCTGCACAGAGTCACGTACAAGTGAGCTTTGATTCGCCAGAATACACAGCAAATGTTGATGCATTGGGCGTTTTGCGTATTTTGGAGGCTGTTCGTATATGCGGACTTATTGATACATGCCGTATCTATCAGGCTTCTACATCCGAACTATATGGCAAGGTAGAAGAAGTTCCTCAGAATGAGTTGACTCCGTTCCATCCGTATAGTCCTTACGCTGTAGCTAAGCTTTACGGCTTCTGGATAGTGAAGGAGTACCGCGACGCCTACAAAATGTTTGCCTGCAATGGTATTCTCTTTAACCATGAGAGCGAGCGTCGAGGCGAGACTTTTGTAACACGCAAAATTACTTTGGCAGCAGCCCGCATTAAGCAAGGTAAACAGGACAAACTCTATTTAGGCAACATGAGCAGTCTACGTGACTGGGGTTATGCTGCAGACTACGTGAAATGTATGTGGCTGATGTTGCAACAAGATAAACCACAAGACTTTGTCATCGCTACTGGAGTACAGCATACGGTACGTGAGTTTTGTGAAGTAGCATTCCGTCGAGTAGGTATAGACTTGGAGTTCCAAGGTGAGGGTATTAACGAGAAAGGCACAGACAAGGCCACAGGTAAAGTCCTGGTTGAAGTATCACCAGACTTTTTCCGTCCTACAGATGTCGTAAATCTTTGGGGAGACCCGACCAAAGCCAAGACAGTTTTGGGTTGGGACCCAAATGCCACATCATTTGAGGAACTAGTCAACCTTATGGTAGATAGCGATATGAAAAAGGTTGCCGCTGATGATGCAGCACTAAAGGCGCGCTATAACCTTGAGGAATATCTTGAAAAGGGTATCGTGAAGTAATTATCGATCAATAGAAATTAGAGACTTTGTATAAATGACATTAGCAAAAGACGCTAAAATATATATAGCTGGCCATCATGGATTGGTAGGATCAGCGATTTGGAAAAACCTTGAGGCACGAGGGTATCATAATCTAATCGGTCGATCGCATAAAGAACTTGATCTCACTAATCAAGTTGAAGTGAAGCGGTTCTTCGACGAAGAGCAACCTGATGCTGTTGTTTTGGCTGCTGCCTTCGTAGGGGGGATCATGGCTAATTCGCTGTATCGGGCTGACTTCATTATGCAAAACCTGAAGATACAATGCAACGTCATCGAACAGGCTTACCTGCATGGCGTAAAAAAGTTGCTGTTTTTGGGTTCAACATGCATTTATCCAAAGAATGCACCGCAGCCAATGTGCGAGGATAGTTTACTTACTTCGCCCCTTGAATATACTAATGAGGAATACGCGATTGCTAAGATTGCGGGCCTGAAGATGTGCGAAAGCTATAATCTGCAGTATGGAACAAATTATATTGCAGTTATGCCTACCAACTTATATGGACCCAATGACAACTTCCATTTAGAGAATTCTCATGTGATGCCGGCTATGATGCGTAAGGTGTATCTTGCTAAGCTTATTCATGATAATGATTGGAATGCTATACGGTTGGATATGAATAAGCGCCCGATTAATCCACCTTCTGCACTAGCTCTTGAAATAGGGAAGCAAAATGTAGATGGCCATAATGAGGATGAAAGGATATTGAAGGCGCTCGCGTTCTATGGCATCGAGGACAACAAGGTTACACTATGGGGAGATGGCAGTCCGCTCCGTGAGTTCCTTTGGAGTGAGGATATGGCTGATGCTAGTGTCTATATTTTGCTTCATGTTGACTTTGGTGAGATTATAGGAATCGATAAATATTCAAGCGTCTTTTATGGGACCAGAACTGATGGTGTTGTAGACCGTAACAATTCTGAGGGTCGTGGTGGTGCTATGCCGGAACTTGGGGAGATTCGCAATTGTCACATTAACATAGGAACAGGTAAAGAGCTAACCATTAAAGCTTTGTCGAAATTAGTTAAAGAAACGGTTGATTTTAAGGGTGAAGTCATTTGGGATGAGACAAAACCAAATGGCACTCCGCGTAAGCTTATTGATGTAGCTAAACTACATCGCCTAGGTTGGACCCATAAAGTAGAATTAGAGGAGGGGGTTAAGCAACTTTACGACTGGTATAAGCAATCTTTGGAGGGATAATAGTATGCCTAAGTATAATATTACAGTCGCAGGAACAGGCTATGTGGGATTGAGCATAGCCACCTTGTTAAGCCAGCATCAACATGTGACAGCCGTAGATGTCGTGCCCGAGAAAGTTGAGATGCTGCGACAAAAGAAGTCGCCTATTCAGGATGATTATATTGAAAAGTACCTTGCCGAGAAAGACTTAGATATTACATTCACAACCGATGGAGAGGCTGGTTATAAGGATGCTGATTTCGTTGTTATTGCTACCCCCACCAATTATGATTCAGTAAAGAACTACTTCGATACTACCCATGTTGAAGAGGTTATTGAGTTGGTGATGCGAGTGAATCCTAAGGCTATTATGGTAATCAAGTCCACGATTCCCGTTGGCTACACGCAGAGTGTCAGAAAACGTTTTAACTGCGACAGCATCCTATTTGCTCCGGAATTCCTTCGCGAGAGTAAGGCACTTTATGACAACCTTTATCCAAGCCGTATCATAGTTGGTCGTCCCAATGGAGACGAACGTTTGGATAAAGCGGCACATATTTTTGCCGATCTTTTGAAACAAGGAGCCATTAAGAAAGACGTTGATACACTCTTCATGGGGTTGACCGAAGCCGAGGCCGTGAAGCTCTTTGCGAATACCTTTTTAGCTCTGCGCGTAAGTTATTTCAATGAGCTTGACACATATTCTGAGCTTAAAGGATTGAACACTCAAAGCATCATTGACGGAGTTTGCCTTGATCCACGTATTGGCAGTTTTTACAATAATCCCTCTTTCGGTTATGGAGGCTACTGTCTACCTAAGGACACCAAGCAGCTCTTAGCTAATTATGAAGATGTGCCTGAAAACCTTATTCAGGCAATTGTTGAAAGTAATCGTACGCGTAAGGATTTTATTGCTAATCAGGTTTTAGTTAAGGCTGGCTACTATAACTATAGTGACGGTGTGGTCTATAAAGCAACTGATGAGCATCCATGTGTTATTGGTGTATACCGGTTGACCATGAAGAGTAACAGCGATAATTTCCGTCAGAGTAGCATACAGGGTGTGATGAAGCGCATTAAGGCCAAGGGAGCAGAGGTTATTATCTATGAGCCAACAATCAAAAATGGTTCTACATTCTTTGGTAGTCGTGTGGTAAACGACTTAGAAGAGTTTAAAAGAAAGAGTCAAGCCATTCTTGCTAACCGTTATGACAAGGCTCTTGACGATGTAAATGACAAGGTTTATACACGTGATCTCTTTCGTCGGGACTGATCATTGAACTGAAAATATAGATGGTGCCATGACGCTCAATTTGAGAGTGTGTCATGGCACCAATTGTGTTTGTAACTCCTTTGCTTGGAGTTCCTTGTCTATGATGTGGTGAATTACTACTTTAGTTCTACCAATTTATATTGTTTGGTTCCCAATCCTATCTTTTCTGCCCAATCAATAGTGTGGGTTCCATGTTTCTTATTAATACGATTTATCAAATCGGTAGGATCATTTTCGGCCGTTACCTTTTGGTTATTGATGATATCTACACAAGCTTGGTCGAGGGCGACAGGGTCTGTCGAGGCTAGAATTCCATAGTCCTTGAGTTTGACAGGGGCAGGGTGGGCAACACAGTCACAGTCAATAGTCATATTGTTCATCACACTGATGTAAATGATTCCTTGCTCACTTTGAAAATAGTCAACGACTGCTTGTGCCGCCGCTGCCATGCTTTCCAAGAATCCGTCTTGATCTCCCGTGTACTCACGTGTCCATAATTTGCTCCTATCGAGCTTTGACATTTTGGCTGCAGAGTGAATATAAGCTTTGCCGTTGCTAGAAGCACAACCAATGGAAAGATTCTTTAGTGCACCACCATAGCCACCACTTGGATGTCCCTTGAAATGGTTAAGGCATACCATAAAATCATAGTTAGCTAGGTGTCCGCCAACAATGTCGTACTTAAGATGCGTCCTGTCCTTTACGGGAATACGGATTTCATCATACTCATCCATAATATCGACAGCGAAAAGCGAGTCAAAGCCATGTTGGTGAACAACATTCCAATGGTCGTTAACGTTCATTCTGTCACCTCCGTAGGCTGTGCAGCACTCTACTATTGTACCATTTACTTCATGGACCAAGTCCTTGATCAGTGTTGGTTTTAAATAATTGGGGTTAGTACCTTCACCAGTTGAGATCTTTACAGCTACACGACCGGTTGCTGGAACACCTAAAGTTTTATAGATTCTAACTAATGATTGCGGGGAGATTTCCCTTGTAAGATACACTTTTGGTTGTGCATAGACAGTAAAAGTGCCCATTAGCCATGTAACAATAGCTAGTGCGAATAGTTTTGTTTTTGTCATAGTCGGAAGAAGTTAGTGATTGTAATCATTGTAGTTAGGCAAAGATAGCATTATTTTATGATGCAAAAAATGAATGTGCCAAAATGTTTTTTCATTTATAATCTTTATCCAACCAAAGATTTATCTGTATTATTTGTAATGCAGATCATTTCTTTTGACTTAACAAAACGCTTTGATTTTCAGGAAGTTAATTTTCTTAATGAGATGGCTGATTACTTAATCAGGACTATTCTTCGATTGTTTCTGAAGCTTTATCGATAGCTGAAGAGTGTCCTGTTAAAGCCGCAAAGGGTGCAAATTGAGCTGCACGGCTAGCAATAGTCATCTGTGGATGATGTTTGGAAACGTGGTGAGGGAGATTTATTATGTCGTCGTAACTATGATCCATAAATGCATTATTTGAGTTTATTTGTGTCGAAATTAAATCCTAAGCCTTGTGTCCACCTATCTGACTGTTACGTTCACGCATTGTTGCACCTTCTGCATAGTCCAGCCCCTTAAGTATAGCGTTTTTCCCATACTTCTTCTTAATGTTGATTAAAGCCTTCTGCATGCGATTCTCTTTGGCCAAAGTTGCCAGCTTATCTCGATGTTCTTTTGCTATAGCCTCATAGTCAGTGAAGAGGTCTAGTTGAAGAGGCGCATTAGTAAAACGTCTTGCTATTCCCTCGTCAATAACATGATTTACTACCAAAGTAATTCGCCTAATGAGAAGAGTAGGGTTGACAATGCGATCGAAAATTTCTGTTACGGCTTGTGTAATTAGTTTTGCCGAAGAACAGGGCAACTCTAAGTTGTGTGTGCCATTGGCGTGTTTGGGTACCGGTCTACCATAATGGTCCATTACAATTGGACCTTTATAACCTGCGCTTATAGTTGGGTCTGTAAGACTTTCGGTATCATAGCCAATGTAAAGAACTACTTGATTGGTTACAAGGTGCTTATCTACAAGGTTAAGTGCCATACTATCTGCCATTTCTCGCGCAACAACACGCGCCTTGTCGAAATCGTATGGGTGTTGTAGCACTTGTCCATTGCTAAGCGAGTTTGTCCCTGGTTTGTATGCTTTGATGGCAGCAATGGTGCATGGTTCCCAGCCCCAGGCATGGTCTATAAGCAGTTCTGCATTAATGCCAAAAAGTTTATAGAGCAATTCTTCGTTGTCAATGGAACATCGAGCAATTTGTCCCATTGTAGCAATACCATAACTAGCGAGTCTTTCTGCAATGCCATGGCCAACACGCCAAAATTTCGTTAGTGGTTTGAAATCCCATAGTTGACGACGATAACTCATCTCATCCAACTCAGCAATCCTCACTCCATCCTCATCCGCCGGTATATGTTTGGCTACAATATCCATTGCTATCTTGCTCAAATAGAGATTTGTTCCGATGCCTGCAGTTGCTGTGATGCTTGTCTCATGGAGCACGTCTTTCACCATCTTCATAGCCAACTGGTGGCCTGTCATCCTATAGCTTTTGAGATAATTGGTGGCATCGCAGAATATCTCATCGACAGAATAGACGTGAATATCTTCTGGTGCGATGTATCGTAAGTATATCTTATAGATTCTCACGCTATAGTCAATGTATAGCGACATACGTGGCGGGGCAATTATATAGTCGACCTCTAATTCTGGGTTAGACTTGAGTTCGGAGTCCGAAACCGATTTCCCTGCTAGTTGATGTTTGGGTGCAGATCTTTTGCGGTCAGCGTTAATCTCGGACACTCTTTGCACAACCTCGAATAGACGGGCACGTCCGCTAATCCCGTAAGCCTTGAGCGAGGGCGAAACAGCCAGGCATATGGTCTTTTCTGTACGGCTAGGATCAGCTACGACGAGGTTTGTTGTGAGCGGATTAAGTTTTCTTTCTACGCATTCAACTGAGGCGTAGAAAGACTTTAAGTCTATAGCAATATAGGTGCGTTTTGCTGACATGCAATGGTCGATTACTTCCAATAGCAGTTCTTGTTCTCATTAATCTACGTTGGCAAAGAACTTATTGTTCAGTCTTTTGTTTCATTTTCATAAAGATGGAACATTCTATCCATTAATTGCCACTTCTCATCCGAGCGCATTCCATTGCTGTAATCTTGGAATTGTCCTACATATTGCTCCCATTCCTGCTGCCGTGGCATAGTGGCAAGTCTATCCATGGCTGTCTTCCAATCAAAGTCAAGCGGTGTTTCAACAATCATTACGAGTCTCGTCCCGAGTATATAAATGTCCATCTCCAAAATGCCCACACTCCGTATGCCTTCCCGAATTTCCGGCCAACATTCCTCCTTGCTGTGAGCCAGTCGGTAAAGTCGAATAAGCTCTGGATTATCTCTCAGTTCCATGGTTTGTACGTATCGCTTTACTGGCTGACCGTAATTCATAATTCTATATCCCTCTGTTGCCATAAAAGTATTGCTAAATTATTTATACTTAAATTACATTACAACTTGTTATTTAACCCTTACTACTCGAATACCGATATTTGAAGGATGTTCCCTCATGTATTGATAGAAGGTTTTCTGTTCCTCTACTACACGATGATGGATGCTTGATGCATTGAGTAGATGCAGTCCATTCTTGTGCCATACAGCAATGCCAAGGTGACTTGTGTCTAGTCCAAGTTTAGAGGTGAGTATAACAACGATGTCACCATTGTGAATCACTTGGCGTAAAGTTTGGGTGTTTTTGAGTTTTTCCTTGGGTATATAGCTGTAGTGTCGTCCCGTGATGGCATCTTCCATAGCTTTGATTTGAGGAATCCACTCGGGATTATTTCTGAGCATGGGGTAACGTGAAGGGTGAGTCGACATGTAGTTGGCGTTTACTGTTTGTACAGAAGAAAACACCACCTTAGGTTCTTCGATACATTCTATTAGCCCTTTCTTCTTGTTCTCTTCAACCCATAACGTGAAATAATGCAGACGTTTGGGATAACTTACTTCGCCATTAATATAACGAATTTGTTGGAGGTTGTGGCAATAATTTTTGAAAGTTGGAAGGCCCTGACGTATGCAAAGAGTAAGTGCAGTGACTGTTTCCGCGTAAGTTGTACAATCCATCTGTCTCAAATTGATGACCAATTTCTCTTCCGTATTCTTCTCCAATGTTTGTGCCACATAAGGTAATCCGCATAGCTTTCTGGCGAAATGTAGCATCCAATTTGTGTTGGCGTCCATACGATTGGCCTCTTGTAACAACAGAGTCACTTTAAGTGAGTCGCTTCGCCAATAGTCAAAGCGGCTGGCGGCATGCACATTTACAATGGCTATAAGTAAAAATAAAGTAAGGATGTGATGTTTCCTGGCCATAGTATTAACGTTTTCCAAAATTAAATCCAACATAAACATTAAAGTTACCAAAGATGTTGTTGGTAGAAAACTGGCTCTTGCGGTAGCTGTAAGTATGAAAGATAGCGTTAGCGCCGGCAAACCATTTGGTGTTGTTCCAAACTACTCCTGTACGTAGAATACCGTCAAGGCTGACATTTTTGAAGTCAAATGATCGGAAAAATCTCCAGTCGTCAATCTTGCTATCTGCAGTAGATCGCTTATAACCGAGAGCGGCTTGCAGCGAAATGTCAAAAAGCCAATTGTATGCAAAGACCCAGTTATATGCATAACCACCCGAGATCGAGTAGTCGGTGTAGTTGACATTACTCACTTGCAACGTTGTGTCGACTAGCCCAGCAACGTATGCATCACTGCTGCGTTCCTGCAAGATGTCATCAAATTTCTGCCAGTCGATATTGAGTTTGTGCTTAGTATAACCAATGCCAGCAATGGGACTTCCACAAGACCGCCTCTGTACTGTGCTCTGACTGTAGGCTGCCGGGTAAGAAAATTTGCGGTGATTGAAGATGTAATAGATGTTAAACCCTTTTACACTAGATTCAAATCCATCAAAGGGTACATTCCTAACCCCTCTTAATTCAGACTCTGGGCTTAGCGAAAAGCGGTTGATGCGATAGCCGTTTCCCGACATTCTATAGAACAAGTCTACTCCAATTTGGTTGCTATAGAAACTAAGATTGAAGTCCTGTCGTCCGTCCCCGTTTTTTAGATGGCCAAAGTCGATGGTGTAGCCTAGAAAGATCCATCTCCATCCAAAATATGGTCCAATTTTATAAGCTGGTCTAGGGGAGAAGACTACTTCCTGACCTGATTTGTTCTTTAGGTGATAAATCTCGTATGTATTGGTGTTTTGCAGCATGAATGTAAAGTTGTAATGCTGCGGCTCAATATAATTGGTATCTACGCGCGAAAACTCTTTTACAAACTCGTAGAGGGTGTTGAGTACCGGGAGGCGTAGCTCTCGGCCTGTCCGTGGTTTATTCTCGGACAAGCTATCGGTTTTCTGAGCCTGCACCATATAGGTACAAAGCAATGCCATCACCAAGCAAAATAGTCGTATTTTCCCCATCAAAACTTGCCTAAGATTCGATCCATTACCCAATTAACAGGTGTAGCGCTCATGCTTGTGCTGTTGCAATGCCCAATGCCTTGGAGGTCTTGGATGACAGAAGTAATGATTGGTAGTTGAACATATGGGGGATTGGGAATGCTTATGTCCTGTGTCCCTTCACTTGTAACAAGATGAATAGGCTCGTATTCAAAGACTGAGAAATGTAGCGACCCCTTGTCGCCTACAATAAGAATACTGTCCTCCTTGGCGCTTTCATGTCCAACAAAACACCACGAAGCACTACCAGGAACACCATTTTCGAATCTAAATGCCGCTGAAATAGTGTCCTCGGCCTCGTAAATATGAGCGCGATTAGTTGGGTAACCATGTGCATGAATTATTACACCAAACAACTCTTGCAAAAGGTCTAGTTGGTGAGGTGCAAGATCGTAGAAGTATCCTCCACCGGAAATATCTGGCTGAAGACGCCATGGCAGTGCAGCCCCTGAATTATAATCGAGATCTCTTGGAGGAACAGAAAATTGTAATTGCACATTTAGTATCTTACCCAGTGTTCCGTCTTCCACGATTTCCTTAACCTTTTGGAAGTAGGGTAGGTAACGCCTATAGTATGCGACAAAACAAGGAACGCCAGTTTCTTCACTAATGCGATTAATTCGTTGGCAGTCATCATAGTTTGCTGCGAGCGGCTTTTCTATATAGCACGGTTTTCCGGAACGCATCGCCATTACTGCGAATGTGGCGTGACTCGAGGGAGGGGTAGCAATGTAGATAGCATTCACATTAGGATCATCAATAAGTGCTTGGGCATCAGTGTACCATTTTTTGATATGGTGCCGTTCGGCATATACGCGCGTCTTTGCCTCATTACGTGCCATTACAGCTTCGACATGCGAACCTGGCACTTCATTGAATGCAGGTCCAGACTTTTTCTCAGTGACCTCTCCGCAGCCTATAAACCCCCAGCTAATCTCTTTCATAATATTCGGTTTTACTGTAACATTATTGGTTTTGAATCTTCAGGATACTGACTCTAATATTGCAAAGATACATAAAAACCATTAAATGAGATCAAATTTTAATGGAGAATACTATTACCATATTGTGAAAGAAGCAAGGAAAAGAAGGGTGATACACCTATCATATTGATTTATTTATGATGGCTTGAAAATTTATCTAAAGTATATCATTTTTATCATGAACTATTTATGTGCTTGCGAAAGTTAATATACAGCTCATGATAGGTGCGTAATCAGCACTTGATTAGATAGTAGAGGCCCCGTGATTCAATTTGATTCACAACATGATTCAATTTGATTCACAACATGATTCAATTTGTTTTACAGCGTGATTCAATTTGATTCACAGGACCATTAATGTTCTTGCGTGAATAAATAGTGTTGAGGTATCTTTTCTGCTTTTATTTACTCGCCTAAGATTTGAGCAGCGTGCTCTTTGACCTTAATCTGCTTAGGAGAATATATTTGTTGAACTACACCTTCTTCATCAGTTATGAAAGTTGTACGGAAAGTACCCATGTAAGTTCGACCATAGTTTGTTTTCTCTCCGTAGACGCCGAGAGCTTTGACAAGGTTAAGATCGGTATCTGCAATCAACGGGAATGGAAGTTGAAATTTCTCAATGAAGTTCTTGTGTGATTTAGCATCTTGAATGCTCACTCC
This sequence comes from Prevotella sp. UBA5387, assembly GCA_002407775.1. GTDB lineage: Bacteria > Bacteroidota > Bacteroidia > Bacteroidales > Bacteroidaceae > Prevotella. Next base: position 16,895 of record DHOP01000102.1, read on the forward strand.
TACGACTGCGTATCCCAAAGAAAGAAAACGTTCATAGTTGTCACGTAAGTTACAAGCTTCACTTGTACATCCAGGGGTAGAGTCCTTAGGATATACGTAGAGCACGAGTTTTCTTCCTTTGAAGTCGCTTAACTTGATTTCAATGCCGTCCTGGTCTTTTCCGAGAATTTCTGGGAGTCTTTGTCCTATTTCCATAATCATTGCATTATTGATTTATTCCACAAATATAACCGAAACCAAAAACTATTCCAAATAATATTTGAAAAAAATATTCTTATATTGTGATTTTTTTGGTTCTAGAACAATTGATTAATTTTTCATCACTAAAATCTGTTTAATTACATAAAAGTCAGTATCTTTGCAATACTTAATTTAATTTCTAAGAATTATGGAATACAAGCATGTTCTCTTGATTACGGGTGGTGCTGGCTTCATCGGATGCACAGTTGTACGTCACTTTGTCAACAAATATCCAGATTATCACATTATCAATCTCGACAAGCTTACATATGCAGGCAACCTTGCTAACTTAAAAGATATCGAGGATAATGCTAACTATACTTTTGTGAAAGCTGACATCTGTGATTTCCCTAAGATGAGAGAGGTTTTGGCTCAGTATCACGTTGATTGGATCATTAATTTAGCAGGAGAGACACATGTTGACCGTAGTATCAAGGAACCATTTGTTTTCGCCCAGACAAATGTTATGGGTACTCTGAGTCTCCTACAAGCAGCCAAGTTTTATTGGGAAGAGTTACCTGAGGGTTATGAGGGCAAACGCTTTTATCATATTTCCACTGATGAGGTATATGGTGCATTGAATCTCAGTCATCCAGAGGGCATACCATCACCTTTTACGACTAGGGCTTCAGCAGAACAGCACAAGGCATATGGTACGGAATTCTTCACCGAGGATCGAAAATACCAGCCACATAGCCCATATTCAGCATCAAAGGCTAGCTCTGATCACTTTGTACGCTCCTTCCATGACACCTATGGTATGCCTACAATAGTGACTAACTGTTCTAACAATTATGGGCCATATCAGTTCCCTGAGAAATTGATTCCACTATTTGTCAACAACATTCGCCATCGTAAACCACTGCCTGTCTATGGTGATGGACAACAGGTTCGTGACTGGCTTTATGTGGAGGATCACGCTCGCGCCATTGACTTGATTATCCATGAAGGCAAGATTGCTGATACATATAACATTGGTGGTTTCAATGAATGGAAAAACATTGACATTGTTAAATTAGTAATAAAGACGGTTGATCGTCTACTTGGGCGTCCCGAAGGTGTTGATGATGACTTGATTACTCATGTAACAGACCGTCTAGGACATGATGTCCGTTATGCGATTGATAGTCGTAAACTCCAACGTGAACTTGGTTGGGAACCCAGCTTACAGTTTGAAGAAGGTATTGAGAAGACCGTGAAGTGGTATCTTGACAATCAAGATTGGATGGACAATGTTACAAGCGGTGATTACATGAAGTACTACGATGACATGTATAAAAACCGTTGAAAATCTGAAATCAATGGAAAATAATAATCATGTGATCATAATGGCTGGTGGTATTGGCAGTCGTTTTTGGCCAATGAGCACTCCCGAGTATCCAAAACAGTTTATAGATGTCATGGGTATCGGTCGTTCGCTTATTCAACTTGCGGTTGACCGTTTAACGGAAGTTGCTCCAATAAGTAATTTTTGGGTAGTAACAGGCGAACGCTATGTTGATATTGTACAGCAACAATTGCCGGAAATCCCCTCACAAAACATCTTGGCAGAACCTGAACCTCGTAATACAGCTCCATGTATTTCTTATGCATGCTGGAAAATTAAAAAACATTTTCCAAATGCCAACATTGTTGTGACTCCTTCAGATGCTTTGGTGGTGAATACCATAGAGTACCAACGCGTCATAAAAGAAGCTTTGGCTTTTACAGAAGATAGTGATAATATAGTTACGATAGGCATCAAACCATCTCGCCCGGAGACTGGCTACGGCTATATTGCTTCAGGCAAACAGTTGGCTGATAGCCAGATTTGCAAGGTGGAGTCATTTAAGGAGAAACCTGACCTAGATACAGCCAACCAATATTTGGCAGCAGGAAACTACCTGTGGAATGCTGGTATTTTTGTCTGGAACGTTAACACTATCACCAATTCTATTAGTAAATTCACGCCTGATTTAGCTGAAAAGATGAATAGAATGAGTGCTGACTTCTATACAGAACGTGAGCAAGACACGTTAGGTTGCGTTTTCCCCACCTGTGAAAAGATAAGCATAGATTACGCAGTCATGGAGAAATCTGCCAATATTTATACGCTTCCTGCCGAATTTGGATGGAGTGATTTAGGTAGCTGGGGCTCACTTCACAGCTTGCTTCAGACAGACGAGACTGGAAATGCTACAGTTGGTGAAGACATCAAACTACATGATAGCCATAATTGCATTGTTCATGCACAAGACGCAAAGCAAGTAGTCGTCCAAGGATTGGACGGCTACATCGTGTCATTACGCGATGGTAGATTGTTGGTTTGTGCGTTAGACCATGAGCAGATGATTAAGGAATATTCGCAAAAATAAGACTTAGTTTTCATGAAATATTATCCATTGGTGTTTGAACCCAACCTGCATTCTGTAGTGTGGGGTGGGGATAGCCTCACTAAGTGGAAAGGGTTGCCAGCCATTGATGTACCTGTTGGTGAATCCTGGGAAGTAAGCACATTACCATCGAGCATCAGTATTATAGCTAATGGTGAATTCCAAGGATGCAATTTGGTATCGGTTATAACAGAAAATGCCGAAGATATTCTTGGAAAGCATGTGGCAATGAAATATGAAAACGAACTGCCACTTTTGGTAAAGTTTATTGATGCACGCCGTGATCTTTCTATACAGGTCCATCCCAATGACGAGTTGGCTCACCAATTGCATAAGAAGCGCGGCAAGACAGAGATGTGGTATATCGTTGATGCAAAGCCTGGAGCTTTTCTTTATTCAGGTTTTAGCAGATCATTAGCATCATCAGACTCTGATGGTGAAGATGTATGTCGTGAGGATGCATTGGAAGCATATAGGCAGAAAGTCGCTGACGGCACAATAATCGAATATCTTGCTAAGCATGAAGTAAAGGCTGGAGATGTGTTTTTTCTGCCCGCAGGAAGAGTGCACGCAATTTGTGGAGGTATACTTTTGGCTGAGGTGCAGCAAAGTAGTGATATAACTTACCGTATATTTGATTACAATCGTCTTGGTATTGACGGCAAGCCTCGCGAACTACATACAGAGTTAGCTGCTCAGGCTTTGGATTTTCATGTGTATGATGATTATCGTACTCACTATAATCTACAGCCTAATGGGGTAACAAATCTTATTGATAGTTCATGTTTTACGGTAAATCTAGCAGATGTCAATGGCTCATTGAGACGATCTTTGAAATCTCTTGATAGTTTTGTAATTGCAATGTCTATACATGGCGACTGTCGAATTAAACTCCAAGAAGGTAATGAGGAAATACTGCTTCATGAGGGAAACAGTGCTTTAATTCCGGCGTCTGTGGCCGATTATGACTTGATTTCAGCCAATAAAGAGGGTAGCAGCCTTATTCTAGAAACATATATTGGTAAAAAATAAGGTTGTAAGTATGTTTTGGTTCAGCTAAATTCGTAAGCATTCAAAGCGAAACACCTATCATTAATCGCTGATATGCTTAAGCAAGTCAAGTAAACTTTTGGGGTCTGTCCATGAAAATGTGGGTAGAGAAGTGACTACCTTGAAATCATAGCGTTTGTTTTTGGGAATACGACGATAAATTTCACGTTCCTGCACTGGTATTATCTTATCATTATATTTGTAAAAGTATATGTTGATAAGCGGATAATCAAAGTCCTCCATATCAACATCGAGGGTTGCCGTATTAAGTAGACTATTGGTTAATTCTATGTTAGTCATACTTCTGCTATTAATGATATTGTTGCGTAAAGCAGACAGATCAATTTTTGTAACACAAAATAGCGCATTATTGCCTACAGTATCAACACGCCAAGCTAGCATAGTATCAATGCGTTCATAGTGACGGTCATCAAAATCAACTGATTTTACATTTGAAAGTTTCGCCTCCATATTTTTCCCACTGATATTATGATAAACAAGTGTGCTTCTTTTCATAAATATGTTGGCTAATGGAACAGTTACCACTTGATTATTTAACAAGGTGACTGCAGCAGGCTTAAATTCCTTATACGTCATGATGCGACGAGAGTTTTTATCGATCTGTGCTGTGGTTGTCATGGCACAAACAAAAAGTAGTAATAAGATAATTATCTTTCTCATTTATCCATGTTTTAGATTTATTAAAGTTTTATCTCCAAAAGTTCAGATCAATAACCTTTTCAACCTCACACTCTCTGCCGTCAGGGAGGTTACAGAAAAAATCGATACCTGTTCGTTTTTCCAACTCGTCTATAGTGATGTATTCTGCTGTGCTTCCTCCATAATGGGGAGACCAGATTCCGGCAGCTTTGTAGGTGTTGGCAGTTTTATCATAGTATAGCAAAGCCATATAGAAATACTGCGGAACAATAAGTCCAGTAGAGGTATATGTTTGTATATTAGCATCATCAATAGTGGCTGCTTTGACCACATAAAGTGTATCATTACTGTTTTGGGGTGCCCATGTATCTCTGACCTTTACTTCTAGCGTGTTCCAAACGCCACCATTATGGTCTTGTATTTGCGGCATCATATTGCTCAGATAAAATGTTTGACTATTCTGTTCTATTGAGCAAAGTCTATCGCCAGATGGGCAAAGATGGCCCCGGCTATAGCCTGTATTCTTATAATCCAATAAAGTGGTCCGATACTGCGAAGGGATATTAGGGTCCTCTTGAAAGTTATCTGTACGTGATACTGTTTTCTCCATGTTTCCAGCAAACAATTCGTAGCAGGTCCATCTATTTGCCTTCTTTATACCATCCCATTCCAAAGAGTATGTGATGCCATAGGTAGAAGTGGAATGAGTAACTTCGAAGGTAATATCACTACCTTGGTAAAACCGTGGAAACTCTAATCTCCAGCCTTCCGAGTTCTTAAGAAGATCAGAGGTGTTATTGCGGTTTACGTTGAGTGTATCATTGTTGGCAGGTATATCTGGATCAAAAAAATCGATTCTAAGAATTTGGGATTGAAGAAAGTCTATCGAATTACCACCATTTTGATAAATTTTTACGGCAAGTGTGTCACCCTCTGGCGTAAGGATAAAGCGCACGCTGTCTTGTAATGTTGTGTCAAAGGAATAGGCTACATCAGTGACAAGTCTTATAGTCTTCACTTTGTCAGAAGATTGTGCCAAGACATTTGTGAAAATGAATATAGTGAACAATATGTATGTAAATCTTTTCATGATGTTATCTTTTTCTATTCTGAGGTCACAGTTACTTCACAATCTTTTTACGATTCACTATATATATCCCTTTTTGCATATTTGCAGGATCGATTCTTCGTCCTATAAGGTCATACACAATGGCTGGCGAAGGTACAATCAGGTTAGAGCTGTTGTTGATTCCTGAAGTAAGACTAATAGGAAGAAACTCTTGGTTGAAATTGACATTTGGATTTTGTGTTCTTGTTGTGGCATTGTTATAGATTGGACTCAAACGATCTCCGCTGGTTAACGTGGAATTAACAATACCTGAGATGTTATATATTTTGCCAATTTCCGGTGTAGTATATTGAGTCGTGTTAAATGAATTTACAACTGTCACAAAACCAGTGGCATCGAGTCCTGTCTGAGTGTCTTGCATGGTTAGGTTGTTGATGGTAACCCAATCTGCATAATGTTGCGGAAATTCAGATGTGGAAATAACTTTGGGCAGCACATTATCTTCAGTTACGGGAGAAGCTATGGCTAACATAGAGGTATTTGTTCGTGTACTTGCTTGCATCACCGGCATGTTGCCTACCATACCTTTAACCCCAGTGATGTAACCAACAAGATGCTGGTTGTATGCCATAGCAGGGTTTGTATCGAAACCATAAAGGCATAGGGCCCCTGAATTATCTCGAATGTAGGCATTCTTACCATAGACGTAGGTTACCCTAGCCTTTGCTTCATCGCTCCAATACAACAGTGCCTCTGTGCCATTGGATAGGGAACTAAACTCTGCGATGCCGTTCACTTTTGTGATACTCGGCGTAATGATTATTTCTCCTCCATCAGTACTAGATGTAATTTTGATAGCTTTAATATATATAGCTTTACCAGTAGTAATATTATACTTTAACTCTATTTTACCCGTTGCTGAGCCGGTAAACGTGTGTGACGTTGAGGTGGTTGTGAGCTGATAAGAGTCACCAAAACCAGTGTTACCAACATTTATCGTTAGATTAGCTCCGATACTACTTGCGCCGCTTGTCTCGATTGTAACCTCTGATATGGTCCCAATAATGTCAGATGTGGCAAACGTTAAAGTAGAGGCTGGATTTTTTTCGCTTCCAATTTGTTGTCCTTTTGTCAAGTCGTAGCCAAAGTATCCAGCATCAGTGGACAATGTCCAGTTAGCGTTTCCTAGTTTTTGGACGTCGGATGCACTATAAATTTTTTGTGTAAATTCATAGGAATATTGAGCAGCTACATTACCAGAAAAGAGGGCAATGCACAAGACAAAACAGATGCGTAGATGCGTTATCATTCGTGTTCCCGTTTAATTATTATCTTAAATGATCATACTTGTTATCAGTATACAAATTTAATACTTTTATTCAGTAATATACAATTGTCGTTATTAAATTTTAATTTCAATGTTATTAATTTGCATTTGAAATAGAAGCTGATATGAAGACAATTAATGATTTGACTACAAAGGATGTTACTATCATTTAGAAGATAATTTTTATTTTTCCCTTTGTATATTATCATACAAATAATTGGATACTTTGATAATAAAATAAATTTGCAATTTCTTGGTAAAAAAACATTAAATAAGTTGGTAATATAATTTAACTTTGTTATCTTTGCAATAGGTAACAAGTATTGGTTCAAAATTTTCAGCTATGGCAAAGTATAACATCACCAGGATAAAGGAAAAAGAAGCTTCTTACAGAACATTAGTAAGCCCTCAGATGATGGATGAGCTAGAGTCTCGAATTAATGATATAATCATTATCCAAAAGAAGTATAGGGATAAGAATTACTCAGCAAAAAAACTTGCAGAGGATTTAGGCACAAACACGCGATATATTTCGGCTGTCGTAAATGTGAGGTTTCACATGAATTATACATCGCTTGTTAATTCGCACAGAATACGTGAAGCGATGACTCTTTTGGTTGACAAGCGCTATCAAAATCTCACAATGGAGGAAATATCCGATATGGTGGGATTTTCTAATAGACAGTCGTTTTATGCTTCGTTTTATAGGATTAATGGCGTTACCCCTCGCGATTACAAGTTGCAGCAGTTAGAAATGCATCCAGTTTTACAGGAGCAACCAAAGAAACGTGGTCGTAAACCAGGCACAAAAAACAAAGCAAAAGTAGAATAAGATAAGACATTTGTTAATTCAATACACAAAAAGATAACAAACAAGGGAAGGAGTTGCATAATGTAGCTCCTTTCCTTTTGGTAGTGGGTAAGTGAATCGAATCTTATGCCAAGAAAGGGAAACGCAAGTGGGAGAATTTTTAAAAAAAAGGGGAAATGGAAACTATTTTCACTTTTTGCTCATCTGACCATTTTAACATAAGTACAAAAAAAAGAGTTGCCATGTAGCATCTCTCTAATTTTCATGATTTAAATTGTGTAGTCGGTAAGGGAATCGAACCCTTATGCCAAGAATGAGAATCTTGTATCCTAACCGTTAGATGAACCGACCGGTTTGAGGCAATCCTTGCGGAAGCTGGGGGATTCGAACCCCCGGTACGCTAACGCGCACGGCAGTTTAGCAAACTGCTGGTTTCAGCCACTCACCCAAACTTCCTTTCCGTAGGTTTTGAACCTCACCACATCCTTTTCAAATGCGAATGCAAAGGTAATGATTAAATTTCCTTTCACCAAACTTTTGCTAAGAATTTTTCTTTCGAATCGAAAAATCTATAAATGGAGTAGGGGAATAAAGTGGATTTTTTTATTCAATTAAAAGTGTGGTTTTCTGAAACTTAAATGAATACTTCGTTGCTATGACTGAAGTCGAAAATTGATATCTAAAATAGCCTTGGTTGTTATGAAAAATTGTGATTCTAGAATTATTAAACTAAGATGGGCACTTAGTCGAAAAGTGGATGTTTGGCTACATGTGGCGTAAATACATCTCTAAAGTATATGCTTTATAATTTATTGATATCAAATTTGTATTCTACTGAAAGCACAAGAGCACGATTGTTACCATCTAAATCGACTGAAGACTTGTAGAGTTTGGACACCCCTAGCATGTAGCGAGCATCTAAAATAACATTCTGATATTCATAGGAGATGCCAAAGGGTATTGCTAGGTCGATATTATTAAAAGCAGTTTTTTTTAGGCTTGTCTTGTCTGTTGTCGGTTGATATGTGTAGCTCCCGTCTTTACCGATTGTCACCTTCGTCTTTTCGTACTTCAGTCGATTATCTAAAAGCCAAGATGCCTGAAAACCAAAGTTAATGGCTAAACCATTAGCTACATAGCAATGGGCGAGGATTGGTACCCCCAAATATTGCAAGTGAAGGCGCTGGTTTCTGGTTACAGTATATTCTCCTGGGGTTGCTTTAGATAAATCGGTATCATCATAAGATGCTCCCATTTGTTGATAATGAACTCCAGCTGACAATGCAAAAAACTCGTTGAATTGATATTGGGCATCCGCTCCGACCATCATTCCAGCTTTAGACTTGCTGTTTGAAAGCAGCAATTCATTGCTTGCGTTTACCGAAAATATATTCTGATCATTACTTATCTTAGCTAATGTGACACCTATGCTTGGAATAACACTGAATGTACCAGAAGGAGCTTGTGCGCAAATATTGTTTGTGGCTACAATGAAAGCAAAGAAAATGAGTATACGTTTCATATTTTTGAGGTTTTATAGATTGAACGAGTGGTCTTGCATTCATATTGTATTTAGGTCACATTTTTTAAACGTTTTACTTCTAAACTCTCCCTATTTTTGCTACCTTTGCATATATTTTTAAGCAAGGATTATGACTTATTCCATTGAAAGAGTCGCCACCCTTATCGGTGCGCGTTGTTATGGCGAACAAAATGCGATGATAGGCTTCCTGCTTACCGACAGTCGCTCTTTGTGTTTTCCCGAAGAAACATTGTTCTTTGCGCTCAAGTCTCAGCGCAACGATGGCCACAACTACATTCCCGAACTCTATCGTCGGGGTGTGAAAAACTTTGTAGTAACTACCGTTCCATCCGATTGGACGACCAAATATGATCATGCTAACTTCCTTCAAGTTACAGACACATTGAAAGCTTTGCAGCGTTTGGCAGAGCGTCATCGTGATGAATTTGACGTCCCGATCGTTGGAATTACGGGTAGTAACGGAAAGACGATGGTGAAAGAGTGGTTGAATCAACTCATGTCACCTGAAATGAAGGTAACACGTAGTCCACGTAGTTTCAATTCGCAGATAGGTGTCCCTCTCTCCGTGTGGCTCTTGGATAAACAGACAAAGTTAGGAATTTTCGAGGCAGGCATTAGTCAACCAGGAGAGATGCTGGCCTTACGTGATATCATTCAACCTACCATTGCTGTACTGACAAACCTTGGTGCTGCACACCAAGAAAACTTTACGTCTGTTGAAGATAAGGCAGGGGAGAAGTCTATACTCTTCCATGACGCTAAAACTATAGTATATCCTTGTGACGACGAAGCGGTGTCTAGTGTTGTTGCCAGTATGAACTATGGAGGAGAGAAACTTTGCTGGTCAACCAAAGACCATCATGCTCCAATGTTTGTCAAGAGTATCGAAAAGAAAGATACGGCTACTACCATAACTTATATATATAATAGTGGGCAGGAAAATTGGTATAGTATCCCATTTATTGACAACGCCTCGATTACTTGTTCCATTGTATGTGCAACTATTGCTTTACGATTAGGATTAGAAACAGAGAAGCTTGACGTGCGCATGATGCAGTTAGAACCTGTTGCTATGCGTCTTGAAGTGAAGGAAGGAAGACATGGTTGCACGCTTATCAATGATTCTTACAATTCTGACATCAATTCCCTTGATATTGCCCTAGACTTCATGGCGCGTCGCCCTGATCACCAAGGTCGTAGTCGCGCATTAATTCTGAGTGATATTTTCCAAAGTGGTGAAGATCCCGCTATGCTCTACAAGGAGGTCAACGAGTTGTGTTTAATGCGTGGAGTTGAAAAGTTCATTGGCATTGGACAAGAGATTTCGTCACTTGCCAATGAAATTTCTATAGCTAACAAGTTTTTTTTCTCTTCTGTTGAAGAGTTTATTCAAAGTGATGTTTTCAAGGGTTTACGCAATGAAGTCATTCTGTTAAAGGGTGCAAGGCAGTTTGGATTCGACCAAATTACTGAGTTGTTGGTTCAAAAAGTACATGAGACTGTCTTGGAAGTGAACCTTGGTGCAATGGTGAAAAACCTGAATTTTTATCGTTCTTTCCTTAAGCCAGAAACGAAATTGGTCTGCATGATCAAAGCCGATGCTTATGGTGCAGGCAGTATTGAGGTAGCAAAGACATTACAAGACCACCGAGTGGATTACCTTGCTGTAGCCGTTGCAGACGAGGGAGCGATGCTTCGCGGTCATGGAATTACAAGCAATATCATGGTTATGAACCCAGAACTTTCGGCTTTTAAGACCATGTTTGATTATGACTTGGAGCCCGAGGTATATTCTTTCCGTCTGCTTGACGCGCTTATCAAAGCCGCAGAGAAAGAGGGAATTACTGGATACCCTGTTCATATCAAACTTGATACAGGGATGCATCGTTTAGGATTTAATCCTAATGATGACATGGATGAACTGATAAAGCGACTCAAACAAACCAACGCAATTATTCCTCGGTCAGTATTTTCTCATTTTGTTGGTGCGGACGAGGACCGTTTCGATGAATTTTCGGCAGAACAATTTGAAATATTCGATAATGCGAGCAAATATTTGCAAGCACACTTCGAGCATAAGATACTACGTCATATAGATAATTCAGCTGGTATTGAGCACTTCCCGGAACGGCAGCTTGACATGTGTCGTTTGGGTCTAGGTCTATATGGAGTGGACAGTCGTACAAATCAAATTATCAATAACGTATCAACCCTTAAGACTACCATTTTACAAATCCGTCATGTGCAAGCTAACGAAACAGTCGGATATAGTCGTAAGGGAACCTTGACCCACGATAGTATTATTGCTGCCCTCCCCATCGGTTATGCCGATGGTTTGAATAGACATCTTGGTAATCGGCATGGCTATTGCTTGGTCAACGGTCAGAGAGCTGAGTATGTGGGTAATATTTGCATGGACGTTGCCATGATTGATGTGACAGATATCCCCTGCAAAGAAGGAGATACCGTAGAAATCTTCGGTGATAATCTGCTAGTGACTGTACTTTCAGACCAACTAGAAACCATTCCTTATGAGGTGTTGACAGGCATCAGCAACCGTGTGAAACGAGTCTATTTCCAGGACTGATATAGGCAAATATTCGAACATTTTATCGTATATTAGGTGCAGGTTTACAATTATTTATTGTAAATTTGCACCATAACGTTATAATGACAATCTATCTATCATCAAATTATGGAAAATGTTTTTAGCTATATTATCAGCTTGGGTGCAAGTGTGATGATGCCCATTATTTTCACCATTATTGGCTTAAGTATTGGTATGAAGTTTGGCAAAGCCCTAAAATCTGGCCTCTATGTTGGTGTCGGATTTGTAGGACTCGGTATTGTTACTGCCCTGCTCACGACCAATTTTGGTGATCCTTTGACGCTAATTTCCCAGATTTATCATCTTCGGTTAAATGTCTTTGACATGGGTTGGCCAGCAGCAGCGTCCGTGGCCTATAATACTGCGGTTGGTGCTCTTATCATTCCCATTTGCTTGGGTGTCAATTTTCTGATGCTCATTACAAAGACTACTCGAACTGTAAATATCGACTTATGGAACTATTGGCATTTTGCTTTCATTGGTGCCGTGGTTTATTTTGTTTTCGATCAGAGTTTGGCTTGGGGTTACTTTGCTGCTATCGTTTGCTATATTGTTACGCTTGTTATGGCTGATCTTACTGCCCATAAGTTTCAAAAATACTATCCAAGTCTTGACGGCATCTCCATTCCACAGCCTTTCGTCCAAAGTTTCGTGCCATTTGCACTTAGCATCAACTGGTTGCTGGAAAAGATTCCCGGTTTTAAAAAACTTGATATCGACGCAGAAGGACTCAAGGAAAAATTTGGCGTTCTAGGTGAACCTCTTGTGCTGGGGGTTATTGTCGGTGGCCTAATCGGTATCGTAGCTCAGATGGAATTCAAGAAAGTGCTTTTCTTAGGTGTTACTATGGGTGCTGTGATGGAACTTATTCCAAGAATCACAAGGCTCTTCATTGACGGTCTTTTGCCAATTTCTGAAAAGACAAAGGAAATTGTTAACAAGAAGTTTCATGGCAAACAAGTATTCATTGGTATGAGTCCTGCATTGGTAATAGGCCATCCAACCACTTTGGTCGTTACTCTGTTGCTCATTCCAACTTATCTGATTATGGCCGTAGTTTTGCCAGGAAACCAGTTTTTACCACTGGCATCTCTAGCTGGCCTGTTTTATGTGTTCCCAATGATATTGCCTTATACTAATGGTAATGTTGTTCGTTCATACATTATCGGATTTGTTGCACTTCTTGTAGGTTTGTGGTTTGTTACAGACATGGCACCTGATTTTACCAAAGCAGCTGCAGCCGTTTATGCCGCAACTGGAGATCAAGCCGCCAAAGTTCCAGAGGGATTTTTAGCCGGTAGCATGGACTTTGCTTCCTCACTTTTTGGTTATATCATCTATGCAGCTACGAAATACACTAAGTTTATCGGTGCTTCTATTCTCGTCGTTATTACTCTTGTTATGATGATTTGGAACCGTAGAATAATCATTAGAGACGAGAAAGCGGCTGCAGCTACTATTTCTACGGATAATTCAGAGAACTAATCAATAAATATCGATATATGAAAAAATCACTATTGACAATTGCATTGTGCCTGATGGCCGGCTTTGCCATGGCACAGGATTCGTTCAAAGGCTACGAGGCAAAGGCCGAAAATTCTTACACTTATTATAATTTGCATTGGGCTACCGGTCCAGAGGATGCCAAGCATTATACCACTGACCGCTTGCGCAAGGAGTTCCTCATCGAGAAAGTTTTTGCTCCAGGTGAAGTGAATTGGACCTATTCCATGTACGATCGTTTTCTGATTGGTGGAGCTGTGCCCACAACAACCCCGTTAAAACTTGTTTCTATTGCTCCTCTCTATGTTGATGCTAGCAAGGGAAACGATGGAAGAAACTTGCTAGACAATCGTGAGTTGGGCATCATCAACATAGGCGGTGAAGGTACTGTTACTGTTGATGGTAAAAGCTATACTATGGGATTTCAAGATGCTCTTTACATTGGACGTAACGCTAAGGATATTGTTGTCTCAAGCAAGAATGCTGTAGAGCCAGCTAAGTTTTATATGAATTCTGCATGTGCTCATGCTACTTATCCTACTGTTAAGGTGTCCTTGAAAGATGCCAATAACATTAAAGCAGGTTCAATGAAGGAGAGCAATGACCGCGTTATTCATCAAATGTTGATTGATGGTGTAGCAGGTGTGCATACATGTCAGTTGCAAATGGGTTTGACCGAATTGAAAGAAGGCTCTGTGTGGAACACAATGCCCGCCCATACTCACTGTCGTCGTATGGAGGCATATCTTTATTACAAGGTACCCGCTGGTCAAAAGATTCTTCATGTCATGGGTGAACCTCAAGAAACTCGTCCTATTTGGATGAATAATGAGCAGGTGGTCATTTCTCCTCAATGGAGCATTCATTGTGCCGCTGGTACAAGCAATTATACATTTATTTGGGGTATGGCTGGAGAAAACCTCATCTACGGTGATATGAACGTAGTTCCTATTCCTAATCTGCAATAATCAAATACTACTTAAAACATAAATCATGTCTGCTACTCAAATCAATAAAATGTCCAATTTCCGGTGGGTAATTGTGGGTCTGTTGTTCTTAGCGACTACTGTTAACTATATGGATCGTCAGGTTTTGTCTCTGACGTGGAAAGACTTTATCGCTCCTGAATTTCATTGGACAGATGATGATTATGGTACAATTACTGGACTCTTCTCTATCTTCTATGCCATAGCTAACCTTTTTGCAGGTAAATTCATCGATAAGATGGGTACTAAGAGAGGGTATCTTATTGCAATTGGCGTGTGGTCGGTAGGTGCTGTTATGCATGCCGGATGTGGCTGGTTGGCAATGCAAATAGAAGGTTACGAATCTCTTGAGGCACTAAGAATGGTTCAGGCAGGAAGTGTTGCTGCTGTCAGCATCGCAACTGTAAGTGTCTGGTTGTTCCTCTCTTGTCGCTTGATACTTGCCATTGGTGAGGCGGGAAACTTCCCTGCCGCTATCAAAGTGACTGCTGAGTACTTTCCCAAAAAAGACCGTGCTTTTGCAACCTCAATCTTTAATAGTGGTGCTTCGATTGGTGCGCTTGCCGCACCGGCAACCATTCCACTAATTGCTCGTGCATTGGGATGGGAGATGGCATTTATTATAATAGGTGTGCTTGGCTTCTTTTGGATGGGACTCTGGATTTGGCTTTACGATAAACCTTCTAAAAATAAGTTTGTAAGCAAAGCAGAGTTAGCTTATATTGAGCAAGACAATGAGGATGGAACACTAACTGAAGATTCCAGTATAGTTGGAACAGAAGAAAAAGAAGAGAAAACAATTGGTTTTTTAAAGTGCTTTTCCTTCCGTCAGACTTGGTCGTTCGTCACTGGTAAATTCCTTACTGATGGTGTTTGGTGGTTCTTCCTTTTCTGGGCTCCAGCTTATTTCTCCGATCAGTATGGCTACACAAGTGATTCCAAGATGGCTATAATGCTAATCTTTACACTTTATGCTATAGTTACTGTACTAAGTATCGGAGGCGGATATCTGCCTACATATTTCGTTGAAAAGAAAGGCATGAATCCCTATATTGGCAGAATGCGTGCTATGCTGATCTTTGCTTGTTTCCCTATTTTAGGCTTATTGGCTCAGCCGCTTGGCACATTCAGCCCTTGGTGGCCTGCAGTAATTATTGGTCTTTTAGGTGCCGGGCATCAGGCTTGGTCAGCAAACCTCTACACAACAGTGAGTGATATGTTCCCTAAGTCGACGGTTGCGACTATCACTGGTATTGGTGCAATGGCTGGTGGTGTTGGCTCGTTCCTTATCAATAAGGGTTCTGGTGCTCTTTTCACATATGCAGAAGGACAAGGGGCTGCTTTCAGCTTCATGGGTTTTGACGGTAAACCGGCCGGATACATGATAATTTTCTGTATTTGTTCAGTAGCTTACCTTTTGGGTTGGTGCATTATGAAGTTGCTAGTTCCCAAATACAAACCTATCATTGTAGACTAATTATTCGATAGAAAATTAAATTTAATTGCGCGGTAAAGCTTTATGTTTTATCGCGCATTTTTCTATATTTCAGATACTTATAGTATTAATTCCAAATTATTAGTGTATAGTAAATTCTTCTTGAGTAGGGAAGGGGACTGAAACTTCTTTGGTATATTGTATAGACTAAATAATATAATCACTTTTCGTTCACTATGAAAATTTTTCGTGTCATTTGAAGTCTGAAATTTCCAAATTTCATACATTTTTTAGAGATTAATCAATAGTGGTCTTATGAAAGGATATGAATGATGCTGCGATTAGTATCTAAAGGCATTGCGATTAGTATCTAAAGGCATTGC
>DHOP01000102.1:33060-33504 GCA_002407775.1 Prevotella sp. UBA5387
GCGATTAGTATCTAAAGGCATTGCCATTACTATCTTAACGCGTTGCCATTCGATATTAATCACGTCGCGATTAATATCGAATCACACTGCCAAAGGATATTAAAACTACTTATGCTTATTTTGTCGAAAGATAGTTTAAACTAACATGAATCAAGATTATTTGCATAACCATAGTTATGATAAATAAATAACAACCCCACTTTTCCAATGACAGATCAAATTTATGAAACTTTTTTAGAATTATATCGTCTATTAATTATAGGGAGTCTATTTCTGCTCAATAACATCAAAGATTTTTAGTCGAGAAGAAATTTGTTTTGCTGAGGAAAGACTGTTAAATGTTCGAAATATGTTATTATGTTGAAAAAGATTGTCTAATTTTGCAGCGTTTAATGAGAAATTTTCGGAAAGGAAAAAAATATGAAAAAGATTTTAATGATAGCA
>DHOP01000102.1:33658-34089 GCA_002407775.1 Prevotella sp. UBA5387
ATGAAAAAGATTTTAATGATAGCACTAATGCTTGTGGCAAGTATGAATATTGCTTTTGCTCAAGCTCAAATTAAGTTCGATAAACTTTCTTATGACTTTGGCGATTTTTCCGAGTCAAGTGCTGTACAGAAGTGCAATTTCACTTTTACCAATGTAGGTGACCAACCTTTGGTTATTAATCAGGCTGTTGCAAGTTGTGGTTGCACTGTACCAACTTATACAAAGACCCCAATTAAACCAGGTGAAAAAGGTTCGATAGTTGTTACTTATAATGGCAAAGGAAAGTTTCCTGGTCATTTCAAAAAGACCATTACGGTTAGAACAAATGGTGTTCCTGAGATGACTCGATTGTATGTTGAAGGCAACATGGAGGAAGCAAAAACAAAATAACTAAATTAAATAAGATATAAGAGGGTGTGTCAAAACAGGCA
>DHOP01000095.1 GCA_002407775.1 Prevotella sp. UBA5387
CGGATCAAGTATGCATTAGCAATTTAATTCGCCAATAGGTTTATTAATCTTTAATTATTAGATTATGAAAAAGATGTTATTTATCGCTACAATGCTTTTCTTGAGCATAAGCAATGCACAAGCACAGGTGGCCTATGAGAGAGCAAAGTTCTTCGACAACTTCTATATTGGTGCGGAGGTTGGGTTGACAAATCGTTTTCATAACAAGATAAGCTTCCCTCTCAAGCCTGTCGCCGGCCTGAAGCTCGGCAAGGATTTCACTCCGATTTTTGGTGCGAACCTCTCAGGAACGGTTGACATTGGAACCCATGGCTTTTATGTGGATTGGCCTGGGAAAATCTACATGAACAGCAAGACTTTCGTTAAGTTGCTGAGCTTTGGTTTGAATGGAACTGTAAATCTCACAAACCTTTTTAGTGAGTATCGTCCAGACCGTACCTTTGAGCTCGGCCTTGAGGCAGGCTTAGCCACGGCCACCGTGTTAGGCGACGAGGTCCTGATTTCTTACAACAACTATGGTGATAACACGGAATTGACCTCCAAGTTAGGCATGACCTTTGCCTGGAACCTCGGCGAACTAAAGGCGTGGCAAATTTATCTGGAGCCTGCCATGGGCTGGAATCTCACCCATGGTCCCGGCGACGCGGTCAAATTTAATGGCGCCACTTCACAGATAAAGTTGCTCTTAGGAATAAAGTATAAGTTTATGACTTCCAACGGAACGCACAACTTCAAGGTTTACAACATTGGGGATATGAACAACGAACTCAATGAATTGCGTGCCCAGCTCGCCGCCAAGCCCAAGGAAGTGGTGAAAGAGGTGGAGAAGGAGGTAGTGAGGGAAGTGGTGAAGGAAGTGCCGGCAAATTGCGAGAGCATGGTTTTCGTTACCTTCGAACAGGCCAAGTCTTATCTTACCCAGGAATCCAAGAATGTGCTCGATGCCATCAAGGTGGGCGCTCATGTGCAGGTCGTTGGTACCGCTTCTCCAGAGGGCACAAAGCGATTCAACGACAAGATTGCCCAAAAGCGTGCCGATGTCGTTGCCAAATATCTCAAAGATCGCGGTGTCATCGTGGATAAGGCCTCAGGCAAGGGTGTAACGGGTGTGACCTCCAACCGTCTGGCCGTGGTCATCGCGAAGTAGGCAATGCCAATCTCTTATAAAAAAGTGTGTCAAGGGCCTATCTAAACAAGATTTATTGATATTTTTTAGAGGTAAGTTTGATAGTATGTATCCCGGCTAGTTTCGGGTTGTGAAGATAGATTACTTTTGGCACACTCTTTTTGGGGGTATGTCTATCCAAATGAGAGACTGCTAGGAAGGTGTTCGTAGCGTTCCCAATATTGGAGAGACATACCTATTGTTGTTGTTATCATTTGATAACGACACACCTCGTTTGGTAGAAAAATGTGATTTTAGTATTGGGGATGACTATGGAATGCTCTTAAAATAACTCGGTCTGCATCACACTTCCATTGTAGGGATTGCGACCTAGGTGTTCGAAGGCGAGTGGGGTAGCCATACGTCCTCGAGGTGTACGTTTGATAAAGCCCTCCATGATGAGGAACGGTTCATAGACATCCTCTACGGTACCAGGGTCTTCGCCGATGGCAGTGGCAATGGTTGAAATGCCTACTGGACCTCCCCGAAACTTATCGATGATGGTCGAGAGAATCTTATTGTCCATCTCATCGAGTCCAAAAGAATCTATGTTGAGCGCAATGAGCGACAACTGAGCAATGCTGGCAGTGATTGTTCCGTTGCCCTTAACCTGTGCAAAGTCGCGTACACGGCGCAAAAGTCCGTTGGCAATTCGTGGTGTGCCGCGGCTACGTCTTGAAATCTCCGTGGCGGCATCATCCTCGATAGGCACCTTGAGGAGGCGAGCAGAGCGCAGTATGATTCGCTTCAATGTCTCGGCATCGTAATACTCCAAATGCATGTTGATACCGAATCGGGCACGTAGCGGAGCGGTGAGCATGCCCGAACGGGTAGTGGCTCCAATCAGGGTAAATGGGTTTAGGTCAAGCTGAATACTTCGCGCAGACGGTCCTTTGTCGATCATGATGTCTATGCGATAGTCCTCCATGGCAGAGTATAGATACTCCTCTACAACAGGTTGCAGACGGTGTATCTCATCGATAAAGAGCACATCGTTGGGCTCAAGAGAGGTCAATATACCCGCCAAATCTCCTGGTTTGTCGAGGACCGGTCCAGAAGTAATTTTGAAACCCACCCCCAGTTCATTGGAAATGATCTGACTTAAGGTCGTCTTTCCAAGTCCGGGAGGGCCGTAGAGTAGAGTATGATCGAGTGGTTCGTTGCGGTATTTAGCCGCCTCTACGAAGACCTCAAGGTTTTCGACCACCTTCTGTTGGCCGTTAAAGTCGCGAAAGCGCAGTGGTCGCAACGCATTCTCAAACGCCTCTTCCTCAGACGATAGCTGCTCTTCGCGAATGTCAAAGTCTTCTGCCATTGGTAGTTATTTTGTTGCAAAGATAATGAAAAGATTGGAGAAGAGAGTGGGAGAAAGATGAAAAGATGATGGGAACAAAATAGGAAAAGATGCAAGGATCTAATATAAATATCTAAAAATAAGAAAAGGCGAGGTCCGCTAACATACTTTGTCTCATAGACAAAGATGGCTTGTCTACTTATATTCGAAGCCGAATGGGGTTGTGATTCAAATTGAATTACTGTGTGAATCAATTTGAAACACTCAGTAAATCAAATTGAATTACTCAGTAAATCAAATTGAATTACTCAGTAAATCAAATTGAATTACTTCGTGAATCAATTTGAATCACAAGCTCGTTGAGGCCTTGCATACCTCGTAGCATACCTTTCAGGGTTGCAGGAAGGATAAGAAAGTCATAATTTTGTCGTCAAATAAACGCAAAGATTATGATACATTACGATTTAAAGAAGTACAACATCCGTAGCCGTCAAGGCTATGGCAAGTATTTTGCACACACGCGGCGCAGAGAGACTATGGACCTGACAGCTATCGAAGAGATGGTAGAGCACAGTTGTTCAGTTACTCGTGCAGATGTGCGTGCGGTTCTTAGTGCACTTTATGACGGGGTCAAGACTCTCTTACAAGACGGTCATGTCGTAGATTTAGGGGAGTTTGGACGTTTTTATATCTCTGTCACGTCGGTGGGTGTGGAACGAACTGAAGATTGGAATCAGCAGCGCCATATCACCGGATTCCAACTAAACTACACGCCTGAACGCCATCATGATCACTTGCGAGGCGGGCATTACCTTACTCGCCCGATGCTTAAAGGATGTCGTGCCAGGCGTGATAAGGAAAAAGAAAATTTGAAATGAAAGAAGATAAAACTACATTAAGTCCCTGAAAACGGAAGTCTTCTCACCCCAACTCAGCCTTCTTCTGCTCACCAAACTCCTTGGAGACGTAGTTGAAGAGACTTTGGCAGCAGTCTTTGGAGAAGTCCTGCGCGCAACCAATGAGCTTGTCCCACTGTTCAGAACTTAATCCCGCCTCTATCTGTGCACGCGTGATCCCATAGCGCATAAGGCCATAGATGAAGCCTGCATTGAAGTTATCACCTGCGCCAATGGTGCTGACAGTATTCATGTCAGGAACGGGATAACTGCGTTTCAGTCCATTTTCAGCCCTTAACTCCACCTGTTGTGCAGCCTGAGTGTAAATAAACCTCTTGCAATAGAACGAAATCTCCGCATTGTAAACCTTATCGGGGTCATCCTTCTTGTATAACACCTCGAAGTCTTCATGGCTCCCCCGAACGATGTCCGCATACTCAAGGTTTTCCAAGAGATTTGGTGTGAGCTTCATCACTTCATTCTTATGCGACTGGCGGAAGTTGACGTCGTAGTAGATGATTGCCCCATGCGTGCGTGCGTCATCCAGCAAAGCTACCATCTGCGGGCGTATTACCGGATTCAATGCATAGTAGGACCCGAAGAGTAGAATGTCGTCTTGCTGAATGTCAGGGTAAACAAAATCGAGTTGATCATGCGGATGGTCTTTGTAGAAGATATACTCTGCATTGTTCTGCTCATCAAGAAATGCCAAGGAGACTGGCGACTTGGAGTCGGGAAATATGTTCACGTTATCGGCATTGACACCGCTTTCCTTGAGAAAGCTGACCACGTGGCGGCCCACACGGTCGTTGCCAGCCTCGCTGATGAGTGTGCAGTCTATGCCTGAGCGTCCAAGAGAAACAAGGGCATTGAAGGAAGAACCGCCTGGATAAGCTCCTATAGGCTGTTCGTTTTTGAATATAATGTCGAGTATTGTCTCGCCTATTCCTATTACTTTTCGCATGATGTGTTATCGATTATACTGTGCAAATATCTTAAAAAAACAGCATTAATCAAAGCAAAAATGGCTATTTTTGCATGCATAATGAAATATAACACAGCAACGCTTAGCAATGGTCTACGCGTCATTCACTTGCCTTCGACTTCATCAGTGGTCTATTGTGGTTACCAGATAGCCGCAGGTTCGCGCAACGAAAGAGAAGAGGAGGAAGGATTGGCTCATTTCTGTGAGCACGTTACCTTCAAAGGAACCGAGCATCGCAGGGCATGGAATGTCCTCAACTGTTTGGAAAGTGTTGGAGGCGATCTCAATGCATTCACCAACAAAGAAGACACCACCTACTATGCCGCTATACTAAAACGCGATTTTCCTCGCGCTGTAGAACTGCTTACAGACATTGTGTTTCACTCTACCTATCCACAATCGGAGGTCAACAAGGAGGTTGAGGTGATCTGCGAAGAGATAGAGAGTTACAATGACTCGCCGTCCGAATTAATCTACGACGACTTTGAGAACATTATCTTTGAAGGTCATCCACTCGGTCACAATATTCTCGGTTCGGTGGATAACGTGCGTCGTTTCGGCTCTGTATCAGCCCTTGCCTTTGCACGAAAATATTACCGACCTGACAACGCCGTGTTCTTTGTCTATGGGGATATAGACTTCAAGGATATACTGAAAAGGCTTAATAACAGTCATGCATTGCAATCAACAGCATCTGTAGAAAGCTTATCCCCTAATTCCTCCCTATTGGGGAAAGAAAATGTCAACACCTCCAACGATGTGTCTGATGTTCAACCCAACACTATTCCGCATCTTCAAGGGGGAGGGACTTTGGAAGAGACTGCTACCGGTGACGGCCGAGTATATATTGTTTCAAAAGGCACTCATCAAGCCCATGTCATGGTGGGAAACCGAGCATATGACATCCACGATGAACGCCGCATGGCGCTCTATTTACTCAATAATATCCTTGGTGGGCCTGGGATGAATGCACGTCTGAACCTTGTTCTCCGCGAAAGGCGTGGACTGGTCTACACCGTGGAGAGCTCAATAGTGAGCTACGGTGACACTGGATTATGGTGTACCTACTTCGGTTGCGACCCTAAAGATGTGAATCGCTGCCTCAGATTGGTTCGTGGAGAGCTAAATCGCTGGATGAATCATCACATAAGTCCTACGCGTCTGCAAGCTGCCAAGAAGCAAATCAAAGGGCAAATTGGCGTAGCTTGCGACAATAGAGAGAGCTTTGCGCTTGACTTCGGACGCAGTTTCCTACATTATGGCTGGGAGAAGGACATTGTCAAGCTCTATGCCAACATCGATGCTATTAGTGCAGACGATATACTTGCCGTGGCGCGCGACATCTTTGCGCCAGAGCGTATGACCACACTGATCTATAAATAAGTGCCATTGGAGAGATCTTTGAGTGTTCAAGGCCCTCGAATAATAATATCAACGACTATGACATTACGTGAGATTTTAGAGCACAGACGAGCCGTACGGAAATATGATTCCACAAAGCCGCTCGACCCAGAACAGGTGAAAGACTGCATTAGTCAGGCCATTTTGGCGCCTACAAGCTCTAATATGCAATTGTGGGAGTGCTATCATGTGACTGATCCAGAGACTCTACAGGAGCTCACCCATGCCTGCCTTGATCAAGGAAGTGCCCGAACGGCACAACAGATGGTGGTCTTTGTGACTCGTCGTGATAAGCATCTGCAGCATGCTAAGCCTGTGTTACAGGCAAATATCGATGAAATTCATCAGAATAGCCCCAAGGATAGGCAGGAGCATCGCATCAAGTTGCAAGAGCTATACTATAACAGAGTGATGCCCTTGCAATACATGCAGTTCTTTGGTTTGAAAGGACTGCTAAACAAAATACTTGCTCAAACCATTGGTATTTTCAGGCCTATGGTGAGACAAGTGACCGAAGGGGAGGTGGATACTGTAGTGCATAAGAGTTGCGCTTTGGCCGTACAGACTTTCATGTTGGCCATGAGTGAGAAGGGCTACGACACGTGTCCATTGGAGGGATTTGACAGTTACCGTGTGAAAAAGGCGCTACATCTGCCCTACAGATGCCAGATCAACATGATCATTACCTGTGGCATACGTGTGCCTGAGGGTATTCGTGGTGATCGCTATAGGCTGCCTTTCGAGGAGTATTATCATAGAGTGGAGTAGGTGTTCCACATCAATCGATATATAACCATAGCAAAATGGAACAACAGACTACGATAAAACGTGGAAGAGTTGACGAGATAGACTTCCTCAAGGCGGTGTTTATTGTGTTGATGATAGCGTTTCATCTGACGCTCATCGGTAATTCCTACCCCTATGCGAAGCAAATCGTCTACACGTTTCACATGCCTGGTTTCCTGCTCATCTCTGGCTTTTTGGCAAGCACAAGCAAACAGTCGAAGGCATTTGCACGGTCCATGTGGTGGATCTTTGTGCCCTATTTGGTTATGGAAGTGGGTTACACGGTGATGGCATCGATGCTCCCCATACGTGACCATGTTGCTGAATTGACATTGGGAGTGATCCTTAAGAATGCGCTACTCACACCATTAGGTCCGTACTGGTACCTCCACACGCTCATCATTTGCAGTACGGCGTTGTATGTTGTGTTCCATATTCCGAGCCTCTCAGACTTTTCAAGGTTCATTATTCTCGGCCTTGTCCTTTATGTTTTGGCTGATGGCGCAAGAGTCATATCGTTCTCCAATGCCTGCTATTTCATGGCAGGAGCGGTGTTGAGGCGCAGTTGGAGTAGGGTTCCTTTCTTTTTTTCGGGCATCAGCTTTGGCCATTGTACCCATCGTAATACTGTGTCTTTATCCTTCCAACCTTGATAGAGCGACTGTTGGAGGGGTGTTGATCGTCTTCTTAGTCTTTTGCTTCGGCCTGTTCTGTTATCAGTGGGTGAAGGGGCAGATGCGCCGTGTAGCTTTGCACATTGGACGAAATTCACTTGTGCTATTGGTCTTTTCTCCGATATTTACGGTTCTTTCCAAGCTCTATCAACCTTATCTCGCCTTTGACAGATCAGGCCTATTGTTTCTTGTGGTGTCTGTTATTTTTGCACTGTTGGGATGTTTTGGTATGGGTTGGGCAATGGATCGGACAGGATTTTCCCGCTATTTCTTTGGGAAACGATGTATCAATTAATTGGTGAGAATTGCCCAAGAAGACAGTTAGAAAATCAAAGGCAGGGATTGGCTATTGCCAATCCCTGCCTTTGATTGATAGGATATTTTATTTGTAAAGGTCGTCATTGATGGTCTTCACTAGCGTCTATTAAGACATG
>DHOP01000030.1:0-7014 GCA_002407775.1 Prevotella sp. UBA5387
GGGAACCCAGTGCTCAGATTCAGCTAAGTGAACTTAAATTCTGGGGAGCGTATCAAGAATAATTATAAAGAAGTATACAAAACCGAAGATTGACTGAAACGCAGATTAACTCGAATCCCCGCACAGTAAATAAACGGAAGAGCCGTCTTTCTAATCTGCACGAATTTGTGTTAATTTGCGTTTTATTGAACTCATTCATTTCTTATATATCAAAGTAAATGTCGACAAAAGCCCTGTATATCATTATCTTTACTATATTTGCGTCAACCTCTGTGGCGCAAAATAGGATGCTGAAGAAATTTCCCGAAGGTTACACTCCGGAAGAGGTAGGAATCAAGGTTGCCAACCGCTTCTTATCCGGTAAACACATGCTACATGGTGGCAAATGGATACATTATGCCGAAGTATGTACCTGGTACGGAGCAGTGCGTTTTGCCAGCGAAAGCAAGAACAAAGAGTTATCCAGGCAGTTACAAGAGCGTTTTGACTATCTGTGTACAGCAGAAAAAGATTTCCTGCCTATTAAAAATCATGTCGATTTGAATATGTTCGGATGTCTTCCTCTGGAACTCTATCAGATAACAAAAAAGATACAATACCTGGATTTGGGAATTTCTTATGCCGATACACAATGGGAACTACCTGCGGAAGCCTCAGCCGAAGAAAAAAGGTGGGCCGACAAAGGACTTAGCTGGCAAACCCGCTTGTGGATAGATGATATGTATATGATAACCATCTTGCAATCGCAAGCCTACAGAGCAACGGGCAACCGGAAATACATCGACCGGACCGCACGTTCAATGGCCGTCTACCTGGACGAATTACAACGTCCTAACGGGCTGTTTTATCATGCCCCGGATGTCCCTTTCCTTTGGGGAAGAGGCAATGGATGGATGGCAGCAGGTATGGCAGAACTTTTGAAAGTATTGCCCAAAGACAACCCGGATCGTCCGCGTATCCTACAGGGGTATCTCGATATGATGAAAAGTTTAAAACAATATCAGGCAGAAAACGGTATGTGGAACCAGTTGATAGACGCTCCCGATTGCTGGAACGAGACTTCCGGAACGGCGATGTTTACCTACGCCATGATCACAGGCGTAAAGCAAGGCTGGCTGAAAGCCCGGGAATATGCTCCTGCAGTCCGTAAAGCATGGCTATCACTGGTATCTTATATCAATGAAAACGGAGATGTAACAGAGGTATGTTCGGGCACCAATAAGAGAAATAACCGGCAATACTATTATGACCGCCCCAAAAAAACAGGAGATTATCATGGACAGGCACCCGTACTGTGGTGCGCTTTCGCATTAATGGAAAACAAATAAATAGGTATGAAATTATATTTAAGTTTATTATGTACACTACTGCTATCCGGCTGTTCTATGACGCGGAATGAGAAATATGCAGACTACGTTAACCCCGTCATTGGTACAGACATACAAAGACATGCACGAGGTGACAAAGCACCCTCAGAAGAGAAAGGACAAACCATGCCGGCAGTCGGTGTCCCCAACGGAATGACCAACTGGGTACCACAAACACTGGAAGGAGAACATAAAGGCAATCCCCCTTATTATTATTACCACGACGAAATACAAGGATTCCGTGCCAGCCATTGGATCAGTGGCTCATGCACACAAGATTATGGCAGCGTAACAATAATGCCTGTCACCGGTGAATTAAAAACAAATGCCAGAGAGCGCGCTTCCCAATTTAGCCATGATGAAGAAACGGCAAAGCCTTACTATTATCAGGTGATGCTGAAAGATTACCTGATTCATGCCGAACTTACAGGTTTGTCTCACACAGGAATCATGCGTTTTAGTTTTCAATCGGATAAAGATCGTTATATCATTATAGAACCCAATAGTGACAAGCAACAGGGGTATTTAAAAATTGATACAAAGAGCAGGGAAGTAACAGGCTATAATCCCGCCTACAGAATCTATCAGGGAAGTGGAAAGAGTGCCGGATTCAGCGGATATTTCGTCATCCGGTTTGAAGAAGACTTCGACTCCTTCGGAACATGGAAAGACAATGAAATTACAACGGGAGAAACAGAAATAAAAGGGAACAAAAACAGGGTAGGGGCCTGGATTAAACTCGCTCCTGAAAAAGGGAACAGCATACAGGTAAAAGTAGGCACCTCTTTCACCAGTATTGAAAATGCCCGTAAAAATCTGGAAGCAGAGATTCCCGGATGGAACTTCGATAAAGTAAAGAAACAGTCGGCAGCTAATTGGGAGAAAGCACTGAGCCAGATAGCTGTAAAGAGTAGCGATGAGAAGAAAAAGACTCAATTTTATACCGCTCTTTACAATACACGTATGTTGCCCCGTACTTTCAGTGATGTGGAAGGTTATTATCCCGGTTTCTCCGAAAACTACACCATCCATCAAGCCAAAGATTTCACCTATTATTGCGATTTCTCCATGTGGGATATCTACAGAGCCGTGTTACCTCTCTACACCATTCTTAGCCCGTCCCTCACAGGAGATTTTTCTAAATCTTTCATTGTAAAAGGGCAACAAGGCGGGTGGCTACCTATCTTTCCGCTATGGAATAATTATACGGCAGCCATGATCGGCGATCACGGAATAGCCATGATGGGGGATGCCATCCTGAAAGAGGTTCCGGGATTCGACTATGAGGAAGCCTATCGGCTCATGCATAAAAATGCATTTGAAGTCAATACAGACCGAAAAAGTTATGTAGAAGGTAAAGGACGCCGGGGGCTGGAATCCTATCTTCAATACAACTATATCCCATTGGAAGACAATGTATGGGATGCATTCCATAAGAGAGAACAAGTATCCAGAACACTGGAATACGCCTATGATGACTTCGTTCTGGCACAAGTAGCCAGGAAATTAGGAAAAACAGATGACTACAGAACATTAATGAAAAGAGCCATGAACTATAAAAACGTGATCGACCCGGAAACCGGTTATGCACGCGGACGTTATGCAAACGGAGAATGGATCGAACCTTTTGAATTCGATAAATTTGTAGATTATATATGCGAAGGAACACCTTACCATTACACATGGTATGTTCCCCACGATGTGAACGGACTGATGAAACATATCGGCAAAGAACGTTTCCGGACACGTCTCGACACTTTCTTTGAAAAAGATTACTACTGGCACGGCAATGAGCCGTGCCATCATATTCCCTACCTTTTTGCTTTAGCTGGTGAAGCCTGGAAAACTCAGAAATGGGTACACAACATATTGAATAGAGAATATTATCCTACGCCCGATGGGCTGAGCGGTAACGACGATGCCGGACAAATGTCCGCATGGTTAGTGTTCAGTATGGTTGGATTTTATCCGGTATGTCCCGGTATGCCTTATTACGTCATTGGCAGTCCGGGCTTTGAAGAGAGTATCATCACGCTGGAGAATGGAAAGAAATTCAAGGTAGAGGCCAAAGGATATACAGAGGAAAACATCTATATCCAGTCGGCAACCTTGAACGGACAGCCTTACAACAAATGCTATATCCTGCATAAAGACATACTGAAAGGGGGTACTCTATCTTTCGTCATGGGAAATACTCCCAACAAGCAATGGGCATCCGGTGCCGATGCAATGCCTTACGTTACAACAGAATAAGACACAATTAATATAAATACAAATCAAAATTATGAAGAAGTGGATATTAGGAGGGATAGGGCTCTGTATGTTTCTGCCTATCCTGGCACAACAAATTCAAAAAGAGGGATATCTGGTAATGGACATGGTACATCACAACCCCGGGGATGCCATGACACAGAGTGTTTTCCGCAAACCGGAGAAGTTAGCCTCTTTTGGTATGAATGGCATGGTTATCAATGAGTTTAAGTTCCCGCAATGTGCCGTCAGTTTCTCAAAATTCGACAAGCGTATTTTTCCGAAAGGATCAAAAGAAAGAGCATGGATCGAAACACTGACAAAAGAAATCAGAACACAGATCAAAACGTGCCACGAGAACGGTTTACAAGCGTTCTATTTCACTGATATCATTGTATTACCCAAAAAGTTAGTTGAACTCTATAAAGACGAGATTTGTGACGAGGATGGAAAAATATCTTTCGAGAAACCCAAAACTTGGGAGATTCACCGGATCATGCTGAAAGAATTATTCGAGCGTTTCCCGGAGATGGACGGATTGGTGATCCGTACCGGAGAGACTTATACCCACAACATTCCGTATCACATAGGAAACAGCCCGGTAGACTATAAAAACAGATATGATAAAAGTATTGAGATACATGCCCGGCTAATGAATCTGCTCAGAGAAGAGGTATGTGTAAAAAGAAATAAGAAGATTATATACCGTACGTGGGATTTTGGTTTCTTCCATGTCCGCCCGGATTATTACTTAGCCGTTACCGAACAAGTAGCACCACATCCCAATCTCTATATGGCTATCAAGCATACCAATGGAGACTATTTCCGGACTTTCCATTTCAACAAAACAATCACACTGGGCAAGCACAAACAAGTAGTGGAGGTACAATGCCAGCGTGAGTATGAAGGAAAAGGAGCTTATCCGAACTATGTGGCAAATGCCGTAATCAATGGTTTTGAAGAGACAAAGCAGGATGCTTCTCCCCGTTGCCTGAACGATGTGAAAGATAATCCATTGTTCTATGGCGTATGGACCTGGTCGAGAGGTGGAGGCTGGTACGGTCCTTACATCTCCAATGAACTTTGGTGTGACCTCAATACCTACGTGATGAGCCAATGGGCCCTGAATCCTAACCGCAAAGAAGAAGATATTTTCAATGAATATGCACTGAAAATTGGTATATCCCAAGAGACTCTCCCATTCTTCCGCCGTCTGTGTATGCTGACCCCTGATGCTATTATCCGGGGAAGAGGTTCACTCCTGCACTCCGTCAATGTGACCTGGACACGCGACCATTATCTGGGAGGAATCAACCAGTTAAAAAGAATCTTCGATGAAATCTTAAAGAAAAACATAGTCGACGAGTCATTGTACGAAATGAGACTTTCCGTAGCACTCTGGGAGGATATAGTAGAATTATCCGAAAAGATACAATGCAAAGACAAAGCCATCGAACATTATATCAAAACCTCTTCTCTATATGGACTCTGGCTTCACAGAATTATGGAACAAGGCTGGATTGTCATGCTTAAAGGATATCAGGGTGAGCAAACAGGTATATATGATAAAACAGCAATTAAACTCGCACTCGAAAAATACGATCACTCATGGAATGAGTATCGCCAACTGAAAGAAAATAACGGGGATTGTGCCACACTCTATTATGACCAATACGTTAAATTCAATGTGGGTGGTGATCGTACTAAAATCGGATTTGTAGATGGTATGGGAGCAACCGTTAACAAGTATCGCGCAATGATAGAATAACAGAGATTCAAATTAACATTATTAACAGAGTCTCTTAACTACTATTGTTAAGCTTACAAAAGTACGTACTTTATGCCTATAAAAGTACGTACTTTTGGTATATAAAGAATACTAATTAACACACAGTTAAATACGTACTTTTATAATCCCTGCTTCTTTTGTTTAAAAACGGAATTCGAATGGACTGATGAGCCGGTATTGGTGGCATTGAATGCAATATCGTAATGGGATTATTAAAGGTTTCGAGAAATGCAGTTATCCTGTCTCTTTGTTCCTATATGACTGATTTTCATGACACCCTTATTCTAATTATTACTGTAATTAGAGAATAAATTGCATAACAATATCAATTATTATGCGTATTTTATCGTATAATCTTTCTTTAATTGTATCCGTCCGAAAAGATCCGACTTGCAGTTCTGTTCTAATTTTTGAAGTTGTATGGGAGTAATAGGCTCAGGTCGTGGTCGTCCATGTCGGTCCGGATGCATTGCAGAGTGTGTTTAAGCCATTTGATAGGGTTTACGCCAAGGTTTTCACATGAGACGATGAAGGTGTAGAAGATGGCGTTGTCTTCGGCCCCTCGGTCGTTCTGGCTGAAGAGGTAATTTTTGCGTCCCAGCACAGATGGGCGCTGCCCTTGTTCGACGGGATTGCTGTCTATAAGATAATCCCCGTTTTCAGTATATCGCTTTACCCTTGGCCATAGGGCCAGGGCGTATTTGATGGCTACGGCGAGGGGCTCTTTGGGCGTGCAGGTCTGCAGGGCCGTCCGCATCCAGACCTCAAGCCCTTCCAGTAAGGGCATGGCGAGACGTTGCCGTTCGGCGCGGATTTCCTCAGAGGTAGCGCCGGCAGCCTTCAGGTTTTCTTCAAGTGTGTATAATGTGGCGATATATTTCACGGCCTCGCCAGCCAGCGGGTTCGATTTCTGCGCGTCTACAAATTTACGGCGTATGTGGGCCATGCACGCCAGAACCGTTATTCCAGGCACATTCTCAAATTCGTTGTAGACCTTGTAGCCGTCATTCTGTATCGTCCCCCGATAACCCCGCAGTTGCGTCCTCGGTATCTCCCCGGCGCGGCTTCCTTTGTGGTAGTAGAACCAGGTTCCTTTGGGATGCGGGCTTACGTCCCTGAACTGCCAGGCGTATCCCTTGCGGCAGGCCTGGCCTTTGCGGTCGGCTATGTTCCACGGGACTTCGTCAATCTGGACATAGCCGCCACTCAGTACCGCTTCCCGCTGGTTTTCATAAAGCGGATAAAGTACGTTGGCCGCGGCATGGATCCAGTCGTTTACCGTCGAGGTCGGCAGATTAAGCCCCAGCCGGGCGAACATCTTGACCTGCCGGTACTCGGGCAGATGGTGGTTGAACTTGTTGTCGATGAGTGTTGCCAGCAGGTCGGCTCCGACATGGCCGCCTCCTATGATGCAGTGCGGGCGGGGAGCCTGTATTATCCGGGGCGACGGGGCGTTTTTGTCACTCTTGAGCCGCAGTATCGGCGTGATGGTCTTTTCCACCCAAAGGCGCTGCGGCTCCAGATGGAGCACGCTGGTCTCATCCTGTCCGATGACATCATATTTGCCAAGGTCGATTCCTTCGGGATAGACTGTCCTGGTCTCTACCG